>JAHQVP010000304.1 GCA_019634275.1 Saprospiraceae bacterium
CTTCCACGGTACGGATGAAAGCCTCAAAGACTATAACAGAAAATATAAAGAGAGCTTCTAGGCTACGATGAGTCCGCTTGTCAAAGAGGGAACACAGGATGCTGTTGATGAAGCGGCTGCCATACTTGGCGATGGCGGGCTTGTTGTGGAAGTATGCCCTTGCGACGACGCTGTTTGCAATCGCCAACATCTTTGTGTACTACTTTCTCGCTCTGAAGCAGTACGTCCCAGTGATCATTACGGCATGCTTTGCGCTGCTGCAATTGGTGGGCATCATCTTATATCACCATAGCCTGGCACAAGTAGTGATGGTGCAGATGGTAATGATGTCCTTTCTCTGCATCTCTCAATGGGGCTACTTTTTGATGTATAGATCCCAACAAGCCTAATCGATGGCAAATTTCCATTCGCCGAAGGAAATATGCACTTCACCGTTCGATGGTGCTTTCGATACTCGCGCTTCCTCACCTTTATAGAAAATTTAGAAAATGAAACTCGCACTTGTTACCGCATACCCACCCAGCAAGGTTACTTTAAATGAATATGCTTTCCATCTGGTGAGGCAACTACGACAAAAGCAATCGGTCACTGAACTCGTCTTACTGACTGATGTCCAGCCGGATCAAGTGCACACCTGTTTCGAAGAACAAGGTTGCCAGGTACGTGTTGTACCCTGCTGGTCCTTCAATAGTCTCTCCAACATCCTTACTATAAATAAGGCAATTTCGGCAGAGAAGCCAGATGCGATCCTGTATAACCTCCAATTTATGAAGTTTGGCGACAGCAAGATTGCTGCAGCTTTGGGCCTATTGACACCCATGGTGACGAGACTGCGAAGGATACCCAGCATCGTACTCTTGCACAACATCATGGAGACGGTCGATCTGGACTCTGCAGGATTCACTGCGAACCGATTGTTTCAAGCCATTTTCTCTCTGATTGGCAACATGCTGACACGCATCATCTTAAAGGCGAATAAAGTGGCAGTAACCATGGACAAGTACGTGGATATCTTAGAGAGGAAATACCGTGCAACGAACGTCATGCACATCCCGCATGGCACCTTCGAGACGGCTGAAGAGCCATCTTATGCAGTGGATCAGAGCAAACCTCTGCAAGTAATGACATTCGGAAAGTTTGGCACTTACAAAAAGGTAGAGGACATGATCGAGGCGGTAGAAATGATCAGAGCGCGAACCAATCTCAATTTGGAAATCGTGATCGCCGGGACGGACAATCCCAATGTGCCAGGATACCTGGAAAGCGTCAAGCAGAAGTATGCCGATGTGAAGCAAATCCGATTTACAGGGTATGTCGAGGAAGAAGAGGTACCCACACTATTTAATGAAGCGGCCGTAGTCGTCTTTCCCTATACATCAACCACTGGAAGCTCGGGGGTGTTGCACCAAGCGGGTAGCTATGGTAAGGCAGTGGTGATGCCAGATTTAGGCGACTTGGCCCTTCTTATGGAAGACGAAGGGTATGCGGGCGAACTCTTTGATCCCTCTTCAGCAGAGGATCTATCACATGCAATTGAACGAATCGTAGCAAATCACCAACACAGGGTGGCCCTTTCAAAAGCAAACTATCAGGCAGCAACGCGGTACCCGATGACGCGCATCGCAGACATGTACTTAGCGGCTTTTGATCAAGTCATGAATACTCAGAAGGCTGGAGTCAGTTCTTCGTCTTCATGGTCGACAGAACTGGCTTGACATTGCCTTGAAGGTCAATCAAACCAAATTGCTTCTGACGTGCTTTGCGCCAGGGCAGTCGACCTACTACAGAAGAGGGCACAGCCTTAAAATCGTATAGTGTCCACACCATCCAGGGAATGGAGGCCTGAGAAATGATGTTTTGCATGCCTTCATGATAAAGAGTTTGTTTAGACAACCTCGGACCAAATGGCCACAAAAAACCACCATATGAGGAAAAACCGTACTCCTGAAGGAGTAGCGGTTTTTCTTTTTTTAGTGCCTCCATGTCTCGGAGGGCTGGTGGAAAGTCTTCTACTGATCCATAATAATGAAAGGATGCGATATCCTCATCGTGGGGACTGTCCGTAGCAGCGACCACTGATGACCATCCTATCGTCACTGGGTGATTTGGGTCCATCTCGCGGATTTGATGGAGCATAAAATGCAACCATGCATCGACCCTTTCCCTGCCCCTGGATGCATAGTCGAGGTCCGGTTCGTTCTTGATGTCCCAGATCCGAAGGGCGGGGTGCCCGCGCAAGGATGTGACCAGGGCTTCTAACTGAGTCAGCGTTTTTGGCCAACTCTGCAGAGCGTAATCACCATACATGTCAAACAGTGTTAAGGTCACTTCAAGTCCATGGGTATTTGCATAATCCAATGACTTCTTCAGCTGCATACAGAGTGTCTCTAGGTGCCAATTGCTTCCATTGTTAGTAAAGGGTACAAAGAGTCGAACGTGATTGAAGCCAAGACTTTCGATTTTGCCAAAATCTCGATCCACGAGCTCTCCATCGAAGTGTTCTCCAAACATCTGCCACGGATGTTCTTGCGGATAATAGTTGACGCCCTTGATGTCTCCTGTAAAGTCCAACTGGTGAGATAGAGTGGTGTGTGGCATCTGCTTCCTATCGAGTTGTTCGAGATGACGAATGCGCCATCTCCCATCCACCAACAGCATCATTGCTCTGTAGGAAGCCTCCATAAATTGGTAGGATTTCTCGCCGGAGGGCAGCACCAGTTCCACAACCTCAAGGGAGGCGGAATCATGCAGGATGGCCAGGGATCCCTCTTCAGAAAGAAATTCCAACGTCAAATGGTGCTGGAGACTTTGATGTTGTACTTTGTTTTGGGCACGCTCTTCCCGGAACTGCTGAAGTTTGGCAAGAAACGCTGCTGTGTAAAAATCAATCAAGATCTCCTCGTCCTCTAGTGAATGATAAAGCTGTCGGGCTTGTACTGCCTGCATAAAATGCGAAGCCAATTGGGCCTGGGCTTCCCGTCCGAAACGGTGTGTCAGGTCTTCTTTCATGCGCCAGCTATAGGGGTGAGCAGTTCTTTGCAACGCAGCGGCATTGGATTCCAAGAGTGCAGACCGATCCGCTCCCACATGGAAGTAGGCCAATAGCTTCGCAAGCGATGCAACGGCGATGGCACAAAGGACCACATACGTAAGCAGCAATATTGCACGACGCCTTAGCTCACTCATCCTCGACTATTTCAATCGATAAATATTTTTCCATCCCACCACAGCGTAGTTCAAGCTGATATCGGCCGGCCCTAAGATCAAAAAGATTAAGGTTGACCTGTGCCCTGCCATCTATGGTGCTTCGAACGCCGTCCTTGATGATCTTTTCATCCTGTCTCAAAACAAAGTAACATTGCATGCCATCAGGAATCCACTGGCCCTCTGGCCCGAGTAAAGGTCCAATGTCGAGCAGTTGAGTGGAGCGATCTAAGTGCAGGGGAATATCCTCAATGGCTGCTCGGAAAGTCAACTTTATATTGTTAGAAGATGCAGTGTTGCCTGCTCTGGCTTGTATGGTCCACGCTTCCTGATGCTCAGGATGAGTCAGAGCGACTTGAGCTTTGCCATCGTGAGTGGGACCAGACGCAATCAAGGTTCCGTCGGACTGGGTGCTGATGATAAACTGGACCAGCGTTCCATCTTCTATGGCATTGCCAAAGGAGTCCAGAATTCTAGAACTTTCAAGCGTGAGTAGCTGATGGCCATCGGCATAGTCATGGATGAGGTGTGCAGAAATACGGAAAGGGGCCGGAAGCGCTGGGGTGATCATCAGCTCGATTTCTCGTGTACCGATTTGATTCCTTGATCCCGTGACAATCATGGGTCCGGCGACTGATGGAGCATAGACGTTGTTTCTGGCCATCATGTCTTCCATGAGTCGTTGTTCCCGGGTTGTATTACCACTATTTTGGGTGGTGAATATCATTTCGGTCCCCTCCCGCATGGGATTATCCATGGAATCTAAGGCGGTAGCCAGTACCTCCATAAATTCTCCACTGCCTGCTTCAATCCGTTCGGGACCATAGCGAATCTCTATTTTGCTGGTCATATTCCCCGGCGTGACCACGATCTGTCCTTCCTGCTTGCTTCCGATCACAGACCAATAAAGTACACCAGCACATTGAGTTAGGGTACCCTGATAGGAAAATACCCGCCTATTACCCGCTTCTGAAGCCTCCAGGATCTCCGCCCCCATGGGTCCCATGCACATGATTTGGATGTCTGCAGTATCGTTCCGTTCCAGAATCCATTGTAGAGGTGTGCCTGCTACGATGGTATCCTGCGGAACGGAGGTGAATAGTACTTGGCCATGTCCTAAGTGCTGAGTAAGTATGATGGCGAAGATGCCCAGTGATCTCGTAAATATTTTCATTGTGGCGATGCGATGAAGCTATTTAGGTCGATCAAGATTCTAGTGGCATCGTCGGTGGATTGGAGTAGAGATGCTTCATTTGAGGTGAATACATGTTCTGGTATGGCCTCCTGTCGCCCGTTACACGTCCAGGCAGCGACTTCCGCCACATGCGAAATACCTTGTAAATCCTCTAGAGGGACCTTCACATTAACCTTTCGTTGTTGTCGGATGGCTTCATTGCCATAGTGTGCTTCCACCCAGTCCAGCACTCCATCGCGGTCATAGTAATTGATCAGCATTTGTGGTACGGTGATTTCCTCTGTGCCGCTATTAAATAGCGTGATTTCAAGGTCTTGTGAAGTCTGGCCAGTTCTAGCGATAGACAGAGAGCGGTCCAAATCGGACCCCGTCACATTGCTTTGAATCTCCAGGCTGAATCGCGAAGGTGAGGAAATTCCCATTGGATTAAATTCATCGGGGTCAAAGGTAGTGGGTGCTGCAGAATTTGGGTCCAACCAAGCGGTTTCTTCAAAGTCAATGCGAAAACCACTTGCTTCCAGTGGCAGGAGTCGATGCTTCAGAATGTCTTTTGCATTGAATCGTGCGATGACCTCTCCTTGTTCATCGTATAATGTGGCGCGAACAGCAACATCCGCTGGAAGGTGATCTGTATTGCGCAGCCGCCCGATGATGCTATACCTTCCGTCGCGCAGCACAAGACTGCTTGATACCAGTGCGATCTCTGGTTGGCTGAGGATGTCATTGGGGTCGGTCAACTCCGCAATCGATCTGCGTCTTCCTTGAAGATGATAGTCCGAACCGCCTTGAATCACGGTGCGGCGTGGCGGAAGGTCGTCTCTTTTTTCTGACGGCATCAGATACCACTTTCCCCCTTTCATTGTAGTCCACCATACGCTCTTTTGGTGTACTTTCTTAAGAGGTGTAATGTACGTGGCATGTGCGGATAGTTGTGCACTTTGTTCGTTTTGCTCATTGATATGTACGGACAGGGAATCGAGCTTAGCATAGGAGCTCAGCAACCCATCCGAAATAGACACATTCAACATAAATTGGTCAAGAGAGACCTCCGCAGCTGGATCAAGCAGTTGATGTGCATTTTCAAATCGCTTAAAGTCAAGGTCGTCGAAGTACGCTAGTACTACCTTCTCTGGACTGGCATGTCGACTTGATTGATTTGCCTGGCGAAAGCCGATCAAGAGCCAAATGCCCACCACGAAATACGGCCAGAGATGAAGCAGTCGCAGCGTATAACCACGCATGGACGCGATGGGGGCAAAAGGGGGCATCCCCTTATTGCGGGCGCGAAAAACTACAGCGATTAACATCCCCAATAGCAGTATAGTCATGGGTATAATGCCCCAAATCATCTTTTGCCATCGAGGGATATGATCGTGATGGGATATCGTGGGAATAGGAGGTACGCCCAGACGCTCCCAAACCATCACTCCGTTTTCCAGTCGACCTACCCTTTGCCACCCACTGAAATAAAGGAGAGGTGCATAGAATTTATCTTGTGAGAAGATGTATTTGAGGTTGTACTTTTCCGGCACAGTCAGAAACTGTTGCAAAGATCCTAGTCCCTCGATTCCTCGGAACTTTGAATTTTCCAGACGCTCTACCGCCCGGCTGGTTAATTCAGGTAGTCGTCTTGCAGAGTGGTAATTGCCATCCACGCTCCAGGCCGATGATTGAGCACCGAGCCATGCCATTTGATCACCAAATCCAAGGGTCAGATAGCGCCATTCATCGTGTTGATCCTGGTTGAGGAAATTGGTGATGGGCAACATTTCGATTTTCTGCGGTTGAAGTGGCCTGAATTTGCCAAGTGTGATCGTGAAGCCGCATATAGCAAGCAACAGAATGCCCAATACACCACTTGAGATACGGTGGTAGGCAGGACGGATTTGTTTCCTAAGTTGTTCGCCCAGATCTCCTTCCAATACCCTATAAGCAAACTCGCCGGCGATGGGTATGGCCATGATGCTCGCCCAGAACGTGAATCGATCCAGCGTAAGGATATTAAATGCAGTTTCGCCCAGGATCATTTTAGGAATCGGGGTGGTGCCACCCGTACCCAGGATAAAGAGGAGCGAAAAAGAAAGACCAAAGAATAGAAGTCGCTTAGAGAAATAGCGAATAAATATGTAGGGAAGGATCAGCAGCAAAAAACCCCATGGAATCAAGAAAAAGACAAGTCCAGACGAAAAGACTTCTATAAAACTGTCCCTGGAGCCATGAGGGATCGGGATTTGCGTGATAGGGTTGTTCTTGGTATTGATCCAGTAGGGAAGAATACAGCCAATGATGAGACTGAGTGAAATAGCGCCGAAAGAAACGATCCTGATAAAAGCTGATCTAAAGGCCTTGAAAAAAGCTGGAAATTTCACTTCCAGATCAGAGGAGTCTGCTTTGGCAAGATCATACAATGCCAGGCCGATGACCGGGAAGATGAAGAAGACCATTCCGAAAATGGGGGTGACATGATGTGAGCATACCGTAATGGCTAAGATGGAACACGCAACAAGCAGTTGAGTGCGTCTCGCGTCCTTGATCCAAAAATAGACATGCGGCAAAGCGTGTAAGAGGAGAGCGATACCAAAAAGGGTGGGCAACTGCCCGAACACGTGGAGGGCTTCTGCAAAAGAAGAGGACAGTACGGCAATAAGGGCTGCGTATCCCGAAGTGATGTCGTGTCGCAAGACGAGTTGACTAAATCGAAACACACCACTTACAAACAGGATGATGATGAGGAAGGCGACGAGGTACATCGCACTTTTCAGACCTAGTCCGAGTGAGCAAAGAGCAATCAGTTGATGCACCAATGGTGGGTAGCTCATCACGGAAAAACCAGTGTACCATTTTTCATTCCACGGCTCAAACCAGTTACTGGCGTAGTGTTCTGCAAAGAAGAGATGGACCAGTGCATCATAAGTTTGCTCCAGTGTAAAGAACATACTGGCGCCATGTATAATGACGCCAAGAAACAATGCCACAATCAGATGCCGATTTGACCGCAGAGGCGATGATGGGTCCATGGCAGCAAAATTACTTATTCGACCAATGAAATCACCTCTCACAAATTTGCGTTCACCGAAGCTTTAGTTCCATTCACCGAAGGATGGCGATTTCAGGGGGCTTCAGCCTCTAGTTTCGTGGTATCAATTAGAAAAAAAGTATCATGAAGACTGGAATTATCATAC
>JAHQVP010000305.1 GCA_019634275.1 Saprospiraceae bacterium
CAACACCTACATCCACTCAAGCCTCCACAGAAGCTGTGATATGGAAGATTCACCGCCACAAGTGAAGCCAAGAATAAAACAAAGGTGGGCGCTTCCATTCTTAGTTCTTGCCGCTCAGCTAGTCTATACTTACATTCCACCGACATTTCCTCGTTTGCTGAAGGCGGAGACGCGACCTATGTCAGAGCCTTCAGTTTCATTGCCCTCTTTATTCTACTTATTGCCTGCATAAATTTCATGAATCTTTCCACTGCAAGATCCAGTTTGCGGGCCAAGGAAGTAGGATTGCGCAAGACAGTAGGTGCAGAACGCTCGCAATTGATTCTTCAGTTTTTAAGCGAGAGCACCTTACTCGCCTTTTCATCTCTTGGGGTGGGACTGGTCATATGCATGCTGGCTTTACCAGCATTTAATGCGGTTGCAGACACTGATTTTAAAATCCTCGATCTTTTCGCCCCCTTAAACATCGGCGCGATGGTGCTGATCTCACTGCTGGTAGGGGTGGCAGCTGGCTCCTACCCTGCTTTTGTTATGTCAAGTGTCCGCCCGATCAATGTACTTGCCGGTCGTGTGATAGAAGGAATGAAGGGAGTTTCGCTACGTCGAGTCCTCGTGACCTTTCAGTTCGCCATTTCCATATTCCTGCTGGTCGTCACCATTGTGGTTTTCAAGCAATTGGACTACTGTCAAAACATTGACTTAGGATATGATAAGGAGCAAGTGATCGTATTTGGCACACCACTTTCTTTGCGAACGAGGTATCAAGAGTTTCGAAACGAGCTGCTGAGCAGCCCCCAAGTGATCAATGCAGCTGGATCGTCACGTGTCCCTCCCGGGAGTCTCAGCAGCTCGCTGAAGGCAAGACCAGAAGGGGTGCCAGAAGACCAACAACGGGGCATGCAGACGGTCTGGACAGACTATGACTTTATCGAAACATTGGGATTGGAAATGGCCGCCGGTCGTAGCTTTTCGAGAGATTTTCCAGCCGACGCTAACGAAGGATTTATCATCAATGAGGCAGCGGCCAAAGCCATCGGGTGGAGCAATGAAGAGGCCATTGGAAAAACCTTCGGAAGCATGGAAATCAGGGATTGGTCAGCAGGACAGTGGGAAGAGCGGAATGGCAAGGTCGTAGGAGTCTTAAAAGACTTCCACTTTGAATCGCTGAAGAACGAGATCGTACCAACTGTCTATTTCATCGCTCCGTACATGGCCTGGAACTACCTCGTGAGAGTGCGGCCAGATGACATTAAAGAGACCATCGCCCACATAGAGGCAAAGTGGCTACAATTTCAACCAGACTCAGAATTTGAATACACCTTCATCGATGAGCGCTTTGCAAGACTGTATGAATCAGAGTCTCGACAAGGTCGCATCTTTGCCATTTTCGCTGCATTGGCAATTGCCATCGCCTGCCTTGGCCTGATTGGCTTAGCTTCATTCAATGCCGAAAGAAAGCGCAAGGAAATCGGAATTCGCAAGGTGCTTGGAGCCAACGGCCTGCAGCTGGCAGGGTTGCTTACACGCGAATTTACGTATATGGTTCTCCTTGCATTTTGTGTGGCTGCGCCTTTAGGATGGTACATTATGAGCGGTTGGTTGGGTGACTTTGTCTACCGCATACCACTGTCGATCTTTATTTTTCTACTGGCAGGAGCGGCAGCATTGTTGACTGCATGGCTGACCGTAGGTTATCAAACAGTACGTGCCATCGGGCAAAATCCGATCGAAGCCGTGAGGAGTGACTAGTATTATGCAATGCCCTTGACCAGGACCAGTCTGATTCCGGGGATCCGAAAGTTTGTTGTTATATTGTGATAACCTCAATTTATATCCGTCACACTCAAAACGGAAAGGACTATGATATATGCCCAACTACCCTTTCTACAAAAATCATTGGAGCAATTTGCCGCACAACAGTTCCAATGCGATCGGAGTCGCGCTCTGCACTTCCACAACTTAGAACACTCGATACAAGTAGTTAAAGCGACCAAGAAGATATCCCAGTCGATTCAGCTCACACCCGAGGAATCTGTGATATTGGAAATCGCTTCTTGGTTTCAGGACATGGGATACCTTCGCTCTTTTGATGATCACGAAAGGGCCAGCCGCGACATCGCTTTAGAGTTTATGAATAGACATCAAGTCGCCCCTCGTATGATGACTCGGGTGTGTGCGCTCATCATGTCGACTCGGAGGACACACAATCCACAAAACATCATGGAGAAGATTCTGGACGATGCCTGTCATTATCATTATGCTTCGCCATTGTATTGGTCAATGGCCACCAAACTGCGTCACGAGTGGCAAGACCGAGGCATTACATACACGGACGAAGCTTGGTTGACGTGCCTTCGTACAGCCTTTAAGGAACATCGCTATCACACTGAATACGGTGTCAAGGCCATGACTCCACGAAAAGAAATTACGTTTACAACGTACCTAGAGTATTTGGGCAGTCTCAACTAATCGTGTGCAGAGACTTGCTGTCTGCGGCAGTGATTGTGACGGTGGTGATTGCCAAGCTTCCTCTATTGAAACACCTCCACTGCTGCTCGATATGTATTGGCATGGGCATCGATCAGCGTGGCGAGTCGATGATGATATCCTCCTCCCATGGTCACTGCAATAGGGACATCCATCTGTTGTGCGAATTGCATAACGCGCAGATCCCGCCGGAAACAACCATCTACAGATACAGCCAATCGACCAAGCTTATCTCCCAATAAAATATCAGCACCCGCCAGGTAAAAAATGAGATCAGGAGTAAATGCGTGGTTGATTTCGATAAGGGCATCATCCAAAGTCTTCAGATACTCTTGATCCGATGCATTGTCGTTCAGTCCGATGTCAAGATCGGACGATTCCTTGCGCAAAGGGTAGTTGGATGCGCCATGCATGCTGAACGTGAAGACATTTTCATTGTCTTGAAAGATTGCCGCCGTGCCATTCCCTTGATGGACATCCAAGTCAATAATGAGGATGCGCTTTGCCAAGCGTTTTTCTAGAAGCACATTGCTGGCGATGGCAATATCATTGAGCACACAAAAACCTGCCCCGCGATCGCGATAGGCATGGTGGGTGCCCCCAGCAATATTCAAAGCCACACCTCCATGCTGAGCATGCAAGGCACAATCCAGCGTGCCCTGGGCGATGTGCCTGCCTCTAACGATCAGATCCTCCCTAATCGGGAAGCCTATTTCGCGTTCTTCCTTTCGACTAAGGGTTAACGACGCCAGCTTTTGCCAGTACACTTCATCATGGGTCAAGAGAAGGTCATCAATGGGCAGTAGATCAGGAGCGAAAAAAGCCGATGCATCTAAAATTCCACTCCTTACGATCTGTTCGGGAAGGAGTTCATATTTCTGCATGGGAAACCGATGCCCTTCTGGCAGTTGATACCGATACACTGGCGAAAAAGCTACTTTGATCATTCCCTACTCAACTACCGTAAAGTTTCCCACCACATTTTGAATAGAACCATCCCACAGGACGACTTGAAGTCGATAAATAAATACAGCGGGTGTTATTACTGAACCAAAAGCCTCCTGAAAATCCGGCAGCTCCTGATTGGACAGGAATTCATCCTTCTGATAGATCTGCCGACTCACCCGATCGAAGATGACCAGGTCACGAATCTCCCGAACCAGTCCTCTTCCATCATAGACGATAAACTGGTCATTGATGCCGTCCCCATTTGGTGTAAATGCATTCGGAATGAAAAATAACTGCTGGCGATCCACAAAGATCTGCACAAATTCACTCTGCGTGCACTCCCCATCCGTCACGAAAAATTCGAAAAACTGCGATGAGGCTGGACGCACCTCCAATGAGGTGCACCTTTGACATAGAATGGTGTCTCCTACTCGCCACCCAAAAGTGACTCCCAGGCTATCACCAAATGATTCTGCCAACAAGGCAACGGAGTGTCCTAACTTTATTTGAGTATCCTGGGTTATCAGATTGAGGCCGGTCGAAGCATGGACAGAGAAGGTGGTATCAAAAACACAGCCGTCTCCACTCCGTGTTTGCAAACTGTACATCCCAACTTCCAAGGGTATGGACTGATAATCAAAGATCGTATCTGCATCAATCAATACCAGGGCGGGATCATCCGTAAATCGTAAGAAGGATCCACTTTCTGGTTCACACAGATCGGACGTTAGGGAAAAGGCAGGCTGATAAGGTGCGGGATCGGCAATGGAGAAACGAAGTGTATCAGTGCAGGCGGTAGATGTCCGAAGAAAAGCCTGATAATCACCAGCAGTGAGGTTTTCCGCTTGATTGCCCCGGAGGCCATCATCATGAGACCAGGTGACTATTAGATTAGGGCTTGGGATCTCAGGAGTGATTCGGATGCCTCCGTCAGATCCTCCACGACAGGTTATGGGGGCGATCGAAGTGCGTGAGGCCAGATTGCATACTTCATCTGCAGTCCCGATGGCAAAGGCAATGCTGTCCATACAACCAAGTTCGTCGGTGACACGGACCCAATAATTGCCTTCGGGCAGATCGGCAATGGCGGGGCCATCTGTACCGGTACTCCAGGCAAATGTATATCCTCCGACACCTCCCAGGGCACTGGCATTCGCACTACCATCGCTCATATTCTCCGTGGCATCGTTTTGCACCACCTGCACAACCAAAGGAGGATTTTCATTGGTTACCTCAAAAAAGGGAAACATTCCACTGCATCCATTGGCATCAGTGACGGTAAGCTGGTAGTTCCCGGCAGCGAGGCCTTCTGCAATAGAGTCTTGTTCGGCTGGGTCGTGGCTCCATCGATAGGCGAATGGTGCCGTTCCACTAGTCGGTGTGGCCACCAATCGACCGGTTGAGTCTCCGCTGCAGACAATGTTATCTCTGGCTGTTATAGTGATAAGCAAGGGCTCGCATCCTTCTCCGACCGCTATGCTGTCTACCCCTTGACAGCCATTTTGGTCGGTCACCGTTACCGAGTAGACGCCCGCGGACAGCCCCATGATGCGTTCGGTGGTCTCCCCGTTTTCCCAACGATAACTATAGCCACCTGCTCCGCCACTAGGGAGAACCTCTGCAGCTCCATCTGAGGCCCCCATAGTCAGGACATTACTGCGATTGAACGTCAAGATGATTTCGCTCGGCTGGCTGATTTGAAAATCTTTAATGGTGGTGCAAAAACCCGACTGGGTAATCGTAACGCGATAGTCACCGGCCATTAGATTTCGAGCCTCGCGTGTGTCTATCAACGGATCATGACTCCAGGCAAACGCAGGGTCCGGCCCGCTATTGTTAACATCCACACTTGCAAAACCATTTTGCTCACCAAAGCACCTCACCGGATTGGTGTTGATGGTAGCGTCAATCTCGAGTCCCGATTGTATTTCGACACTAACGGGGGGAGTACTGCAGCCATTGGCCATTAAGATGATGTTCTCGAATCGCCCGGTGGGAAGGTTTTCCAGCTGGATAACGCCCAACGCATCGCTGCTGTCCTGGCGAGCAATTCGTACCCCTGCCGAGTCAAGAGCAATGTTAAATCTCTGTCGAGGGGTTATGCCCGAAAGCTCCAATTGTCCATTGGATAAGCCACAATCAGGAGAAACAGAACGGATGGTGGGTGGACCAGAGAGCGATGTCATCAGTTGCACATCCGCCAAGGATCCCCGGCACCCATTCTTGATCACTTCTATTGACGTATAGAGGCCAGCAGGAAAACTGTCTAGCACAAGTCGTCCACTGGGATCTGCAAAGAGCAAGGTATCGTCTTGTTGCATTCCGTCCCAGATGTAGCTTAGCAAGTAACTTAATCCAGGATCCAATCCGCCAACTTCGAATGTGCCATCAGGAGGATCACAGGACTGTAACGGAACGACCTTACCCAATATCGGCTGTGGCGCATCTACGCCAGAGTTTTGTATCAAAAATGTGGCGGGCAAGGATTGACACCCATTAAGTTCAAGTACGACATCAGTGTAAGTTCCTGCGGGTAAGCCAGATAGCGCGATCTGCCCCTGAGCATCGGACCAAATGGATCTGCTGATGGGCACACCAAGGGAGTCAAAAGACA
>JAHQVP010000306.1 GCA_019634275.1 Saprospiraceae bacterium
ACATCCACAATAGTGACCGAATTTTCGTTGCAAGCAAGAGCATACTGCCTACCAGCTTTATTGATGATCTGTGCATCGTGCGTGTACCCATCGGCAGAAAAACATCCAGCAAAAATTGGAGCCTTCGGATTCGAAACGTCAATGGCAGTCAGCCCTCCAGTGCATAAGTTTGAGCCGACTGCATATACAAAGTCGTTGACCTCATCAGCAACGATATTGTGAGAATTGCTTAAAGTCATACCTCCTCCAAGATCTGTAAGCGTGGTATCCGCAGAAAAGACATTCCCTGTGCCTGCCCCGCGAAGACGGGTGAGGTCAAAGACCTGCATGCCGTGACCACCAGCTTCACTCACGATGAAAGCGTGATCATTGACGACCTTGATGTCTCTCCAGGAGGAATTCGAACTTGCAGTCGGAAGCCTACCGATGATACTTGGACTGCTGGCATTGGTTACATCTACAAACGAGGTGCCATTGTTGAGCCCCATGATTGCATACTGACGGCCATTGGATGGGTCACGCCATCCCCATACATCGTTTCCTCGGCTTCCACCCATTGAACCTATGGCCACCCTGGACGTAAGATTGACATTGCCACAAGGAAAGGATCCAGCCATCCCTCCGGAACAGGGTTGTTGTCCCTGTAGGATGCATGAACCTGTCAGCAGAACGGCATACGTGAATAAATACTTTAGCATAAGCGCAAATCGAAAATTGTAAAAAATGTGTGATCGAGATGCGTATGGAGGGTAAATGGAAGACCTTGATCGGTCTAAGGTAATAAACGGAAAAGGGAGGCACTTTGTTGGCTCGTCTAGTGCTCAAGCACCAAATTGTCGAAGGTGATGGTCTAAATGTTTGTACATGCCCCAGCCTAACTTGTCCTTTGGGACATGTCCAAAGAAGGGATGTCTTAGTGCGTTGATTTCCTTATCCGTCTTTTGTTGAAAGCGCTGAAGCGCTGCGATCAAAGTGCTTTTTTCTACATCGAAATCTCTACTGTCTGTGATCACATATTGAGGAGCCGTTCGTGTGCTTTGGTCATAAGGCTTGTCCCCAAATACCCCTCGTGCGATAAGAGGACGTAGCATCTTGAAAAAGAAATTGGTTTTAAAGTCTTTCTCTCCATTGGCCACGATTTGAACCTCGTTGCAATGGGCAAACATTTGGGCCGGAGACATTTGTCCCCAAAGCGGCATTGCGTCTTGCTCAATGCTATCGAGGCGTTTGATGCATTCCTCGAAAATTGATTTTTCAAACAAAGACTTCTTCTTCATGTCGTGCGATTTCCGAATGCTTAAAGTTCTTGAATTTTCGGGTTTCTGACACCGCATTGGCACCCTTTCTAATACTTTAACAATCAGGCATAAACATGCATGGAAATTTATGGATATATTTAATTCAAACAAATTACCCATGAGAGATCGTGTCCGATTTTTCACTGGCAGCTTATTGCTGTCAAGTTTTTTCCTTATTGTCTTCTCGCAGAGTCTAGACGGTCAGTGTGAAATATTTTCCGAAGATGGATACAGTGTGCAAGTATCGCTGATTCCAACGGATGTTATAACACCAGAAGATTGCGAATTTGGGTACAATTGGAATGTCGAAATCGCCTACAACATTCGTTTTCTTGGGGATAATCCCCCCGCAAATTTATGGACGCTCCAAGGCTTTCTCTATTGCGATGGAGATTCTTCCTTCTTCAATCTCCCTCTGACAGAAGACATGGGCGACACCATTACCGTTGGTAATCTCTATCGAGCCCAAAACGATTGCGACGTAGTGACACTAGATTCTCTTCACTGCGATTCCATTGTTCTCCAGATTCAAGGCCCAGGTATTCCGGATACGATGATTACCTGTACGTCTTTCGGTTTACAATGTCCAGCAGGAGTGGAGATCTCACGCAATGACTTCTGCGTCTCCATGGTGTGGGACAGCATCATTCCACCCCTAACGGATTCGATCGAATTTGATGGCGCAGTCTACTATTACGAAGAAGGTAGTGGCACACCAGAGGATGCAGCGGTGTATAAAAGCGGAGGAGGCAATGGGGCTTGCAATGCCCAGGCGGATTCTTTGTTTGGCGACCTGATCATACGGGGAGATACCTGTACATATAGTGAAGGCCCCGTGCTGCCAGTACAGTTTATTGATGTTTCCATCAATCAGATAGAAGTTGCAACAGTGGAATTGGCATGGACAGTTGGTGAAGAAATTGGTGTGTCACACTATGGGATAGAACAATTGATTAAGGAGGAATGGAAACCAATGATGGAGATCCCCACAACATCGTCAGCGTCTTATCATGCGATTGCGAAAGGCCTCAGAGCAGGGAAACACTTTTTTAGGATCAAAGCCATCGACTGGGATGGATCGTCCTCTATCTCGAAAATGGTGACCATTCGACTTGCAGACTCAGAACGAACCCCGATTGTTTATCCTAATCCCATTGCGGCATCTCAGGAACTCGAGTTGCTCTATGGCAATATGGATGATTTTATCGTCTCCATTTCCAGCTTGCAAGGAGGACAGAGCAGTTTTCACCGCACGTCCAGAGGAGTCCGCCTGGATCAACTGCCTCCAGGGCTGTATGTTGTTCAGCTCACGGATAAGGAGTCAGGACGGACATACGTGCAGCGATTGCAAAAGATCTAGATGATGATTTAGACACTGCATGAATGATCTTCATGTTTGTTTCCAGCATTGCAAAAGATTGTTACCGTCGTGTTAATGCCGCAGGCAATGGTATGGCTGCATGCATTTCTTCGTTTTAAGCCTGATGAGAATCAACTACTTTGGGATCCTGTTTGCATCAATGATCCTGTCCGTGGGTTTGCTGAGTGCGGGGCACTTTCTGGAGTTAACGTTCAGTGATCAGAAGGTAGCGCCCCCTCCCAAAATCAAGGTACTATCCAGCAAACCGATTGACGACACTGTTAAATGGGCACAAATGGTCCATCCACTCACTTACGAATACATCGGCGAAACGGTTGTCCGCATTACAGATAGTCACGGACAGCAGATAAAAATGAAGTCATCTGATCTTCCTTTGCGGGACTGTCCTCAACAAATGCACCGATGTACCACCACGTGTGTCGAAAGAACGCTTTAAAAGTGCAACTCATTCGATCTGCACTTTAGCGAATTTGTATATTCCCTCTTCATAAACGTGTAGAACATTGTGAATAGAAGGGAAGCCTTGGAGGCGCTTGCAATCATGTCCGCCGGAACATTTTTCTTGGGAGGATGTGCCGATCGCCCTGCAGAAGAGCTTATCGTGAACGGGCGATTTGTTCCTGATAAACGGCACTTGGAGTACTTAACTAAGATCTCCGAAGCCATACTGCCTTTACATGACATTAAGGAGAGAGTCGGTGAACCCGCAGCGTACATTTTGACGATGATGAATGACTGTCGTAGTACCGAGCAGGTGGCACAATTTGTGGCTGGATTTGAAGAGTACAAACTATTGATGCAATCCCAATATCAAAAATTGAGAAAAGCAGCACCTGCTGAAATAATCGATCTCATGCAGGAGCAATTGGCATCTGCTGAAATATCAGGTGCCTTGGAGTATTTCGTGGTGTCGATGAGATCACTCAGCATCGATCATCTCAGATCCTCTGAATTATATATGGCGGATATGCACGAATATAAATTGGTGCCGGATCCGTATTCCCCTTGCGCTCCAGTCTAAACTCAGATAAAAAATGTATCAAGAAAGTACCAGATATAATGCCATTGTCATCGGAGCAGGCATGAGCGGGGGATGGTCTGCCAAGGAATTGTGTGAGCGAGGACTCAAGACCTTATTGCTGGAGAGAGGACCTGATGTAAAACACATTCGGGACTATCCTACCGCCACGAAGAACCCATGGGAGTTCGATCATCGGGGAGAGATGCCGCTAAAGATCCGAGAAGAGAATCCATCCATCGCTAGGTGTTATGCCTATCGGGAAGACAATGCCCACTTCTTTGTAAAAGACACGGACCACCCCTATGTGCAAGACCGCCCCTTCGACTGGATCAGAGGATACCAGGTCGGGGGCAAGTCTTTGATGTGGGCACGGCAAACGCAGCGTTGGAGTGATTTTGATTTCGAAGGTCCGGCTCGTGATGGATTTGCAGTAGACTGGCCGATAAGATATGCCGACCTGGAGCCATGGTATACCAAGGTAGAGCGGTTTGTTGGTATTTCAGGAAATAGGGATGGGATAGACGTGCTGCCCGATGGAGAATTCCTTCCCGCATGGGACCTTAACTGTGTGCAGCAATACTTTCAGAAGTCAGTCAAGGAAAACTACAGAGACCGTCATGTGATTTTTGGTCGTTGTGCACACCTCAGCGATCCTCAGCCCATTCATCTTGAACAGAATAGAGGCAAATGCCTAGCCAGAAGAGAATGTGAACGGGGATGTCCCATTGGCGGCTACTTTAGTGCCAATTCCTCTACGATACCATGGGCCGCTAAAACGGGGAATCTTACATTGCGACCGGATGCCGTTGTAGAGTCTATTCTGTATGATTCAGGTTCTGGAAAGGCGAAGGGAGTACGAGTAATAGATGCGAACACTAAGCAAGTCGTGGAATATGAGGCGGATCTCATTTTCCTGAACGCCGGTGCCATTAATTCCATAGCACTATTGCTTAATTCTACATCTACTGCGTTTCCAGAGGGGTTGGGCAACCATAATGGCCTGCTAGGTAAGTATGTTGCCTTCCACAATTATCGCGGTAAGATTAATGCCATCTGTGAAGATTTTGGAGAACTGCGTGAGATCGGAAGGAAACCCTCCAGCGGCTATCTGCCACGCTTTCGGAATGTGTATAAACAAGAGACCGATTTTCTGCGGGGATATGCTGCTGGCTTTGGAGCAAGTCGTGGATTTGTTGGGGCGCCGACGACAGGATGGGGTGAGCAATTGCGAGAAAGCATCTTGGGAGCAAAACCCAAATTAGGTCCTTGGCGGGTGGGATCTCATATGATGGGCGCTACGCTACCCAAAGAAGAAAGTTATGTTAACCTAGATCCGACGAAGAAGGACGAATGGGGCATGCCACTCATTCATATTGCGATGGACTACGACGACAACGACGAGAAGATGTTGCAAGATTTTTTCGATCAGTTTAGTGAGATGTTTGAGCGCGCTGGATTTAAGGAAATTAAGACGCGTGATACCAAACAAGCGCCTGGCTTGGACATTCATGAAATGGGCGGTGTGCGCATGGGACGTGATCCTAAGACCTCCTTACTCAATGAGTGGAATCAGCTCCATACGTGTTCCAATGTGATTGTATCTGATGGGGCGTGTATGACTTCGACATCAACGCAAAACCCTTCTTTGACCTACATGGCCATAGCGGCGCGGGCAGCACATCATGCCGTCGACCAATTAGAAAAAGGCACCCTTTGACCACCCTTGCACAGCGATATAGAACGTATGCCTGGCGATCTATTCCTAAACTACCACGTCTGTATGTTCAGGCCAGAAGGGTTCTGAAGTATATTCCAAAGTTGCCCGAGGCCACTGATACTACTGGCTCCATAGCGGGGCGATCTGAGGACCCCATTCGTGTGCTGTTGGTCGGGGAGAGTACCGTGGCTGGCGTGGGAGTCCGCAGTCACCGGGAGGGTTTGGCAGGTCACTTTTGCAAATCCCTCTCTGAAGCTACCGGTAGAACAGTTGCCTGGAAGGTAGTGGCCCGCAGCGGATATACGGTCCAACGCATCAACGATGAACTTTTGGCCCAGCATGCTGCTGGAGAATTTGATCTTGCTATAGTGGGCATCGGCGCGAACGATGCATTTAAATTAAGTACGCTGCGGCATTGGCAGCGATCGTTAGAACGACTGATTGCTCATCTGAAAGATGTGGTGGCTTCCGCACCCATATACTTCTTAAGCTTGCCGCCGATCGAGGAGTTTCCAGCTCTTCCTCAAGAGCTAAAGAACTTCTTGGTTGAATCCATAGATATTTTTTCGGAGGATCTTGCTGAGCGTGTTTTGTCCGATGAGCAGCTATGGTTTGACGATCGTGTCTTAGCGCTCCATGAGTGGGAGACTCGAACGGGTATTAAGGGAAGTGAGCACTACTTTAGCGATGGCGTCCATCCGTCCGAAACGACCTATCGTTTGTGGGCCCTCGAAGCACTGGACTACATCATGGAAAGTGGTATGCTGCAGCTCGAAAATTTAGCAATCGATAAATAGGTTAAAAATGATCCTCGACGAGTTGGTTAAGCAGGCCATCGACGAAAGTGTTTTGTGCTGGTTGGCTACCGCTGACGCCAAAGGGAACCCCAATGTCTCCCCTAAGGAAGTTTGGACGTACGTGAATCAGGACATTGCCATCGCCAATGTGGCATCCCCCCAAACGCTTAGGAACATTAAGGCAAATCCAGCCGTTTGTCTGTCTTTTGTAAATGTATTCACACAGCGGGGATTTCAGGTTAAGGGGACGGCCGTGGTCCTTTCGGTCAAGGACAAATACTATGAAAGGTATGCTGCTCCTTTGCGTACCATCGCAGGTCCCCGGTTTCCCTTCGCCCAGGTCTTTCTGCTAAAGGTTGAATCGGTCAAAGAAATACTGGCTCCCAGTTATGTATTCTATCCAGAAGATACCGATGTGCAATCACAGAAGGAAGCGGCTTATCGTCGCTATGGGGTCGAGCCACTTGACCGACAATAGGGGAAGGAGAAGGCAGTACTTCGGTGCCAAAAATTGTGGTGCCAAAACTGTAGCTTTATGGTAGATGAAGACATTGGTGATCGTCTTGACCGTTTTGTTATTTGGCATGACCCTATACCCATGTGCAACATCTTGTTGTGATCATGCTCAGACGGGGACAGAGATCAGCGATCGGAATAGGCAAAAGGAGAATTCAGGTGATTGCTGTCCTGTTTTATGCAGCTGCGTGTGCTGCGGCCATTTGCTTCTTCCGGGAAAAATTGATCTAACAGACGGTGCAGACTTCCTGGAGCCGGGCTTAGCCGTGGACGAAAGGCTGGATCAGTCCTATTTCCACCGATACCAGCCGAACATTTGGCATCCTCCCAGTGTATAGACGCGATCTGCCTTTCCTTCGGAAGGCTTGTCCTAGTCTACTTGATTAATCAAAAATTCGAAAAAGATGTTTGATCGCATCATTGCTTTTTCCATTAGGGAAAAATTAGTGGTGAGCGTCTTGGTAGTGGCCTTGATTGGGTTCGGAATAAATGCACTGCAAAAGCTTCCGATTGATGCACTGCCTGACATCACCAATAACCAACTGCAAATACTGACCAATGCACCCAATTTGGGTACTCAGGAGGTGGAGTTGTATATCACTTATCCGATTGAGCTAGCTCTAAAATCCATTCCGGATATCATAGAATTGCGTTCGGTCAGCCGATTTGGACTAAGCATAGTCACCGTGGTGTTTGAGGATAAGGTTGACATCTATTGGGCACGCAATCAGGTTAACGAACGATTGAAGGAGGCCCAGGAATCGATCCCTGAGGGGTTTGGTACACCGAGTCTCGGACCCATCAGTACAGGCCTCGGTGAGGTCTATCAGTATACGGTTACTGCTGCTCCCGGATATGAGGATCGGTACAGTAGCATGGATCTTCGCGCCATCCAGGATTGGATAATTATGCCGGAGTTATTGGGAATTCCAGGAGTGGCAGAAGTCAATACACTGGGAGGCATTAAGAAGGAGTATGAGGTTTCGATTGATCCGCATCGGATCAAAGCGATGGATGTAACCATGTTAGAGATTCTCGATGCTTTGAAGAAGAACAATCAAAATACAGGTGCAGCCTATATTGATAAGCAACCTTATGTGCACTACATCCGTGCCTTAGGAGCAGTTGCCTCACTCGAAGACATTGAGCGTATCGTGATCAAGAATAGAGGAGACGTGCCCATCTTGATCCGAGATGTTGCAACTGTGACCTTTGGTCACACAGTTCGCTATGGGGCGGCCACTAAGGATGGCAAAGGAGAGGTGGTGTCCTCCATGGTGATGATGCTGAAAGGAGAGAACAGTGCCGCTGTGGTCAGACGAATCAAGGACAAGGTGTCTGTCATTCGATCGGCACTTCCCGAAGGAGTAGTTTTGACCCCTTTTCTAGACAGAAGCGTGTTGGTCAAACGTGCGATCGGGACAGTTCAAACCAACTTGATCGAAGGTGCACTTATTGTCATTTTTATCCTCGTCCTTCTGATCGGTAACTGGCGTGCAGGGCTGATTGTAGCCAGCGTGATACCTCTTGCTCTGCTGTTTGCCGTGAGCATGATGAATGTTTTCGGCATTAGCGGGAATCTCATGAGCCTTGGAGCCATTGATTTCGGCCTTATAGTTGATGGCGCTGTCATCATTGTGGAAGCCATCGTGCATCGACTCAATAGTTCGAGTCGCCCCTCGGCGCCCACATCCCACGCCTTCGTTTCTGAACGAGAGCATGAGGTATACCTGGCGGCGTCCAAGATTCGAAAAAGTGCCGCCTTCGGAGAGATCATCATTCTGATCGTATATCTGCCCATACTGGCACTGGTCGGCATCGAAGGGAAGATGTTTGGCCCCATGGCCCAGACTGTAGCCTTCGCCATCTTTGGAGCTTTTCTATTGTCGCTTACCTATGTGCCCATGATGAGTGCATTGCTGCTTAAAAAGGATACCTCGAGGTGGTCACACTTTTCAGCCAGTATCATTGCTCGTATCAATTCCGTTTACGGTCCCATTAGGGACTTCTGTCTGGAAATTCCAAGACTCGTCCTGCTGGTGTCATTGTCTCTCATGGCGCTTGCGATCTTCCTATTTACGCGACTCGGAGGGGAATTCATACCTACCCTCGAGGAAGGGGACATTGCGACGCACATCATCATCCCGCCAGGCAGTTCACTATCTCAAGAGATCGCCACCACGACCAAGGCCGAACAATTGCTCCTGGAGAATTTTCCCGAAATCAAGCAGGTGGTGAGTAAGATCGGAAGCGCTGAGATAGCCACCGATCCCATGCCGATTGAGGTAGCGGACGTTATGGTCATTTTGGAAGACAAAAAGCATTGGACATCCGCTTCAACAAAGGAAGAAATGTTTGAACGCATGGAGCATGTTTTGGATGACCTGCCTGGAGTTACAACAGAATTTTCTCAACCTATACAGATGCGTTTTAATGAACTAATGACGGGGGTGCGCAGTGATGTAGGGGTCAAAATATTTGGCGCTGATCTGGAGCGACTGATATCATTGGGTGATGAAGTTGTCGAAATTCTGCAGGGCATTGAGGGAGTTGAAGATGCTCGCGCTGAAAGTGTCTCTGGATTTCCACAAATCACCGTGGAATATGACCGGGATCTGGTAGCACTCTACGGCTTAAACATCCAAGACCTCAATGCCACGGTCCAGATGGCCTTTGCAGGGATGAAAGCCGGGGTGGTCTACGAGGAGGAAGCAAAGTATGACCTCGTTGTCAGGCTCATGCCAGACTACAGGAAAAGCACCAAGGATATAGATAACCTATATGTCCCACTGCCCACAGGCAATCAGATTCCACTGGCTCAAATTGCGACCATTGGCTATGATGATGGACCGGCACAGATTAGCCGGGAAAACGGCAGTAGGCGAATCACGGTTGGATTTAATGTACGGGGTAGAGATGTTGAAAGTGTAGTGAAGGACCTGGAATCAGTGATTCAACGGGAGGTGGATTTACCACCAGACTACTATGTACACTACACCGGACAGTTCGAAAATTTGAATCGGGCTCGCGCACGTTTATCGATCGCAGTTCCGGCTGCCATGCTCTTGATATTCGTTCTTCTCTATTTCACTTTCGGAAGTGTTGCACAATCGCTCTTAATATTTTCGGCAGTCCCTCTTGCAGCTATTGGAGGCGTCCTCGCTTTGTGGATTCGGGATATGCCATTCAGCATTTCTGCGGGTATCGGTTTTATTGCCCTATTCGGCGTAGCCGTGCTCAATGGCATCGTATTGGTCAGTCAATTTAATCACTTAAAAATGGAAGGGGTATCAGACGTTTTGAAACGTATTCGACTCGGTACGGAAGTCCGCCTGAGGCCGGTCGTCATGACCGCCGCAGTAGCTTCGCTAGGATTCTTGCCAATGGCGCTGAGTACAAGTGCAGGAGCAGAGGTGCAAAAACCACTTGCTACGGTTGTAATTGGTGGTTTAATCACAGCAACCCTCCTCACCCTGATTGTACTTCCGATACTGTACCGATATTTGGAAATGCGAACCCCCATCAAACCGACACATGCAATAAAGGGTATTGCCTTGACCATGGTGATGTTCTGTACGACTCAGGCATCTGCTCAGGATCCAATTGGTTCGGTCGAGGAGGCAATCTCGGCGGCCTATGCCAATGCACCAGATATCTTGTTGAAGTCGGTTCAGAAAGAGGGTGCAAGACTTGCTGAAAAGGGCACTTACGTACCTCCTAAGACGCAGTTTTTGTTAAGTCTGGGGCAGATGAATACCCGCAGCTTTGATGAATCTTTTGAAATCTCACAGGTCTTTGCCCCCGCGATGAGCAAAGCCTTAAAGTCTCGAGCAATCGAAGAAAGTTTGTACTACTCGGCTGCGGAAATGGGCGCAAAAGCACGGGTGAGGCAAAGAGTATTGCTTCTTTGGAATGACTTACTTTTCGTAAGAGGTGCTGTCCAGAATCAGCAGAAACAGTTGGTCTTGGCTCAAGAACGCTTAGCCCTCGAAGAAGTGAGGGCGATGACAGGCGAAGCAGGATCTCTAGAGGCCATCCGTAGCGAGATGGATGCACTCGCGAAGCAAAGAGAAGTGGAGGAAGGAACAAATAGAATCCGGGTGGTGGAGGAAGAGCTGACTCGACTGATTGGAAGACCTGTGGCTCAGAACCTTACTTCGCTTGATGTTTTTTCGATGTTGACGACATCGTCGCCAATGGATGCCGAAGTGAGTCCACCGGAGCTAGATGCTTTGGCCAAGCAAGTTGACATAGCCAGAGCAGATGTTGAGATCACGGTGGCAAGAAGGAAACCTGAATTTCAGATTGGATATTTTATTCAATCAATCAGAGGCCTCCAGGAGTTTGAGGGTCAGGTGTTTAATTACAACGGTGTGCCAAGGTTTCATGGCATCCGATTGGGCCTGCAGGTACCAATCTTCGGCAAAGGATATGCAACAAGGAGGGACATGGCGAACGCGGGAGTGCGCACAAGACAAGCAGAAAAAGAAGCGCTGCAATTCGAATTAGAGCAACGCGTCAACACCCTGATGCTGCAGGCACGAAATGCCAGGAACGAACTGCTATACTATCAAAATGAAGTCATTCCAAAATCATTGCTCCTGGCACAGGCCGCGGATCGATCCTATGAGATTGGAGAAATCACTAAAAGAGAGCGTCTCAAACATCAACAAGAACTATTTGAAATAGAGAATGACCATATGGAAGCGATACACCGATTAAATCAGATTAACATTCATCTGGATTATTATCTAAATAAAGATTTTGAATAAGATGCAACACCACACAATACTCCCAAAGCTGATGCTCTTGATGCTCATCGTTCTGTGCGGCTGTGCACACGATCATGATCATGATGATCATGCAGAAGTGCATCCGGAGGAGGAGATGGAAAATGAGCTAGGCCAGAAGATCGTGCACCTGAACGAAGCACAATTTCGTCATGCCGGAATAGATACCGGCCACATTGTACAGCGCAATCTTAGCGATGTGATCCATGCCAACGGATACACGGAATTGGATCCTCAGCACCAAGCGGAAGTTAGTTTGCCATTTTCCTCGACGGTCTTAAGCATCAGCGTCATAGAGGGAAGCATTGTGCGAAAAGGTGAAATCCTGGCTCAGGTGCGCAGCCTCGAGCTCAGCACACGACTACAGGAGAAATCCAAACTTTCCATGCAAATGGCGCTCGCAAAGACAACATTGGCCTCAGAACAAAAAGAACTCGAGCGTCAAATAGTACTTGCTGATGAGCGCATCAGTGCTCAAAAGCAATTGGAGATACAAAGAGCCAAAGTCGACAATCTCAGGAATCAGTTGCTGGCTTTTACTGATCAACTTTCCATCCTGGAGCAGTCGTTAGTGGGTACATATGATAACGAAGATATGACGATTGCCGTACGAGCACCAATCTCAGGGCATATTACAAAGGTCCAAGCGCATCTGGGTGAAACAGTCGCTGCCAGCAAACCATTTTTCTTCATTGTTGACAATTCTGAGATGCATGCGGATCTCATGATTTATGAAAAGGACCTTCACCGTGTCAAGCAAGGACAAGAAGTCACTTTTCTGGTCGCCGGGCAGTCCAACCAGGCTTTTTCCGGAGAGATTTACAACATTGGAAAATCTTTTGCAGCGGATACCAAGTCGGTTGCGGTTCACGCAGAAATCCATCAGAATGAAGCAGAGCTTATCCAGGGCATGTTTTTGAATGCCCTTATTACGATCGGCAATGAGACTGTCTCAAGTCTCCCTGAGACCGCTATCATTCGGGCTGAAGGCAAGGAGTTTGTCTTTATCTATGAAGGGCAAGAGGTCCATCACGAAGATGACGGCGAACATCTGGAACATGTATTTGTGAGGGCAGAGGTGAAGACCGGGGTAAATCAACTTCGTTTTGTAGAAGTGCATGCACTGCAACCTATTGGTGCTGACGACATAGTAGTCCTGGATGGCGCATACTACTTACAAAGTCATTTGCAAAAAGTGGCAAATGGCGGAGGTCACAGTCACTAGCATCGATAACATAAAAGGCATCGCCTACATGTTGCAGCTCCTACAAATGGAGCCTGCCCGATTACCGACTAATGCTATATCCTAGTGCAACCAGCCTTTGGTCCTGGCCTGTCGACTGTAATGTAAGAGATAGGCTGCAATCACAATTACCAGTATTGACATGATCACGGCTCCCATGCCAAAGACTTTGGGAGCATCCGTCATGAGATTGGAATACCCCATTTGGATAGCAACTCCTAACAAGGAGAGTAAGAACAATGGTACTGCCCACATCTTCTTCATCGCGAGTCCTACACTGCCCAAGAAACCAGCCACAGTAGCGATGCCAAATACGATGTTCATCCAGCCAGGTGACGCAGCATAGAGATCCTGCTGTTCCTGTGGTAGGGCGGCCATCGCCTCAGGGCTCATGGTGACTTGTGTGACAAATGAAATCAAACCCAGAATGTTCCATACCACTGCTGCAATGGCAATAATCATGAAGGATTTAGGAGGAGTCTCGTTGGTCATGATGAAGATTTTGATCTATGATAGTAAGAATATTTGGAAGAAAAACCATTTGATGAAATAGTATTCTGTGTAGGTCATGACGGCCTTTGATCGACAGATGCTTATCTTTTCGCTACAGCTGGGCGAATGTCCAGTGCACAATCCCTCAACACGATAAGTGCTCTTCGCATCTCTGCCTTCGTCAAAGAAGCAAAGCCCATGCGTATGGCATTAATGCATTGTCCATTGCGATCACTGAAAACAGGCTTTGTGATTTGCAATCCTTTGGACAGCGCCAATTTGCGCAATGAATGGATGTCAATGCCATCCTCAAATTGTACCCATGCAGCCAACCCCCCATCTGGTTTGCGACAACTCACCATGTCTCCCATGAGATCCATCAAATGACCGTAGAAGTGATGACAGCGTTCTCGATATGCCTGGAGCGATTTCTTAAGATGCCGTCGAATGGTACCGTCTGCATAAAGCATGGAGATGGCACGTTCCTGCGCATGATTGCCATGACAGTCGATAAAGCGGCTGATGCGGGAGAGGTCATCGATCAGCTTCGGATGAGCAACGATGTATCCGGTGCGGAGCCCAGGGGCCACCGTCTTGCTCAGAGAACCCACGTAAATGACCGATTTGGTCTTATCGGCACTTGCCATAGGAAGTATGGGACTATTGGTATAGTGAAAGTCGTAGTCGTAGTCATCCTCCACAATGGCAAAGTGATACTGCCTGGCCAACATCAACAGCCGCATGCGCCTTTCAGCAGAAAGCGATACCGTTGTCGGATTATGATGGTGTGGCATGATAAATACAGCCTTCGGGGCCTTCGTCTGGCATTGCCTTTCCAATACATCAATATCCAATCCGTCTTCATCAATGGGGATTTCCATCAGCTGTCCACCTGCCAATCGAATGATGTTGTTCGCTACCTTGAAGCTGACATCTCCCACTGCGACGTAGTCTCCTGATTGCAGAATGCATCGGAATATGAGGTAGAATGCCATTAGGCTTCCACGTGTGATCATAATCTGATCCTCTTTGATCTGAAGACCTCGCGACTGCTGCAGGTGTCTGCATAGTTCCTGACGCAGTTTGATGTCGCCAGTAAATTGATCGGCATAAGACAGAAGATGGACTTGTTGTCTGCTTCTGGCGATCGAAGAAAGATGTCGCATCAGTTCTTTGTGAGGGGCAAGACGAACGTCTGGATATCCGGCATCAATGACGATACGTCTATGAGATCGAGGAGGTGGGGTATAGTATTCAAGGAAGTCAAATTGCGATTGCCAACTGAAGGAAGTGGGACCATCCTGCTTAGGATCCAAGGAAGGACCTAGTGCTTGTGGGTTGCGTAATGGGAGCTCACTACTGACGTAGCACCCTCGATGCTCCCTAATCTCCACCCAGCCTTGTGCTTCCAGTTCTTCAAGAGCAGACATGATGGTTCGACGATTGAGCCCTAACTGAGTGGCCAGATTGCGAGAGCCTGGCAGACGGGTGCCCCTCGGAAGTGTGCCCTGAGAAATCAGCACAATAAGTTGATTGCACAGTTGCAGGTAGAGTGGCCGCGGTGCTTTGCGATCTAAATGAATCATGGTCTTAAAAGGCAGCATAATAACTGGTGTAGTCTATTTGCAAAAAATGGTCTATTCGATGGCACCAGATGTAAGATACTTTTATTCTAAAATCAATAACATGAGAATCGTTGCTGCTCTTTTATTTGTAGTTGGACAGATTTTTAATGGTTGGAGTCAGACGCATATGCCGTTGCACTATTTGACGGCTCGCGTGACGGATGCTGCTGGATTGGTTGTGGAGATCGGCAACATACATTTCATCAGCAGGAGCGACTCCACTTTCATTTCCGGCGATGTATTTTATGAGGGTAATATCGAAACACCTTTGCCACAGACGGAAGGATATCTGGTTGTGGTCTCGGCGCTCGGATATCAATCCTTTACGCAAGCCATTCCACATGGTAGAGCAGGAGTATCACTGGGGGACATCCGATTGGAACCCCAGTCCTTGTCCACGATCGAGGTGAGAGCCAGCCGTAACGTGTTTAAGAGAACAGACCAAGGAGCAGTGGTACAGGTGGCTGGAACACCGATGAGCAATGCCGGGACTGCACTAGATGCTCTTCGAAATACTCCACTGGTCTTTTTAAATAGTGCCAATCAGGCATCAGTGGTAGGAAAGGGTACAGCACTGCTCTATGTGGATGGACAATTGATTGGGAATGCTCAGATGCTGAGCGGAATCGGCTCTGACGAAATACAAGAAATAGAAATCTTGCAGCACCCTCCAGCTAAGTATGATGCCGCCGGCAATGCTATCATTAATATAAAGACCAAGCGCAAGTACCTTGCTGGACATCGTGTCGGTTTCTTGCAAGAAGTTGGAAAAGGAAGATTTTGGCGAGGCTATGCCAAAGCAAATGGATATGTGAAGTCCGGTCAGTTTTTACTGCAAGGATCATATGGTATAAGACCCTGGGCCTTTACGGCTCGAAACGACTATGGAAGAACGTTCCGGCAAACCGACGGTATCGTTGATATTGTCAACAGCTATCGCTACCAGCAGGATATTCTCGCAGGGGAATACGTGGCCAAAGCGACATGGCTTCCGGATGCCCATTCCAGGATCGGCATTCACGTCAATGGCACACACTCTGATGCTGATCGCAAAGCCCAGAATACAAATTTCTATGCGCAGGACTCGAAAAATGTATTTGACATCGGTACGGATCTTTCCGGTCCAACGCAGCAACATGCAGAAAACGTCAATGTTTTCTTTGATCGGACGCTTGATAGCATGGGTTCCAACATTTTTGTTTCTGGACAATACTCTGCCTATGCACTGGATCGGCGGGAAGATATTGCCCAGTTGGTCAGTCGAGGTGAAGGTCGCTTCTTGACCAACAGGCGGTCCATCAACAGCAATGACATCCGGGTGACTGCTCTCCAAGCAGACCTTGCCAAACACTTTGTCAGCGGGCCGAAAGCGACTGTAGGGTTTAAATTTTCGCAAATCGATAATCTGAGCGCCCTCGATTTTAGTGGCATGGCTAGAGGGGGCGAGTACTTCAATATCCCCGCGCTCAGCACGCATTACGACTATAAAGAGACCATACTCGCTGCCTATGTTCAGCTGTCTGGCAAAGTTCTGGGACTCGACGTATCGGCCGGGCTTCGTTCAGAGAGCACAGGTACAGAAGGCCTTTCTGGTGCCGACGGTGATGAACAACGTTTGTTTGCAAGCGAATACTGGAATCTATTTCCATCAGTTTCCATAGGGCATGATTTTGAAAGTGGATTGCGCGTCTCTGCAGGATACAATTACCGGATCGCCCGACCTGCATTTCAAGACCTAAATCCCTTTACCATCTATGTAGATTCACTAGTCTCTTTTGTGGGCAATCCCCAATTGTTGCCTGAATACGCGCATAGTTCGAACCTGACCTTCAGCAGAAATGGCATCTCCCTCTCATTGGATCATGTCTTTACCAAAGACAAAATCAATACGGTCATTGAGGTGGCCGACCCGGAAAATCCGGCATTGTTTCAATTTGTACGGGACAATATTGTATCCACCAACATGTTTTCCGGGACGTTGAGTTTTTCAGTAAATAAGGGTCGCTATTCGTCGTTTTACAGCCTGGTGGGACGAGTGGAAGACCATCGCTACCGTGATGGGCAAGAGATCGTCAGCAATGCACAGCCCGGCTACTACATCTACACCAGCCAGGGATTTCGATTGCCCGGAGGCATTCAGGCAGAGGTTACCCTTCAATATACATCCAAAAGGGTCGACGGCCTCTATCTTGACGATCCTATCTCAGCCTTGGGTTTTTCGCTAACGCGTCGTTTTATGAGCGATCGACTGACTGTTCGTCTGATCGGAAACGACATCCTCGACGACTATAAATTTATCGGGACCGCCGAGTTTTTTGGCAACGACTGGACGTACCTATCCAGAGGTGATTGGCAATATTTAAAAGTGGCCTTCAACTGGAACTTTGGCAAGTTATCCACAGGTCAATTGAGTAACAGGACAGTGGCAAAGTCTGAGCTCAGTCGAATTCGAAAACAGTAGCTTTTTCATGTGCACTGGCATTCGCACTCGCGCATGTAAGTGCCCTTTGATCATGCAGCCTGAACATGGATATTTTACATATCTGCATAGTTATTGAACCAACACGAGATGCATTGTTCGGGCTGCTTTTTAACCATGGTTCAGGGCATCTAATGCCCATCGCGATCCTGGAAAAGACAAGCCACATCTCTAGTGCTACCAGGGACCTTCCACTCCCTGCAGCAGCCACATTCGGGACCATGCGCTATTGTTTCCATCCGGAGCCGAAAACTCCGTTGTCTCCAGCCTGTCAATGGCCGCCTCCGCGTTACTTCGGTTGAAGTCAATCTCGTCATTGGAGTAGTACAGTCGAAGCGGAATACGCGGACGCTTGACAAAATCTCCTGTGGTCAATTGAGGGAATCCTGTCCTACGATAGTCGAACCATGCCTCGGCAGCAGCTGTCCAGCTTGAGATCCATTTTTGCTCTATGAGTCGCTCCAGCGATCCATCAAATGTGACGAGTTCCTGAGCCAAGTAGGGCCCAGAGGCATCACCCAACTCCCAGGCTGTAAGAGAGGCAGAAACTCCGTTGTTGTAGGCCTGAGTGGCATCGGCACCACTGTTCCATCCCAAGAGCGCTGCTTCAGCTAGGATGAAGTGTACTTCGGCGGCAGACATCATCCTTGCCTTGAGCAGGGGACCACTAGCGTTTCTATAGCGATCATTTAAATGCGAGGCATGCGGATTGTCGGGAGCTTGTTCGAGGTTTGGATTTAAGTTGTAGGCCTGTGGGACGTTGG
>JAHQVP010000307.1 GCA_019634275.1 Saprospiraceae bacterium
GATCACTGCACCAGGCTCCTTATCCAATGCTCAAGAAGTCGCACTAGCTGAAATCCGCACACAACTCAAGGTCAAACCCATTCTGCTGAGGGGAGTGACGGGCAGTGGCAAGACACGCATCTACATTGACTTGATCCAGCGTGCTCTTGAGCAGGGCGAACAGGTGCTTTATTTGGTGCCTGAGATTGCCCTCACCACACAGATGGTAGGACGTCTCAAAAGAGTCTTCGGAGACCAATTGCTGACCTATCACTCGCGTATGTCAGGCGATCTCAGGGCAGAGATATGGCAGGAGGTGCGTCATTCTCAACGGATCGTTTTAGGTGCTCGCTCGGCTGTGTTCCTTCCATTTCAAAAACTGGGATTGGTCATTGTAGACGAAGAGCATGATCAGAGTTACAAGCAGACGGACCCAGCGCCAAGATACCAGGCTCGAGATACTGCGGTGGTGCTGGCGGGTCATCATCAGGCAGGAATTGTACTGGGGAGTGCTACCCCCTCTATTGAAAGCCATTATAATGCACAGCTCGAAAAATACCATGAAGTGGTTTTGACGGAGCGTTTTGGGGAAGTGCAACTGCCAGAGATCATATTGGCAGACTTACGTAAAGAGGTACGAGGCGAATTCTTTTCACAACTGCTGATTGAGGAGATTCGTGACACCCACGCTCAAGGCTTGCAGACGATCTTATTTCAAAATCGCCGAGGATTTGCACCCGTCATGTTTTGCTCCAATTGCGGCTGGCACAAAGAGTGCAAGAACTGTGATACCACCATGGTTTTTCATCGCTACCGAAACGAAATGCGATGCCACCTCTGTGGATATGTGGAACGCCCCTTGCAACAATGCCCAGACTGTTCGTCCTCCGAGATTACGCTGAAGGGGTTTGGGACGGAAATGATCGAAGAAGAACTGAAGCTCCTACTGCCTCACTATCGCATCGCACGTCTGGATTTGGATACGGCTCGTGGCAGAAAGAAGCTTTCGAAGTTGATTCATAAGTTTGAGAATCGGGAGTACGACATCTTGGTGGGCACGCAAATGGTGACCAAGGGCCTGGATTTTGGGAGCGTCGGCCTGGTGGGGGTAGTCAATGCGGATCAACTTTTGCACTATCCTGATTTCAGGGCTTCTGAGCGAGCCTTTCAACTTATGACCCAAGTGGCGGGGCGTGCAGGAAGGCGCAAAAGAAGAGGGAAAGTAATCATTCAGAGCAGACGTGTTGGACACCCCATCATTCGCGAAGTCATTCAAGGGGACTATATGGGATTTACCACCCGGGAATTGGAGGAGCGAAAAGCCTTCTTGTTCCCCCCTTATGTTCGAATGATCAGAATCGTGGTCCGACATGGACGACTTAATCGAGCATCAGAGGCTGCACAAAAGATGACTCGAGCACTCCAGGAACACTTGCATACGAGAGTGAGTGGTCCGCACCAGCCGGGGATCGGCCGTGTGCGCAACAAATTTATTTTTGAGATTTGGATCAAGTTGGAGAAGGATCCTCAGATCATTGCAAACACCAAAGCGTTGGTAAAGCACACCGCAGGCTTAGTCAAAAAGACACCGGGCCTCTCCACAGCCATTATCCAGGCCAATGTGGATCCATAGGTGATTTATTTGGTCCCATAGAAAAATCAGCCAGGTTCCATGCACTGCATGAGATAAGCAACTACCTTAGCGGAGCCGTGAAAGAGTTGCAGTATCTAAATTCCTACTTTGTCAAGTACAAATGGCACCTGCTGCTTGGCATTGTCTTTGTTGCCCTATCCAACTATTTCAGAGTCCTGCAACCTCAAGCCATTCGCCAAGCCTTAGATCTGGTCTACGAAAACGTTCGATCCTATCGACTTTATGATGGATTTGAAGCACAGCAGGCTTTGCTGAGTTCGATTGGCAGCTCCTTACTATCGTTTGGTCTGTTGGTGATGCTGCTGGCAGTCATCATGGGCATCTTTATGTACTACATGCGTCAGACCATCATCGTCATGTCACGGTTAATTGAGTATGATCTTCGTAAGGAACTATACGATCATTATCAGAAGATGGACCTCGCTTTCTTCAAGAAGACCATGACGGGAGACCTCATGGCACGCATTTCGGAAGACGTATCAAAGGTCAGAATGTACCTCGGTCCTGCTGTATTGTATGGGATCAACCTCAGCACCTTATTCGTGATGGTGATCTATTCGATGTTTTCGGTGAGTCCGGAGTTGTCATGGTATTGTCTTTTGCCACTGCCTATTTTATCGCTCTCCATTTATTTTGTCAGTTCGATTATTCACAAAAAAAGCGAAGTTATTCAGCGGCAATTGGCTCGACTGAATAGCATTTCTCAAGAGGTATTTAGTGGCATTCGTGTCGTCAAATCGTACACGCATGAGCCACATATGCTCCAGTATTTTTCTGCAGAATGCGATGTCTACAAGGACAAATCAATGAATCTGGCTACCGTCAACGCCTTGTTCTTTCCGCTGATGCTCTTGATCATTGGAGCAAGTACCATCCTCACTATATATTTTGGAGGTGTCCAGGTCTATAAGGGCAACATCACACCAGGAAACATTGCAGAATTTGTCATCTACGTAAATATGTTGACTTGGCCGGTGACGGCGATCGGTTGGATCGCTTCCATTGTTCAGCAAGCCGAAGCATCCCAAGGACGGATCAATGAATTTTTATCGGTAAGCCCAGTGATTGTGAATACAGTAGAGGAAGAATCAAAACTGTCCGGGCTGATAGAATTTGATCAGGTGACCTTTAATTATCCCGATACGGGCATCAGGGCGTTGCACGAAGTCAGCTTTACACTACGTCCCGGGGAGAAGCTAGCCATCGTAGGGCGTACAGGATCGGGTAAGACCACGATTGCAGAGCTTTTGGTGAGGATGTACGATGTGCAGGATGGGACAATCAAACTGGATGGATTGGACATTCGGAAGCACAACCTGGCAGCCCTGCGTCGACAGGTTGGATATGTGCCTCAGGATGTATTTCTCTTTTCAACCACTATAGAAAAGAACATCGGTTTTGGCAAGGATGAGATGTCCGATGGCGAAGCAGCGCACTATGCAGAACGTGCCGCGATCAAGGATGATATTTTGGCCTTGCCGGAGGGCTTCGATACGATGGTGGGGGAAAGGGGAGTAACCCTCTCAGGTGGTCAAAAACAAAGGATATCCATCGCTCGAGCATTTATTAAAAAACCCAGCATTGTAGTAATGGACGATTGCCTCAGTGCAGTTGATACCGATACGGAAAATAAGATTGTGGGCTTCTTAGAAGAGGATTTAGGTGATACCACCACCATCATCATCACTCATCGCATCTATGGCTCTTTGGTGTTCGATAAAATTATCGTTTTGGATGAAGGCAAAATCATTGAGGAGGGTAATCACGAGGATCTTCTTCAATTGGGAGGGTATTATGCCGAGATGTATGAGCGTCAGCGCGTAAGTGAGGTGCTTGATGATGTATAGTATTTTTTGTTACCTTATCTCTTAGGTCAATCGAAAAACAAAATCATGGATCACAATTCGCAGTATGACAGTGTCTTTACGAAGAAGGTGAAGGCAGGTCGGCGTAGAACGTACTTTCTCGATGTGAGACAAACGAAGGGAGAAGATTTTTACTTGACGATTACGGAGAGTACCAAGAAGTTTAATGGCAGTGGGTATGAACGCCACAAAATTTTCCTCTACAAGGAAGACTTCAACCGATTTTTGGAGAGCCTCACGGAGACGATCGATCATGTCAAAACAGAGTTGCTCCCTGACTATGATTTTGACGAATACACCCGTAAGAACCAAGAGTGGGAGGAAAAACGCAAAGAGGAAGCGCGGCTAGCTGAAGAAGCAGCCAATGCAGAAACTACTCCAGAAATCGATGCTCCCTCAACTCCTGCGGAAGAGCCAACAGAAGCTCCGGCTAAAGAAGTAGATTCTGAGGAAGATATGGAATGGTGACCGCCAGATGAATTATACACTTCCCCTATTTCCCTTGTCCTTGGTTGTTTTTCCAGGACAAACGGTTCCCCTTCACATTTTCGAACCCCGATACAAAGAATTGATCGCGCACTGTCGCAAGGAGGGCATCAGTTTTGGTATTCTTCCGGTGATCGACAATGCCGTTAAGCAAGTCGGTACCAAAGTGCAACTTCTGGACGTCGTAAGGGAGTATGATGATGGCCGGTTGGACGTTAAGGTTCAGGGTGTGACGTGTTTTAGGTTACGCTCGTTTTCTGAAAAGGGCAGACATTTATACCCAGAAGGTGAGGTGGAAGATTTGACTTTCGATGAGACTCGAACCGATGAAGCCGATGAGTTGGAGGCCATGGTCAAAGACCTTTATGAGATCATGCGCATAGACAAGAATGCCGGCCTCAATCTGCAGGAGCTGTACATGCTGGCCCACCGCATCGGGCTGGACATCAGGGACCAATATGAGATACTGCGTTGTGAAAGCACGCGAGAACAGTGTCAATTACTCTGTTCTCGACTAGAGTCGTTGATTCCGAAGATCAAGGAAATGGAAGAAATTCGCAGACGCATCCAACTTAACGGGCAATTTCAACCACGATGATGGAAGAATCGTACGCCAAACTCCTGGCCGGGTATTGTCTTGATATTCAGAAGGGAGATCGGGTCTACGTTAGGACGACCTTTCTTGCCCAACCTCTTGTTCACCATTTCTATCGAGAGGCATTGCAAAGGGGAGCTCATGTTAATGTTGACTTTAGCTTTCCTGAGCAGCAAAAACTGTTTATCGAGCATGTCACCACCGACGACCAGTTGGCCTGGTGCTCTCCGCAACAACACGCGGGAATCCATGATTACGATGCCTATTTGGTCATTCGTGCGCCATACAATTTGCGCGAGGATCATGGATTGGATGGCGATCGTCTGAAAGCAAGAGCGGCTCATCTCAAGCCACTAAACGAAGCATATTTTCGGCGAACCGCCGCGGGAGAGTTAAAACGATGCCTCTGCCAATATCCTACCCAGGCTGCTGCACAGGAAGCGGGCATGTCTCTGAGTGCCTATCGTGACTTTGTTTTTGGTGCCTGTGGCTTGTTGGATCCGAATCCTGAAGAATATTGGCTCCGGGTCAGAAAGGAGCAGCAACACATCGTAGACCACCTTAATAAGGTGAGCTCAATGCGCTACTTAAACAAGACGACGGACATCTGTTTTGAGGTTAAGGATCGGATCTGGATTAATAGTGATGGACGAAGTAATATGCCATCGGGTGAAGTGTTTACTGCCCCGATAGAGGACAGCGTGAATGGCACAGTCCATTTTACCTACCCGGCGATTTATCGTGGTGCTTCTGTCGAAGACATAGTACTGACGGTTAAGGATGGCTTAATCGTTGAATGGGATGCAAAGGTGGGCAAGACGGTGCTTGATGAAGTCTTTGCTATCGAAGGTGCAAAACGTTTTGGCGAAGTAGCCATCGGAACAAACTATCATATTCAAAAGGTCACCAAGAACATTCTTTTTGACGAGAAGATAGGAGGATCGATTCATATGGCAGTAGGACAATCCTACCTCCAAAATGGAGGTAAAAATCAGTCTACAATCCACTGGGATATGATCACGGATATGCAAGATGGAGGACAAATCTACGCAGATGGGCAATTGATATATGAAGATGGAAAGTTCCTGATCTGAATGCATTCTTTGATCTCCTCAGGGTCATCATGCCATTGGAATTTTCGCTCTAACTGAGGCCTGCAATAAACAATCTCTTTTAAAACTGTTTGAATATCTGAATGAAGATATTTCTCACTGGCGCTACGGGATACATTGGCAAGAGACTCTTGCGCATTTTGGCACAGCAACATGAGGTCGTCTGTGCGGTCAGAGACATACGACGGATGCAGGTTCCCCCATCGATAGCCCACCGGGTGTCTCTCATCGAAATGGATTTCTTGGATGATGGATGCCTTGATTTGATGCCAGCGTCCATCGACGGTGCATTTTATCTTATTCATTCGATGTCTTCAAGTAGAAAATATTTTGAACTGGAGGAGCGATGTGCGATTAACTTTCGCAGGTGCATGAGCCAGAGCAGCTGTCAGCACGTGGTCTATCTTGGCGGCATCTCCAATGAAGAGCAGCTCTCGCCGCATCTGCTCTCAAGGCAGAATGTGGAGCGGGAGCTTTCCAAAGGATCATATGCATTTACAGCCCTCCGTGCGGGCATCATCATTGGTTCGGGGAGTGCATCTTTTGAGATCATAAGAGACCTGGTAGAGAAGCTTCCCATCATGGTTACTCCCCGATGGCTGAATACACGATGCCAGCCGATCGGCATCGCAGACGTGCTCACGGTTTTGGTCAAAAGCCTCCTGAATCCTGCGACGTACAATCAATCGTTCGACATTGGAGGTCCTGATGTACTGACATACCGGGAAATGTTGCTTGAGTATGCCTCGGTCAGGGGACTCCGGCGCTGGATCTTTACGTTGCCCGTTATGACCCCCCGACTGTCTTCTTACTGGCTGTATTTCGTGACCTCCACCTCCTATGACCTTGCGGTAGCACTGGTCAACAGCATGAAGATTGAAGTGGTTTGTAAGGATCGGAGAATCAATCAAGTCCTGGAACTGCAGCAAATGAGCTATCGGGAAACCTTAGAACGCACTTTTGAAAAAATAGCCAATAACGAGATCGTGTCAAGTTGGAAGGATGCGTATTCCAGCAGTGACTTTTCTCTGGATTTAAGTGAGTTTGTGGCAGTGCCGACCTTTGGATGTTTTGTTGATCGCCGTGAGGTCACCTACGCAAACCGAGAGGACACCCTCCATCGAATCTGGAGTATCGGTGGCGAATCAGGGTGGTACTACGCCAATGCACTTTGGGAATTTCGCGGATTCCTTGACAAGCTCGTGGGAGGGGTCGGTTTGCGACGAGGACGTACCAGTCGGTATGATGTACAGGCAGGTGATGCCCTTGATTTCTGGCGTGTTCTGCATGCAGATCGCAAGGATGGAAGATTGCTCCTGTTTGCAGAAATGAAGTTGCCAGGTGACGCCTGGTTGGAGTTCCGTCTAGAAGGATCAAGGTTGATTCAGACCGCAACGTTCAGGCCCTTAGGTCTAATAGGGAGGCTGTATTGGTATAGCGTTTTGCCTTTTCATGGATTGATCTTCAGTGGAATGTTGCGGAGACTGGCGGCATAAAGCTCCAGGTCGCACCCTTACCCTCGTCGTTTCGGCTCGGCCAACTCAACTTTGACGCGATCCCCCCTGAACTTCACCTTCTGAAAGGCCTTCAAGAGCTTCTTCTCGTAAGCAGACTCTACTTCAAAAAACGAGAATGAACCAAATATTTCAATCTTACCAATCTCAAAACTGTCGCTGCGCAGTTGCTCGTTGACCAACCCAATCAGCGTGTGCGGAGTCAGCTTCTTCTTGCCAATGTTAATGTGAAACCGACTGAATTTGGTGTCCATATCCGCGTCACGTCCCTGCTTGTTTTTCTTTGATTTCTTCCCTTTTTCATGCTTCCCTTTGGCAGTGTTATCCTCACGCTTGCGCTTCGATTTTTTATCCTTGGTCCTGCCTCCGGGATGGGCATCAATCTTTAGCCGCGTTGATTCAAGGGTGAGCATTCGGGCAACAAGATCTTCCTTTGTGAGCCATGATATTTTCTTCAAGGCCTCAGGAAGGATTTCTTCCACCGCTGCGTTGCTGGCATCCGTTTTTTCTAGTGCTGCGATGTAGGCAAATAGTTTCTTGTGTGCCAGTTCCTTTGCACTAGGCAAGACACCCTCTTTGAAGTCTGCTCCGAGCTTTTTTTCAAGCGTCGATATTTTCCTTTTCTCTCTAGCATGGATGATGACGATGGAGGTGCCCTTCTGACCTGCACGACCGGTTCTTCCACTTCTATGAATGTAGCTTTCGGGATCATCCGGTAGATTGAAATTGATCACATGGGTAAGATTGTCCACATCGAGGCCACGCGCAGCTACGTCAGTGGCGACCATTATTTGCAATCGTCCACTGCGGAATTTGTCCATGACCTTATCGCGTTGGCGTTGGCTCAGCTCACCATGTAAAGCATCCGCGGCGTATCCATCCTGACCCAGTTTTTCCGAGACATCCTTCGTTTCGCGACGCGTTCGACAAAAGACGATCGCATAAATGTTATGGTGACTATCGAGGATGGCTTTTAAAGTAGCATATCTGTTTCTGGGGGCAGACAGAAAGTATTCGTGGCTGACATTCTTGGCGCCACTGTTTTTTGTTCCGGCACTCACTTCCAGGGGATCGACCATGTACTTCTTGGCCATCCGTGATATTTCTTTGGGCATGGTAGCAGAAAACAGCAGGGTTTGTTTTTCCTCAGGTGTCTCAGCCAGGATGGCATTTAGATCCTCTTTGAAGCCCATGTTGAGCATCTCATCAGCTTCATCCAGGACGACCCATCTTATACCTTGCAACTTTAGCTTTCTTCGCCTGATCATATCCAGTGTGCGACCAGGCGTTCCTACCACCAGGTGACACCCCCTTTGCAAGGCTTTGATTTGCCGATCGATGGAGCTGCCACCATAGACACATTGCACCCGAAATCCGGGCATGTATTTGGAATATGCCTGAATGTCCCTGCCAATCTGCAGACAGAGTTCTCTCGTCGGACACAGGATAATGGCTTGAGGTTGCTTATTTCCCACTTCAATGTTGTGGATGAGCGGAAGACTGAAAGCAGCCGTCTTGCCAGTCCCCGTCTGTGCCAATCCGATCAAGTCCTGATCCGAGTGAATTAGCAATCCCAGTGTTTTGCCTTGGATTGGGGTGGGTTCGATAAAATGCAGATCCTCCAAAGCCTGAAGGATTGGCTCTTTGAGCCCAAATTCAGCAAACGATGTCATGTCCAAGGTTAAAGATGATTGCTGAGGGTCTCTCAGCAGGTAAAAGTGCGGAATTGCGAAGAAAACCGCGAAGCTATTAAAATTCAGCGCTACGACTGGAGTGAGCCAATCTTATTCATTTCTGAAAGGAGCGCCTGGCGGGCTGGTGCAGACAATCTGACTAAGGGCAATCGTACCTCATCCGTACATAACCCAAGTTGCTGGCAGCAAGCCTTTATTCCAGTTGGATTGCCTTCTACATATAGATGGTGATGCAGATCAAGATACCGTGCGTGGATGTCCTGAGCCATTGCCATCTCTTGGCGCAGTGCTGCATGTGTCATTTGAGCAAATGCAGTCGGATACGCATTTGCAATAACGGATATGATGCCTTCTCCTCCCAGGGCAATCAGTGGCATTGCTGTCGGATCGTCCCCAGAAAGCACATAAAATCCCTTAGGGCGATGTTTTAAGATCAGCGCTCCTTGGATCATGTCCCCAGATGCTTCCTTGATCCCGATGATGTTTTCGCTCCTATTGGCGATGCTCACGGTAGTTTCTGCGGTCATGTTGCTACCGGTGCGGCCAGGCACATTGTACATGATCAGGGGCAAAGGACTGACTTCATCCAGGGCAAGGTAGTGTTCTACGATGCCTGCCTGACTTGGCTTATTGTAGTGCGGCGAAGACGAGAGCAATGCGTCGATGCCCTCTAAATTGGTGTTCTTTAACCTGTTGCAAATGGCAGCAGTGTTATTGCCGCCAAAAATGCCGAGCACCAGAGGCAATCGGGAATTATTGGCAGATATGATGGCCGCTATAACTGCTTCGATTTCAGGAGGGGTAAGTGTGACGGGCTCACCGGTGGTACCTAGAATGACCAGGTAGTCGACGCCGGATGTTACCTGCCGCTCGACCAGAGCGGAGAGCGTAGGATAATCTACTTCGCCTCCCTTAAATGGAGTGATGAGGGCGGTCCCAATACCTCGTAAAAAATTCATTGCAGGCACGTCTTGGTAAAGATATCCAAAGTTTTTTCGAGCGTAGCCTCTAACGAATCATCCACATTAGGAGTGAGGCAAACGTCATAGTTTTCCTGAAATTCACTCCCTAGGCCAATTTTGAATTTTGCGGGAATCTTCGAAGATAGGTAGTGCAGTCCGAGTTCGTCTGTGGTGTCGAGGTTTATAATCGACGAAAAATGCCGTCGACTAAACGTGACAATGTGCCGATTCCGGGGGATGCCCAATAAATTGAAGTCCCTTTGACTGAAATGCATGTATCCATAGTCAACTTTTCGAGAAATCTGACGCGGAACAAAGGCAAGGTAAACACAGCGTTGATCCAAAGATTCTAGCTTTTTGACAAAGCGTACCACGGCTTCTACATGGGGAAGGCTCTGCGCGACGAAAACGATGCCAGTAAACTTAATAGCGGCTACTGGGCCCGCTTCAAGTTGTCCCTTATCCGTCTGTCCTATGATGGTGCGGAGGTTCTTTTCCTGCCACCTTCGGAGGTATCCTTTCATGCAGGTGTTACAGGCTCCTCTTTTACCACAAATTGTCCCATCTCGCGATATTTTGCAATGCGCTTATTCAGCAGCTCTTCTTTTGGGATTTTGGATAGTCGAGCAATCTGTTGTTTGATGTGTTTCTTGAATGACTGAGCCATTTCCTCGGGGTGCGTATGAGCGGCACCCAATGGTTCATTGAGAATGCCATCAACAAGACCAAATTCAAACATATGGTCAGCAGTAAGTTTAAGCGCTTCGGCTGCTTGCTCCTTGTAGTCCCAGCTGCGCCATAATATCGAAGAACACGATTCGGGTGAGATGACAGAGTACCAGGTGTTTTCAAACATGTACACCGCATCGCCCAGACCAATCCCAATTGCTCCTCCAGAGGCACCTTCTCCAATGATGTAGCATATGATGGGCGTTTCCAAATCTGCCATGGTCATTAGATTGCGTGCAATGGCTTCTGCTTGACCTCTTTCCTCAGCTTCGATACCCGGGAAGGCTCCGGGAGTATCAATCATGCAGACAACGGGCAGATCAAACTTTTCGGCCAGTTTCATCAACCTATTGGCTTTTCGGTATCCCTCTGGATTGGCCATGCCAAAATTTCGATACTGGCGCATTTTTGTATTGATGCCCTTTTGGTGGCCAATCACGACGAAAGAGGTGCCATTTATCCTCGCCAGGCCTCCTACGATTGCTTTGTCATCACTAAATCTACGGTCCCCGTGCAGCTCAACGAAGCTGTCGCACATTTGCTCGATGTAATATAGCGTGTAGGGACGCTCAGGATGTCGCGAGAGTTGGACCTTTTGCCAGCCACTCAGACCGCTGTATATCTCCAGGCTTTTGGCTTTGATCTTTGACTCTAATTCTTTGATCATGGGCTTGACATTTAGATCGCCTTCACTGCCCACTTGCTTGATCTTGTCCAGTTGCTCGTATAGTGTCTCGAGAGGTTTCTCAAATTCTAAAAAAACCATGCGGTTGTCGTTTTCAGATTTTATAAAAAACCGATAGGTGCTAGGGTCTGATCAAATGTACCATTTATCCCTTGAATCAAACTTCCATAGGCCAACGATGGGATGGTAGGGGAGGAGTCGACCCAATGTTATTGGCTTGCCGATCAATTGTGGTGATTTGGATAAAAAAAGTGGCATCGGTGGTCACATAAGAACCCGAGAGCTCAGATTTAAATAATCTTAATATTACATTTGCCCCCATGCACGCTTATCTTGAGCTACTCCGACACATTCTAGAAGAAGGGGCTCCAAAGTCTGACCGAACCGGCACTGGGACTCGGAGTGTCTTTGGTCATCAGATGCGTTTTGATTTAAGTGAAGGTTTCCCTTTGGTTACCACAAAGAAGATTCACTTAAAATCCGTTGTCCATGAGCTGCTCTGGTTTATCAAGGGAGATACCAATGTGCGCTATCTTCAGGAAAATGGTGTGCGCATTTGGAATGAGTGGGCTGACGAAGAGGGCAACTTGGGACCGGTCTATGGGCAGCAATGGAGGGCCTGGAACACAGCACGTGGAGAGACGGTTGATCAGCTGGCCGATGCCATTTCGATGATTAAGAGTAACCCGGATTCGAGACGCATCATCATCAACGCCTGGAACGTGGGAGATTTACCTCAAATGGCACTGGCCCCATGCCATTGTTTATTCCAGTTTTATGTTGCAGAAGGCAAACTGTCTTGTCAACTCTATCAACGATCTGCCGATGTGTTCTTGGGTGTACCCTTTAACATCGCCAGCTATGCCTTGTTGACCCATATGGTGGCCAGTGTCTGCGGACTCCTTCCAGGTACTTTTGTACACAGCTTTGGAGACGTACACCTCTATAACAACCATGTGGATCAGGCCATAACCCAACTTAGCCGTATGCCCAAGGATTTACCGCGCTTAGAGATCAAACGCCAGGTCAATGACATTGAAGACTTTGTCTTCGATGATTTTGTGTTCCATGACTATCATCCCCATCCAACCATTAAAGCACCAGTGGCGGTATGAAACTATCTGGATTTTGTCTAAATAATTAACCGGTTGCCGTGTATAGTGTTAAGAAGATAGAACGAATTGTATTTTTGCCGCTGATAAGCAAACCTCCTTTAAAGTCACCAGGGAATGATGTATAAAAGACTCATAATCAGATGTTTAAACCTGGTTTTGGTCCTCGGACTGAGTATGCCGCTATGGGCGCAGGGAAATCCAGACGCTGGGAAAGTGCTCTTTCGCAACAACTGCGCCTCTTGTCACAACAAGAATATGGTGGCGGCCCTTACGGGTCCTGCCCTTGGAGGGGTACAGGAGCGATGGGCAGACTATCCGATTGAGGATCTCTACTCATGGATCAAAAACTCTCAGGCACTGATCGCCACCGGGCACCCCAGAGCCGTACAGGTATACAACGACAACAACAAGAGCCTCATGCAGGCCTTTCCTGCATTGACGGACGATGATGTTACCGATGTCCTTGCTTACATAGATGGAGTTTATACTGGGACATATGGGGCAGCAGCTGCTGCTGGTGCTGCGGCCGTTGCGGGTGGAGCAGAGGGTTCCTCTTCCAATAACGGTACCTACTACGCCATCATTATTGCATTCCTGGGACTTCTTGCTTTGATTTTGACGCGGGTGATGAGCCGGCTTAAATTTCTGGCCGATAAGGAAGCAGGCCTCGCAACGCAAGCTCCACGTTCGGTTTGGTCCATCTTAACATCCAAAGGCATTATATCACTGCTCTTATTTGCATTGATCGTATTTGGAGGATATACCACCGTTAACAATGCCATCGGTTTAAACAGACAACAGGCATATGCTCCTGAGCAGCCGATCGCTTTCTCTCACGAAACACACGCCGGACTGCATCAGATTGAGTGTCAGTATTGCCACGATGGTGCACGCAGAAGCAAGCATTCGGTTATTCCTGCGACCAATACTTGTATGAATTGTCACAAGGCGATTAAAGTTGGAAGCAAGCACGGGACTGCAGAGCTTACTAAGATCTTTGCTGCAGCAGGATTTAATCCCAATGATGATACGTACATCGAGGATTATGGCGCCATGTCCGAAGAAGAGATTGAAAAGATTTATAAGACCTGGATCCAGAACAATTACATCCAGGAAAACGGCAAGCTTGATCGCAAAGGCGATCGAATCACGAAGGATCAGTGGGACGGAATTAAAGAGTCGCTGACCTCAGCGACCAAGCCGCAGATTCAAGGACCAATCGAGTGGGTCCGTATACACAACTTGCCTGATCATGCCTACTTTAATCATGCCCAGCACGTCACCGTTGGTAAAGTCGAGTGTCAGACCTGTCATGGTCCCGTAGAAGAAATGGAGGTCGTGAAGCAATACTCGCCCCTTTCTATGGGCTGGTGCATCAATTGCCACCGACAGACCGAAGTACAGTTTACCGACAATCCTTACTACAGCTCGTATGAAAAGTATCATGAAGAGCTAAAGGATGGAACAAGAGAAGGAGTTACCGTCGAGGAAATCGGCGGACTTGAGTGTCAAAAGTGTCATTACTAATAAAGAAGAGACAAAGAGAAAGGATGGAGCAAATGAATCAAGCCTGGATTAGTCCTGAAGATCTCAACCGAGACCCAGAGTTAGTCAATGACGCTCAAAGAGAGTTCTACGAGTTGCCGATTCTCAATGATGTGGCCACCGCAGATCAGAAACCACAAGCGGCACCGGGTCGCAGAGACTTCTTAAAATATCTCGGATTTAGTCTGGGTGCAGCCACTGTCGCGGCAGCATGCGAGACGCCCGTGCGAAAAGCCTTGCCCTATGTTGTCAAGCCGGATAGCATTGTGCCTGGTGTAGCGACTTACTATGCGTCAAGCATCGTACGAGGAGGAGATTTCTGCCCTGTGATTGTAAAGACTAGGGAAGGAAGGCCAATAAAGGTGGAAGGCAATACCATGTCGCCATTGAGTGAGGGAGGTACGAGCGCCCGTGCACAAGCATCGGTTCTTGATCTATATGATGTCGCTCGCCTTCGAGAGCCCTCGGGCACCATGGGTGACCAAACAATGAGTACATGGGACGATCTTGATGCTGCCATTGCCAAGCAATTGGCTGGAGGAGCCATCAGGATCCTGACCCATACCGAGATGAGTCCGTCCGTGCATAAGGCACTTGCTATGCTCTCGGCAAAATACAGTGACGTAGAGGTCATTACGTATGATCCTATTTCAAGCTCTGCCACCCTTCAGGCAAATTCTGAGGCCTTTGGAACAGCGGCGATGCCGGGATATCATTTCGACAAAGCCGACCTTGTGGTCAACTTTGGAGCGGATTTCTTGGGGACCTGGCTCTCACCAGTCGAGTTTGCCAACCAATGGGCCAAACGCCGTAAGATTGCTGGGAAGGAAGGTAAAGACATGAGCAGATTGATTCAGTTAGAATCAAATATGTCTTATACCGGATCCAATGCAGATCAGCGCGTCTTGATCAAGCCAAGTGAGCAAGGTCTGGCGATCGCAAAGCTGCATGCGGCTGTTGTGGGTGGAAATGCCTCCGGTACGCTTTCTAATGCCAAGGCAGAAGAGGCCATACAGGTACTCGCCGATGACCTAAAATCAAGTCAAGGAAAATCCATCGTACTGTCTGATTCCAATAACAGAGCAGAACAAGCACTGATCATTGCCATCAATCGTGCATTGGGTAATTACGAGGCCACTATATCGATGGCGGCCCCTTCCCTACAGAGACAGGGGATCGATGCCGATGTGGTATCGCTCTTGCAAGACATGCAAGCAGGGCGAGTAAATACACTGATCATCTGTGGTGATGCCAACCCGGTTTACGATACTCCTGAGGGTGCTGCGTTTGCTGAGGCCATTGCTAATGTCAGTTGCTCGATCGCGTGTACTTCGATGCCGAGTGAAACTCAGGAACTATGCAAGATCACATTGCCGACGCCTCATGCATTGGAAACATGGAGTGATGTCAACCCGAAAGCTGGGCACTATGCAATTGTGCAGCCCACCATTCATCCGCTCTTTAATACCCGCCCACTTTTGGAGACCATTTTAGGGATGGCAGGTGCTCCTGAGTCGTCATATGATTTCATCATGTCTACGTGGGAGGCGGATGTCTTTCCACAACAGAATAAATACGCCTCTTTTCAGGCGTTTTGGGACAGCACACTCCACGATGGATTTGCGTTGGTCGGCGGACAAGCATTGCCAGAAGCGGTCTCCGTGCCCACAAGTGCGGGTGTTACCAGACCTGCTGGAACGGAGTTAGAAATTGCCTATTATGAAGCGATGGGCGTGGGTAACGGAAGCTATGCCAATAATCCTTGGTTGCAAGAAATGCCAGATCCCGTTACACGAGTGGTATGGGATAATGTACTTCACATCCCCTTGGCCTGGAATGGTCGAAACGATTTTGAGTATTTCCAGGGCCTGGATGAGGATGGCGACCTGGTGAACCTCACCATTGGTGAATCTGCCACCAAGCTGCCAATTGTGCGTCAGTTTGGACAGATGCAAGGCACGGTTGCGGCAGCACTAGGTTATGGACGTACAGGAACAGGCAAGGCCGGCAACAATGTTGGCGCAAGCTTGTATCCCGCCTTGAGTCGTGACGCCGATGGCAATGTCATGTACTTTGCAACTGATGCATCTGTGTCCAGGAAAGTGGGGCACGATGATGACTTTGCTTCTGTTCAGCACCACCATACCATGGGGGTTACAGGCAAGGATGAGACACAGGGAGGAGAGACCATCAATGTAGATGAGAAAGCAGTGATGACCTTGGGTAATGGATACCAAGGAGGCTTGACCAAGCGCTCCATTCTACGGCAAACCAATGTGGATCACCTGGAAGAAGCAATCGATCATCTCAAGCATGAACGAGAACATCACCAGCATCTTAATGAGCAGACATTATATCCCGATCGCACCGATTTCTATGGATTGGGTCATCACTGGGGGATGTCAGTGGATCTTTCAGCGTGTATCGGATGTGGTGCATGTCAAGTAGCCTGCATGGCGGAGAATAACGTGCCGATTGTTGGCAAGCGGGAGGTGATGCGACATCATGAAATGACCTGGATGCGCATTGACCGTTACTACTATGGTGATGTAGAGAGTCCCAATGTGGTATATCAACCCATGATGTGTCAGCATTGCGATAACGCACCTTGTGAGAATGTGTGCCCTGTTGCGGCTACGAACCACAGCGCCGAAGGGCTGAATCAGATGGCATACAACCGTTGCGTAGGTACACGCTACTGTGCCAATAACTGTCCATACAAAGTGAGACGATTTAATTGGTTGGATTACAATACCGCTGATTTGTTTCCTGCCAACGAGAATGACCCATTTGATGAAGCAACACCATATTATGCGGACAACCTGACCAGAATGGTGTTGAATCCTGATGTAACCGTCCGGTCCAGAGGGGTCATTGAGAAGTGCAGCATGTGTGTGCAGCGTATTCAAGAAGGCAAGCTTAGGGCAAAAGCAGAACGACGTGCCCTTGCAGATGGAGACATCAAAACCGCATGTCAAACAGCCTGCCCGACTGGAGCCATTGTCTTTGGTGACACCAACGATCCCAAGAGTGAGGTGAGTAAACTCAACAAGGACGACAAGAGCTACTATGTTCTTGAAGAAACGAATGTTCGATCATCTGTTGGCTACTTGATGAAAGTCACCAACCGAAGTGAAGCAATTAATACAACTGAAGCGTAGAGAAGCATGAGTGCAGTAGTATCACCGATTCGGGACCCCCTTATTACGGGACATAAAGATTATCATCAGATTACCGAGGACATTTGTGCTCCTTCTGAGCGCACACCCAGCGTAGCCTGGGTAGTGTCTTTTCTGATCGCAGTATCGGTCCTGGCCGTTGGCGTTTTTTGCATCCTCTGGACCATCTGGTTTGGTATTGGCACCTGGAATCTCAATCGAACCATTGGATGGGGCTGGGACATTACCAATTTTGTCTGGTGGATCGGAATTGGCCATGCAGGAACACTCATTTCTGCAATCCTTCTGTTGTTCCGACAAAAATGGCGTACGGGAGTAAACCGGGCTGCAGAAGCCATGACCATTTTTGCGGTCTTGTGTGCTGCCCTTTTTCCAGGCATTCATGTCGGACGGATGTGGGTGGTGTTTTTCTTCTTCCCTTACCCCAATACTCGAGGTCCCCTTTGGGTCAATTTCAATTCGCCGCTGCTTTGGGATCTTTTTGCCATTAGTACATATTTTACGGTTTCCCTTCTGTTTTGGTACACCGGCCTGGTACCGGATTTTGCCACGTTAAGAGACCGGGCTACCGGATTGAGGAAGCGCTTTTATAACTTCTTATCCTTTGGATGGACAGGAGCGGCCAAACACTGGCAACGTTTTGAATCGTTGTCCTTGGTACTGGCCGGGATCGCAACACCACTGGTTTTGTCGGTCCATACCATCGTATCATTTGACTTTGCAACTTCAGTGATACCCGGATGGCACACTACCATATTCCCTCCATACTTCGTTGCCGGGGCCATCTTCTCTGGTTTTGCAATGGTATTGACGCTGATGATCATCACCAGGAAAGTGTTGAAGTTGGAAGATTACATCACCGTGGAGCACATCGATTCCATGAACAAGGTTATCCTATTAACGGGTACCATCGTGGGGGTTGCTTATCTGACGGAGTTGTTTATTGCGTGGTATTCGGGATACATATACGAGCAGTATGCCTTTTTGAATCGGGTCAAAGGAGTGTATTGGTGGGCCTATGTGGGCATGATGTCCTGCAACGTCCTCTCTCCCCAGATTTTTTGGTTCCGCAAATTTAGGCGAAACATTGCGCTCACCTTTTTCATGTCGATTTTCGTCAACATAGGCATGTGGTTTGAGCGATTCGTAATTATTCCTACCACACTGGCCAGAGACTATCTGCCCAGTAGCTGGAGTTACTACGTTCCTACTTGGGTAGAGATCGGAATATTCATTGGCACACTTGGTATTTTCTTTACGCTCTACCTGATTTTTACAAGGGTAGCGCCGGTAGTGGCCATTGCAGAGGTCAAGTCAATTCTTAAAACATCCGGTGATCAGTATGCCGGTGAGCATGCGAAGCACGCACATAAGCCTCATTCTCACGAAGAGGAAAGCGTAGCACACTAATTCATTGAAATTATGAGTACCAACCGAGAAATACTATTTGGACTATATGACGATGAGACCGATCTGCTGAGTGCGGTGAAAGTGGCAAAAGAACGACATCTGAACATCGACAATGTCTTCAGCCCTTTTCCTGTGCACGGATTGGATCCCCTGTTGGGATTGAAAGAATCAAGGTTGCATCAGGCAGGATTTATCTATGGCATGATTGGAACATTGACGGCCTTTCTTTTCATGACTTGGGTCTTCACGAGAGATTGGCCAATAATCTTTGGTGGCAAACCCTACTGGTCTGTCCCGGCTTTTATACCGATTACCTTTGAGTTGACTGTGTTATTTGCCAGCATCGGCATGGTAGTGACCTACTATGCGGTCAATGGCCAGGGACCCGGAGTCACTAATCCGGTATTGGATGATCGAATCACAGATGATAAATTCTGTATTTCGTTTGATGCTGGTCATTCCAGTGAAGAGGAGCTTGCTGCTTACCGAAAGTTTCTTGGAGAGACAGGCGCATCTGAAATCAGAACAAAAACTATTTAAAAGAGCCAGTGACCATGAAGAGTTGTAAAATCATATTGATCTGCATCCTTACTGCCTGGCTGCTCGTAAGCTGCTCGCCTTCTGAAGGTGATGCACCCGGACACGAGTACATGCCTGACATGTTCCATTCCACCGCGTATGAAGCCAATCTATTGGACTACTACAAGTTCAACACTTGGGGTGGTACGGAGGACTATATGAAGTACGCAATGCCGCGGACTCCTGTAAAAGGAACGATCCCTCGCGGATATGCCGGCATGAGCATGTCTGATGACCCCAAAGCGGTCGCTCAACATTTTGTAGGATTGCCAATGAGTGGCAGTGTTCCTTATTATTACGAGGACAGCGATGCTGAGCGGGAAAGAGCCATGGCTGAAATCGTAGAAAATCCTTACCCTATAACCGCTGCCGGCCTAAGTTCTGGAAAAGAACTTTACGAAATATTCTGTGCCACTTGCCACGGAGAAAATGGCGATGGACTAGGGTATTTGGTCCGGGATGATGGAGGCATGTATCCCGCACAGCCTGCAAATTTTCTTTTACCAGAGTTCGTAGAAGCTTCTGAAGGGCGATACTATCACTCTATCATATATGGTAAGAATGTGATGGGAGGTTATGCCGATAAGCTCTCCTATGAGGAGCGGTGGAATGTCATACACTACATCCGGGGACTGCAGGCAAAGGAGTTGAAGCTGGCTTACGATGAGAACGAGAACACCTTAAACAGTGTAGGAGTGCCGTATGCCACGATCGCACATTTGGATCAAGATCATGACCATGATGAATCAGAAGCTCACGACCATGATGGGGAACACCATTCGGATGAGGAGCACGGTCACGATCACGATCATGGGCACGGAGACGCACATCATTGATACACGATAATTGAGAAGAGCTAACTAATGAATCAATTTACATTCCCTTCTAGAGCACGAGTTTTTCTTATGGTCTGTATGGCCATTGGGCTTGTTTGCTTGGGTATTACTTATGTCACAGATGATGCTCTCCATACGCGCTTTTGGAGCAATCTGCTACACAACAGTGTGTTTTTTACTGGCATCGCATTTCTGGCCTTGTTCTTTCTATGCGCCAATGTGATCGCCTTCTCAGGATGGTACACGGTATTTAAGCGATTGTGGGAGGCCTACGCTCAATTTCTAATTGTAGGACTGGTGTTGCTGCTTGTCATTGTGGCCGGTCTCTGGATGCATGCTCATCACCTCTATCACTGGGCAGATGCCGATGCCGTGGCAGCAGATGAGATATTGCAACATAAGAGTGCATTTCTGAATCCTCTTAATTACACGTTGTTTACAGTCATTATCGTGGGCCTTTGGATTTTCTTCGCACGCAAGATTCGCTCTATATCCTTGGAAGAAGAAAACGTGGATAAGTTTGACTTCTCCGTGCATAAGCGTAAGCTTCGAATTTGGGCTGCAGCATTTTTGCCGATTGCGGGATTTAGTAGTGCGGCTATGGTATGGCTCTGGGTTATGTCAGTGGATGCCCATTGGTACAGCACCCTCTTTGCCTGGTACGCTACCATAAGCTGGTTCGTGACGATGTTGTGCATTACGGTATTGACATTGATCTACCTTAAAGGCAAGGGCTACTTTACAGAGGTCACATCCGATCACTTTCACGATCTGGGTAAGTACATTTTCGGATTCAGTGTTTTCTGGACCTACCTTTGGTTTTCTCAGTATATGTTGATCTGGTATGGAAATGTAGGGGAAGAGACCATCTACTTCAAGCAGCGGTTGCAAGATTATCCAGTACTCTTCTACGCCAATCTGGCCATCAACTTCGTGCTACCGTTTTTCGTACTAATGCGCAACGATACCAAGCGCAAGGCAGGTTCACTCACCGTGATTACCATTGTTCTGATTCTTGGGCATTGGCTTGACTATTTCCTCATGTTGAAACCGGGTATTCTGCATACGGCGCACGAGGTACTGGGGCATGACGCTGCACATCACGCGGCAGATCATGCTCATGGAGCGGCAGAACATGCTCATCATGCTTCGCACATGGTGGCTGGATTTACCTTACCAGGCTTTTTAGAAATAGGGACGTTTATAGGATTTGCAGGATTGTTTGCTTTTTTCTTTTTACGTCAACTGACTAAGGCTCCACTTGTTAGTTATAGAGACCCATACATTGACGAGAGTCTACACCATCACGTTGTATAATTTGAAATAATAGCAATGACGCTACTGACCATATTCATCATTTTTGTCCTCTTTGCCATTGTGATCGTGCAGATCAGCAGGATCAACGAGATGGCCAAAAGCATACGGGGGGAAGAAGACGCCTCTGAGTCGAGCATGGCGAGACAAGGCAATTACCTTATGCTTTTCATGGTGCTGTTTTTAGTAGGAACAGTTGCTTCAGCATATGCTTACAAAAACTATATGCTGGGCTATGGACCTCACCAGGCGGCATCCGAGCACGGTGGGCTACTGGACAATCTTTTTAATGTGACCCTGGTGATTACTGGGATCGTTTTCATCATTACGCACATTGCCCTCTTCTACTATGCATGGAAATATCGCATGCGAAAGGGGAGAACGGCCTCGTTCATTGCGCACGATAATAAGCTGGAAATCATCTGGTCCATAATTCCTGCTTTTGTGATGACCGGACTGGTGATTTCAGGATTGCTGGCATGGGGTAAAGTCATGGCGGATGTCGAGCCAGACGAAGACTACATTGAAATAGAGGCTACTGGTACTCAGTTTCAGTGGTTTATTCGATATCCTGGAGAAGATGGACAATTGGGCACTAAAAACTTTCGCCTAATCAACTCTGCAAACACATTAGGTCAAGACTGGTCTGATGTTAAGAATCTCGACGATTTTATCGCTCAGGACATTTACCTGCCACGTGGCAAGAAGGTCCGGGTCAGGATCAATGCCATGGATGTACTGCATAATTTTTACTTGCCTCACTTCAGAGTAAAAATGGATGCCGTACCTGGCTTACCAACGGTGTTTGTATTTACACCTATGAAGACCACAGAAGAGTATCGTGAAGAGCTATCAAAGTATCCTGAGTATCAGGTACCCGCTGATCCAACAGATCCTGATGGTCCGCTTAAATGGGAAGCTTTTGACTATGAGCTAGCTTGTGCTGAGTTGTGTGGTAAAGGGCACTACAGTATGCGTAAGTTGGTCAAGGTCGTAGAAGAAGACGAATACCGTGCTTGGTTAAGACAGCAGGAATCATTCTATGTGCAGTCGATTCGAGGCACAGACGAAGATCCGTATGTCGGCCAACTGTTTGACTACGAACTCAAAGAGCGGAAGCAAGAATTTGACGATTCGTGGACCACGGCGCTTGAAAGCGAGACTGATCGCATCGTTAGATTGAAATACGTCAATTTTGAAACGGCTTCCGCTACGCTGACTCCCTTGAGCAGATATGAGCTGGACAATGTAGTAGAGGCTATGGAAGCAGATCCAGCAGTTATGATCGAATTGAGCGGTCATACCGACAGTCAAGGAGATGATGAAGCCAATCAAGAACTCTCTCAGAGAAGGGCAGATGCAGTCCTCAATTATCTCACCGGTCAGGGAATCGGATCCAACCGACTCTCCGCACGTGGATACGGCGAAACGCAGCCGATTGACGACAATGGTACACCCGAAGGAAGGGCCAACAATAGAAGGACAGAAGTAAAGATTATTAGCAATTAAGGTTCAGAAAAAATGGCAGAAGTAGTAGACAGAATTCAAGCCGAGGATGCCCTGATCGAAGAGTTGGGGTATGATGATCATTTTCATGAGCACCATGATGATGATAAATATCAGTCTGGATTTATCACGAAATATATCTTTTCCCAAGATCACAAGATTATTGCCAAGCAGTTCCTGATTACGGGGATCATCTGGGCAATCATTGGCTCAGCCATGTCTGTGATCTTTAGATTACAGCTTGGTTTTCCGGAAGAAAGTCTTGCCTGGATCAAACCACTCTTAGGCAAGTGGATCACCATTGATGCCACTGGAGTTGGCCGCTTAGATCCTGAGTTCTACTATGCTCTAGTGACCATGCACGGCACCATTATTGTATTCTTTGTACTGACAGCTGGGCTCAGTGGTACCTTTAGTAATCTACTGATCCCATTGCAGTTGGGAGCGCGCGATATGGCATCGCCATTTCTAAACATGCTATCGTATTGGTTCTTTTTCCTGGCCAGCGTGGTCATGTTCGCTTCCTTATTTCTGAATACCGGCCCCTTCTCTGGCGGGTGGGTAGCTTATCCGCCGTTAAGTGCCTTGCCTGAAGCCTCGGATGGATCGAAGGCGGGAATGACACTTTGGACAACAAGTTTGGTGTTTTTTGTGGTTTCGGTTCTGCTCGGAGGAATAAATTATATCACTACTGTCTTAAATCTACGTACGAAGGGCATGAGCATGTTTCGCATGCCTCTGACAATTTGGGCCTTTTTCGTGACGGCGATTATTGCCCTTTTGTCTTTTCCAGTTTTGGTTTCCGCATTCTTAATGCTGATGCTGGATCGCGGCCTGGGTACGAGCTTTTTCTTGAGTGAAATCTTCATTGGAGGTCAGGCACTGGATCATGTAGGAGGAAGTCCAATTTTATATCAGCATCTTTTCTGGTTCTTAGGCCATCCCGAGGTTTACATTATCATTCTTCCTGCCATGGGTCTTACTTCCGAGGTGCTCTCGGTGCATTCTCGCAAGCCTATCTTTGGTTACAAA
>JAHQVP010000308.1 GCA_019634275.1 Saprospiraceae bacterium
AACCGTATCTCCGCTGATGCTCACCGTGATGTCTTTTCCATTTAGGGTCGTGGCCGTCATCCCGTCCATCAAGTCAGTAGACAGTACCGTGCCTGATACCACATGATAAGTCAGAATATCCGCCAGCTGACCAGTGGTATCGGCCACCAACGCTTCCAGCGTACCATCGGGTAATGCCGCAAAGGCCTCGTCCGTGGGAGCGAAGACTGTAAAGGGACCATCGCCAGAGAGCGTCTCTGCCAGTCCTGCAGCCAACACTGCTGTTTCTAAGGTGGTGTGGTCTTCACTATTGACCACGATGTCGACTACGGTCTGTGCTCTTACTGAGCTCCAGATCACAATCAAGAATACAATTTGTATGACTTTCTTCATGTTTCCATTTTTATTGGACGAACATGAATGAGGATGTTTTGTTTAACTTTTTGCAGTTATTTATTAAACAAAATAAAATCTGCCTTATGTGTCAGAAGATGATGGAAACTTGATGCCATTGGTTCTCCTCACTATAGTGCAGTGACCATTCATGGAACGTGCAGACTTCCTTCACAATAGCCAATCCAAGTCCATTTGAAGCAGTTGATTGATCTGATTTTGCGAACTTTTCGAAAAGTGCATCAGGAGAAACTTTTAAACTTGGGCCATCATTTTGGATGACTAGTCGATCTGTCTGGCAATCAAGGAGAATTCGCCCATCCAGGCAATTGTGTTTGATTGCATTCAGCAGCAAATTAGATATCATAATCTCCAACAACCTTGCATTTGCTTGAACCTGACAGTCCACAATTCTTTTTTCTAATGCAATGCCCTTGCTTTCCCATAAAGGTTTCAGTTCCTCGATTTCTTCCGCTAAAATGGCATGAACCCTAAGCCATTCTCTCTCGATAAATTGATCACTTTTCAAACGCGACAACAACAAGAGCGATTGATGAAGATCCTTCAGTTTTGACAGTTGATGTTGCATCTTGGAGAGGTACAAAGCGCTGCTTGCGTTGAGATCTCTCTGCACCATGATATCCAATTGGGATTGGATGATAGCTACAGGTGTTTGCATCTCGTGAGCTGCATTATCTGTAAATTCTTTTAGCGCGTGATAGTCCCTAGATATCTTATTGGACATCTCTAGGATCGCTTCTCTTAGATCTGAAAATTCATCAATATCCGATTCTTGCAGATCGAAAATGGATGGTTCGGTCACTCTAAATTTACGGATCTGCTCCAGCATCTGATGAAAAGGCAACCAGCGACTTTGAGCAGCTATTCTATTGGAAAGATTTAGCACAACAATGAGAATAGCCAGGAACAGTAATCCGAAAGTCATACATATGAGAAGTAGATCATCTGTTTCAAACTTGGGGTGGCTAAGGGTCACTCGATAGAATCTACCGTTAATATTCTCCGTGTATCGGTATTGCACATAGGCTTCTCTATCCAGAACAGGCTTGTCATCTTCGAAATCCAGCATCATAAGCAATGTGTCCTGAAAAGCCTCCTGGAAATCAATCGTATCCACGGGAACCATTTCAATAATCTCATCGATTGCCCTAATTTCCTTGGGCAGTTCAACATCTTCACTGAATCGTTCCTTGAGGACTACTCTTGCTTCGATAAGATCATTCTTGATTTCATTATCAACCGCAACTCGAATTGCAAAGGCGAGTAAAAGAGAAATTAGTGCGATCGCGACAATCGAGATCATCAAGAAATCCAAACCTGTTCGGTCCAGTAGTTTCATTTATCACTAAACTTATATCCCAAACCATAAACGGCCTGGACATAGTCCTTCGCACCATTCAAAATCAATTTTTTCCTCAGGTTCTTTATATGAGAGTAGATGAAGTCATAACTCACAATTGACATGGACACGTCATTAAGCAAATGGCTGGCAATGTGCTCCTTTAGAAGGACTCGGTGCTTATTGATAATGAAAAAATTCAAGAGTCGAAATTCGCTTTTCGTAAGAGAAATATTTTTCCCGCTTATCTGAACTACTCTTTGATCTTCACAAATCGAAATCTCATTAAAGTGTATGACAGTTTCGCGTCGCACACGTAGTCGTCTCCTCATGGTGGCCCTGATACGAGCATTTAATTCACTTAGATGAAATGGCTTTGCCAAAAAATCATCTGCACCTGCTTCCAGTCCTTTAATTTTATCTCCCACAGCATTTCTTGCAGAGATAATCAGCACCCCAGCCTCCACATCCATCTTCTTGATTCTTCGCACCAAATTCAATCCATCTCCCTTTGGCAAGGTCAAATCCACCAAAAAGCAATCGTAGTGAAAGTTCTCGATCTTGTGGACAGCGTCACTATAGGAGTGCACAACCTCGCATAAACAATCTTCTTCGGACAAAAAGTCAGCAATGGCGCTTGCGAGATCAGTTGCATCCTCAATGACAAGAAGTCTCATAAAGTCAGATTTTTTGGCGTAATGTCACCTACAAATTATACAACAATCCGACAGATTGGCCGCCAAGACGCAGCCTCATCCTTTTACTAATTTTTTGCTTTTTGTGCAATTGAGGTATGGCCAAGCCAACAAGTGCACCCACAGCATAGCCTACCAATACATCAGAGGGATAGTGCTTCCCTGCACGCACTCGCAAATAACCTGTCATTGCGGGAATGGCAATTGCGGCGCCCCAAACATAATTTTTAAAAGGGCTCCTGGGATAGTAGTCTGCAAAGGTTCTAGCAAAAAAGAATGAAGATGCAGCAGAAGCACTTGTATGACCCGAAAAAAAAGACGCCCGATCATTTGCACTTAACAAATAGTCTTCATTTTGACGGCCTAAAGCCAACGTGTAGGGTCTTGGTCTCTTCACTGCATATTTGGTGACGTCCGTTATCCCCTGAACAAGTAATAAAGTTTGAGCATACATCAAACCCCATCTAAAGAAATCAGCTCGTGAGTTATGATCAATCAAAAGCATGCCTGGCAATACCAGCGAGACATAAAGCAATTTGTCACTTCTGGCCTTGTTAGGGTTTACCGAGATAAGAAAGTCGAATTCCTTATCAAAGAATTCAAATTCATCCAAATCAATCAAGTCGGAATAGGTCACATTTCGGAAGGGAACTTTAGAGGTACTTAATTGCATGTAAAGGCCCGCACCTGTTCCCAAGATCCCAAGACCACTCAACACCGCTTCTTTCCTAAGATCCAATTGGTATGGCGATTGTCCCTGCCCAAATAGACTTGTCTGCAAACAAATGAAGAGAATTAGTAATCCTGATCTCCTTTCCATAACGTCCGTTTATTCGCCCAGAAAACGACGCGATGGATCCTCATATTCTGGAGACATTTTGGAGATTTAGTAATGTGCAGGGTCGCGAGCTCTTTCCCATAAATAGACCCCATTGATTGCTCTTGGCTAGCGGTCTGACATCTTAGATGCAGATCTTACGCAGCTTTTAGATTGATCGTAAAAGGGTTTTCAGAGCCTTGTTGCAAACCCCTAGAATTGTTCCTTCTTGATAAATTCATTCCATCGCTTATCCCATACTGCCAGTGCCTTTTTCTTCTCCTCCGGGGTCATGGCGGAATGGACTAGACTATTTTGACACAGGGCTTTAAGGTCAGCCAAGCCCAACTCCCAGGCCAGGAAGATTGACCAAAAGTCATAGCTCAGCCCGTGATAATCGAAGATCAACGGATCATCCGAACTGATGGTCAATGGAATTCCGCTTCCCCAAAAAATACTGGCAGGATGAATACGCAGATCCCTAACGTATCCGAGTATCTGATTGCTTAGTGGATTGATCTCCATGCATATTTGCTCCTCTCTGACACGCTCCATTAAACCGGGAAATCGAAAGAGGTTAAACCCATGTCCAATACGTCGGGTACCTAACAAAATCGCATCATAGAGATTGTCGACCGACACCCAATCACTTTCACCATCATGGAGATACAGAGGCAAAGACACGCCAGTGGCGGTTTCCAACGAATCGAGTCGGAGGAAATTCTCGACATGAAAAAGTGTGGGATGGCCCGCATCTTCCTCGGCCACTAGGTCGTATCCCTTTAGCCACTGTGGATATTTAGTGCGATTTTGGTGTGTAAAGGTGATGTCATTCCAAATTGTCTGTTGATCAAAGAACCGTAGATTGGCATGGATGATGTTCATTGTAAATCCAGGGTCAATCTTTCGGATCCGTTGCTGAACTTCCACGAAAGTTTGTACAAAATCAGCCAAGGCATATGGATTTGCTGGAGCATCCAGATCATATAGTGTATTAAGGAATGGAAGCCGCAATTCAGCATGTTGAATGTTGTCTTTTGCCAGTATCAACAATCCCTCATAGAGATAGTCGCTCCATATGGGACGATACGTAACGAATCCTGTAATTCGCTGAAAGACGCGTTCGAATTCAGTCCAGATATCGACCGAGTCACGATCGATGTGCTCATCGAAGACCAGGAGTGCGCGCAGCGAGTCCTTAAACGAAACAACATCTGATGCCAGTTCCTGTACTGGAAAGAATCCCGTCGGCGCTTTCCCTCTCTCAAATGCGCGCATCTCTCCTTTAATATGCTCGCCATTGTGATGTCTCCAATAGACATGCATTTCCGGTGTTTGCATGGCGCGATTTACCATCCAGTCGGCATCTCCCATGGCGGACATGTGCAGGTGCAGAATCCCCCCTTTGGGCATGCGTTGCAAAAACCCAAACAACGCTGTCTCTTCGATGTGCTTCTTTGACTGGTAAAAGTTTCTAGCAGGAGGAAAAAAATGTGTGCTCTTGTAGTGGGAAAGCATCTCCAATCGCATTTTTCTCAGCTGTCCATCTACTTTTTGCTCCGCCTCTGTAAGCACTACAGCCGCGGCACTCGACCGCGCAGCATCTGCATCTTTCCAGGATTTCCGGACCTGCATGTAGGAACTCAGATCTTTAGACTCCGGTTCCTTCAGATCATGGGTCTTACACCCAATGACTGCCATCATCAGGACAAGAGCAACAAATTGAGCGGACTTTTGCATTGGCGCCAAAGGTACAAATCGTGGTTTTTACACTGGGCCATACTGGATTGCAAGCCTAGGCTGAGGAGTTGTGCGATAGTATTATCTTCCCCGTTTTCAAATGCCATGAGTATACTTGACCGTCATTTCAAACTCACGGAGAATGGCACCAACGTTAAGACTGAGGTCACGGCGGGGGTTACCACCTTTCTCACGATGTCCTACATCTTGTTTGTGAATCCTTCTGTGCTTTCCCAGACGGGCATGGACCTGGAGTCTGTGTTGATTGCAACTGCCTTGTCTGCGGCTTTGGGTACTTTCCTAATCGGCCTGCTCGCCAACTATCCATTCGCACAAGCTCCCGGAATGGGACTCAACGCCTTTTTCACCTTCACAGTGGTTTTCGGGCTGGGCTACACCTGGCAACAGGGATTGGCCATTGTATTTATTTCCGGTATCCTATTTCTGATCTTGACCATTACGGGCCTACGAGCAATGATCATCGAAGCCATTCCCAAAAATCTGAAGTACGCGATCGCGCCAGGAATCGGCCTCTTCATTGCACTCATTGGTTTGAACAATGCTGGACTCATTCAAGTCAACCAAGGACCCATCATCAGCATCATCCATAGTACGGAGCCGTTGGCAGCTGATACACTTATCGAAAAAATCAATAATGCGCCATCCCAAATCATTCAATTTGGTAAGCTAAGTAAGCCACCTGTCTTGCTGGCAGCACTGAGTTTAATTCTTTTGACTGCCTTGATGGTCTTCAAAGTTAAAGGTGCCATGATCTGGTCAGTCATCATTACCACGCTGATTGGAATTCCCTTGGGAGTAACACAAGTTCCTACCACCTATGATGTCAGCGCTTTGTCGCTGTCCCCTACTGCGTTCCAGATGGACTTTGCTGGCCTGTTTACTCCCGGACCAGGAGAGACCATGCTCCACCTATGCCTATCTGTTTTTTTGGTGGTAATCAGCTTCACACTCGTCGATCTTCTTGACACACTCGGTACATTGCTTGGCACTGCCAACAAAGGAGGATTGCTTGATGAAGACGGAAATCTTCCTCGGATGAACAAGGCGCTTTTCAGCGATGCTACTGCCACCACCATCGGTGCCGTTTTGGGGACCTCTTCTGTGACTACCTACATTGAGAGCTCTGCAGGCATCATCGAAGGGGGCCGTACCGGCCTAACAGCCGTGACCACGGGCATCCTATTCTTGCTGGGCATATTACTAGCTCCTGTGGCTGGAGTAGTGCCCGTCGCTGCAACTGCGCCCATCTTGATCATGGTGGGTCTGCTCATGATGGATGGGGTGCGAAAGCTCGATCTTGAGGATATTGAAAAAATGATTCCAGCCTTCTTGATGATTATTCTGATGCCGTTTACTTACAGCATCGCCAATGGCATCGCCTTTGGTCTCCTCTTTTATGTATTAATCGAGATGTTCCGGGGAAGGGGAAAGAATATTCATCCCGTTTTAATTGTATTGGTGGTGCTGTTTGTACTGAAATACATTTTGGTCTAAAGTAGACGTATTCTGTGAACGCTGAAACAAACCTAAAGGGCACTAGTCTTTCAAAACGTGGACGAGAAGCTGCCGCAGATGTGATCCGAGCTGACATTGCACTCTGGGAGGAAGCCATGGCAAACAAGTATGATGCCGATCAAAATCCCAATGGGGCTTTTGTGCTCAACATGGCAGAAAATAAGCTCTGCTGGGACATGCTGGGACAAAAATTAGAAGACATTGGCAAACATGAGTCGCTTCCAGATTGGGTCGCAGGATACACTTCGCTGCTCGGACACCCCTCCTTTTGTGCAGCTGTCGCTGACTTTCTAGGACGGGAGTTGTGCTCCGTCAGCATTGATCCCGCGCACCTGGGGTTCTCGTCCGGTGCGACGGGTGTGATTGAAATGACGGCCTTGATGCTGGGAGATGCCGGAGATGTAGTGGCCATACCTGCTCCATCTTATCCGGTGTACACCAACGACCTTGCAAATATCGCAGGACTTGAACGGCACAACATCATCACGCATAAGGAGATCGCTGCGCTCTCCAAAGGTTCCTGCTTGACGATCGCGAAGCTGGAGCAGGCAAAGCAGGAATGTGCTGCCGATTCGAAAGCGCTTCGAATGCTGATTTTGACCTGTCCTGACAATCCCACCGGAATCATGTACTCCAAGGACCAGCTCATCGAAATAGCAGAATGGTGCATCCAGAATAAAATTCACCTGATCGTAAATGAGATTTACGGCTTGTCCCTGATAGACGTCAATCACCCCGAAATCGCGCATGAATATCTAAGTGGTTTTGAAACAACATCGTTTGCACAAATCATGCAAAAATTTCAGAGCGAGTACCTCCATCTCTGGTACGCCTTCTCCAAAGATTTTGGCATTTCTGGTTTTCGCATAGGCCTGATTTATACCTTGAATGAAGAGTTGCTGCAAGCATACAGCAACTACAATCTATCTCATTCCATCTCGAATCATACGCAATGGCTCATGGCAAACGTGCTTGACGATCACGCCTTCGTCAGTCGGTTGATTCGAGAAAACCGAGCACGACTCACCCGGTCTTATGTGCTCGTGGTTAAGACCCTTCGATCGTTTGATATTCCCTATGTTCCATCTCGCGGCAGTCTCTTTATTTGGATTGATCTTTCGGCCTTCCTTTCCAGAAATTCAGCAGAAGCAGAAAAGGATTTTTGGTTACAGCTCTATGGGGAGACCGGGATCTTACTGACACCTGGGCAGGGCTTTGGTCATGAAGGTCATGGACAATTTAGAATGGTTTACACCTATGTTTCTTATGAAGAATTGGGTGTGGCCATGAGCCGACTGACCGAGTTCTTGGAATTTCGCGGGGCAAGTGAATTCTCCAAGTGACTTGTCCGAAAGATCCGTCCAAGTGACTTTAGTCACTTGCCGTTACCAACAAGGCACTGAAGATGCCTTGAAATATTTGCATTGGTTGGATAGAAGTGCTCAAGATATGCGGAGAGATTCACGACTATGGTATCACCTCACCCCCAGCATCACTCCCCTGAAAAAAATAAGTCAAAATGCCCAGCACCAGCAGTCCCAATCCGATCAAACTCTCGTGGGGTCGTTCGTAGAGGGTGTAGCCCAACACCACGACACTGAACACGATGTAAAACACCTGCAGGCTTCTCCCCCCTGGACTGCGAAAGGTCCCCTTCTTGTGCTTGATAAAAAACACGGAAAGAATGGTCAAGGCACTCATCAACTGAAGTAAGAATCCTGCGTAAATCAAGACTTGCTCAAATGTTGAGGTGACCGTAAATAGAATGCTCACAAAGGCCAGCAGCCAGACGGCACGCACCGGAATGTTGTTGGATGTCTTCGGTGCTACAAATTTCCATTGTCGATGCTCGGCCGCCATGGCCTGAATGATCCTCGATCCGATCCAAAGGTAGCCACTAATAGTGGCGACCAACTGCAACGCAATAAAGATGCTGATCCAATAGCCGCCATTTTGCCCGAGGATGTTGGTATACGCAATGGTCGTCACCTCTACTTGTCCACTCAAATCCTCAATTGGTGCGTGCTTTAGCATGGCAACTTGCATGAGCACATAGACCACGGTGACCAAGACTGTCGCACCAATTAGTGCAATCGGAAGATTTCTTCTCGGTTCCCTTATCTCCCCTACAATGTAAGCAGCACTATTCCATCCCTGATACGCATAGGAGACATAAATCAGGGAAACTGCAAATCCCGGCAAGAGCAACTCGTCTTTCCAACTCTGATCCAAAATAAAGGAGGACTCACCTGCGGGTGCGAAGTAGAATCCAATGGCAATCAAGGCCACGACAAAGAGCACTTTCAGCGCACTGGAGATGTCTTGAAAACGTCCACTGGTCTTAATGGTAAATGAGTGTACGGCACTTAGTAAGATGATCAACCCTATGCCATACCAGGGTGAAGTGGGATCAATGTTTAATGGAGTAGATACATATGCCGTCATCGCCATGGCCGAGATTGCGATGGGAGCAGAAAAACCAGCCGTGAGGCTCACCCATGTATACAGGTATCCCAACATGGGATGAAAAATCCTGCTGAGAAAGATGTAGTCGCCTCCCGAGTCCTGAAAATGGGTGCCCAGCTCTGCATAGGTAAAGGCCCCTATCAGGGCAATCAGTCCGCCCAAGAGCCAAAGGATAATGATCGACCAGGTATTGCTCACCTCCGCCAACTGGAATCCCAGGCTGGTAAACACCCCCGTACCAATCATGGTAGAGATACAAATGGCCATTGCCGTTCTTGATCCAATCTTGAAGGGTGGAGTGCCTGCCATATTTGCAGAAGGTAAAAAAGAAAGTCCGTCCGTAGAAAATGATCTCCACCTCCCATCGAGGGGACCGCTTTGGTAGATCGTCCCTCGCAATTAATCGTAAAACTTCTAAAAGTTGCCGCACTTCTCTCATCTTCTAATTTTTCGATATTTCTTAAATATCTTGATCAGAATGAAAGCTGCATTGCGTCGCACCTACGGTAGCGAAGAAGTCATAAGAATCGAGGACATCCCGATCACACCACTAAAACCTGGAGAAATTCTGGTAAAAGTCCATGCGACGACTGTCAATCGAACCGACATCGGCGTCTTAACCGGTCGTCCCTTGATCTTTCGACTATTCATTGGTTTGCGTCCAAAGAGAAAGATTCTGGGTACTGATTTTGCCGGCATCGTTGCAAAAACGGCTGGGGACGTTAGCGAATTTGCTGAGGGCGACGCCGTCTTTGGATTCCATGATGAGGGACTGCAAAGTCAGGCGGAATATGTCGTGATGAATGAAAAAGGGAACATTATGCCGATCCCCGAAGGCATCGACATGGCCACTGCAGCTGCATCCTTGGAAGGAGCTCACTATGCATTGAACTTTGTCAACAAAGTAAAATTACTGCCCACAGATCGAATCTTGCTCAACGGAGCCACTGGAGCAATCGGGTCAGCGGCCCTACAGTTTCTCAAAGCAAACGGTCACCATGTCACCGCAGTAGCCAACACTAAAAATATGGCACTCATCAAGTCACTAGGGGCTGACAAACTATACGATTATGAGAAAGAAGACTTTACCACCGACCCCGACCAATATCCCTTTGTGTTTGATGCGGTTGGAAAAAGTTCTTTTGGCAAGTGCAAGAAACTGCTCACCAGAAGGGGTGTTTATATCTCATCA
>JAHQVP010000309.1 GCA_019634275.1 Saprospiraceae bacterium
ACGGCATCGATGATAAGCATCCTGATCTTCAGGGCAACCTGTGGATTAATCGGGGCGAAATCCCACTGAATGGCATCGATGATGATGGGAATGGATATGTAGACGACTATCGAGGCTGGAATGTCAATTTAGGAAATGACAATATTGATCCGGAACAAAGCGGTGCGAATGACTTTGATGACCATGGGACGCTGATCACTGGTATTATTGGGGCACGCACGAATAACGGAATGGGAGTCGCCGGAATGAACTGGAATATAAAAGTGATGTCCATCAACATCAATACCGAACTCGTAGAATCCGACATGATCGCCGCCTATGCCTATGTGCTAGACCAAAGAACACAATACAACCAGACCAATGGTGCATCCGGGGCCTATGTCGTAGCGACGAATCTCTCCTACGGAGACGAGGACCTGACGCCAGAAGATAGTCCGATTTGGTGTGGGATATACGACAGCCTTGGTGCCCAAGGGATCATTAATGTCACGGCTACGGCTAATCGTGCACTAAACATCGATGAAATCAAGGACGTTCCTACCAGCTGTTCCAGTGATCACATGATTGCCGTTACGGCCACCAACATCCGTGATGAACGAACATTTGCTGCTTTTGGGATCAATGACATCGATCTGGCAGCCCCTGGTTCTGACATTTTCAGCACTACTGTTCAAGGATACGGAGATGATCGCGGAGCTTCTTTCGCAGCGCCTATGATTGTGGGTACTGTGGCGCTGCTTTATGCTTCGCCTTGCAGTGACTTGGCCTCCTTGGCTGGAATAGATCCGGCCGCCGCTTCGCTGATGGCGCGTTCATTGGTGCTTGACAATGTTGATCAAATACCCACACTCGCTGATGATGTTCAAACGGGCGGGCGCCTTAATACTGGCAAAGCGTTACGCGCGATTGTAGAAGGATGCAATGCTTGTCTGGCCCCGGCACAGGTAGTCATTGAGCCGGCACTGGATAGCGCCGTGGTTAGTTTTTTGATTGCCGATTCTGTTTCTTCTGTCCAATTGCATTGGTGGGCAGATGGAGACAGCACCGCAACCGTGCAAGACAGTGTCTCCTCTCCGTTTGTACTTTCTGATCTTTCCAATTGTACGCCTTACAATGTTCAACTTATCAGCACGTGTGTGAATGGCCAAATGGATACCACCAGCACATTCGAAGTCACCACAATGGGATGTTGTCTGGCTCCCGATAGCCTCGAGGTCGAATTGGCCGATACACTCTGTGTTACATGGCAAGGCCACGAAGCGGCACAACTTTATGAACTATGGATTAGAGCAGATCAGGACACCGTGTGGACTAGTCATTTAGACAGCAACACATCGATCAAATTACCTGATCTCCTGCCTTGTACTGCATATCGTGCCCAGGTACGTTCGCTGTGTCAGGCTGATACTTCAGCGTTTTCAGAGCCCATCCAATTCCTCACCTTGGGATGTGGAACTTGCCTGGACTCTATATATTGCCTACCCCCTATTGCTGCAGATAATCCCGACTATATAGACAGCTTCTCATTTCATACACTTGCCAATCGGAGTGGTCCTGATGGTGGATATGGAGACTTTACCGGTGGCCCCCAAACGAGCTTGAAACAAGGATCACAGTACGTATTGTCCGTTTTCCCGGGCTCCAGCGAGATACTAACCGATCGCAGATACTATGCATGGATCGACTATGATCAAAGCGGATCCTTTGAGAACGAATCAGAGCTTGTCGCATTGAGTGATTCCGCCATGATTGATCCCTATCACAAAACGTTACGCATTCCACCGGATGCTCCTCTGGGCTCGACCCGACTACGCATATTAAGTTTAATGGAGACTTCCAGCGATACCCTCACTGCCTGCGACGCGGCGGTAGAATTTGGAGAGGTAGAGGATTACTGCGTTTCCATCATATTTGATTCTCTGCTATGTCCTCAAACGCCTTTGGTAGATACCATTCTGGTTACGGAAAGCTCAGCGGAGGTTATTTGGGAGCGGGTGGATTCCTCCATAGCATTTACTTTTCGATGGCGCGAAGTAGGCTCCGATGAATGGATGGATATGAGTGATACTACGAATACGTTTACCATCAGTGATCTGGAAGAGTGCACCGAATACGAGTTTCAGGTCAATACGGTTTGTGCTTTCGATACCAGTGGTTATACCGAGAGTTTGGTGTTTACGACCACCTGCCTCATGACGCCGACTGTCGATATTGCCATCGAGGACAACATTAATGTATACCCAAATCCCTTTCAGTCAGAGGTGCTGGTTGATTTCAGAGAACCGCTCGCTGGATCGGTGAGAGTAGATTTATACGATCTGCAAGGAAGACAAGTGGTCCGATCTCAGATGCACACTGCCCACGCAGGCGTGATCAAGTTGCAAGCATTGGATGCCTTGCCCAATGGCATTTACTTTCTAAAGATCTTGATTGACGATCGGCAGCGCATCCACAAGTTGGTGAAGTCCTAAGCAATGCCACGCAAGGGGATCGTACTGGCGTTGAAAGGACTGGCTATGGGCATGGCTGAAGTAGTCCCTGGTGTATCTGGAGGAACCATTGCATTCATCACCGGGATTTACGAAACGCTCATCAACACCATTAAGTCTGTGGTTCGGCTTCCCTTTAAGACGCTCATTAGTCAAGGTCTAGGGGCCTTTTGGAAGGACATCAACGGCACCTGGTTATTGACCCTGTTGGCCGGAATGGTGCTTGGCGTCCTTGTTGGCGTCATTGGCATCGACCATCTATTAGAACATTATCCTCCATTGGTTTGGAGCTTCTTCTTTGGTCTGATTATCAGTTCAAGCATTTTCATAGCACGTAAGGTTAAGCACTGGAATATCACCATTATAGCCCTACTCGTTGTGGGAGCATTTATCGCGTATGGCATTACCACGGTGACGCCTGCATCGGCTTCAACTAATCTGCTGTTTATCTTCATGGCGGGAGCCGTGGCCATTAGTGCACTGATCTTACCTGGCATTTCAGGATCGTTCATTCTATTGCTTCTCGGGATGTACACCTACATTCTTGGGTCCGTGAAGGCCATCCTCACTGAACTGGACTTCAGTAATTTAGTCCCCATCCTGGTTTTTGCGTTGGGTTGCTTTACCGGACTGGCTGCTTTTAGTAATCTATTGAGCTGGACATTCAAACGATACCGAAACGAAACCCTTGCTGTATTAACAGGATTTATGATTGGATCTCTCAATCGCATCTGGCCATGGCGCAATCCTTCTCTCTGGTTGGAAGAAGAAAGCGGGACACAAGTCAGTCAGTTGCCTCTAAATGCCTCGGCCGATGAATTCAAGGTTCTCGTCGAGGACAATGTATGGCATACCCACTATGAAGGGCAAGCACTGTTGTGGGCTTCGCTACTTGCTTTTTTCCTGGGACTTATTGTCGTATTCCTTCTGGCAAAATTTGAACCGTCTGAAGAAAGGTCTCCAAGCTGACGCCATCCATGAGATCACCCATCTTAATGGTTCTGATTTCCTTTTTCTTGCACGATATCTTGCATGGTCAGCTGGCTGAAGGTTTTCGAGATGAGCTGGTCAGCTCCGAATGGGATGGAGGTGCACTGGGGGTAGACTTTGTTGATTCCACACATTGGGTCGTATGGGAACGCAACGGCAGGATATGGTTAGTAGAGAATGGGGTAAAGAGAACCACCCCCCTCTTGGACATCTCTAACGAGGTGATGGGCGACGGTGACCATGGATTGATCAGCATGGTGACAGATCCAAACTTCATAGATAATGGATTCCTATATCTCGGATACGTAGTCGACCCCTGGGCCCTCAGAAACCAAGGACTCACTATACCGGACTCAGTGCAACAAGATCGATGGGACGCAACGATTGGCAGGGTTACCCGCTACCAGATAGATTTGAATAGTTGGTCAATCCTTGATTCTTCTCGTCTGGTTTTGCTCGGAGACCACCTCACCAATGGAGTGCCCGTACTCGCTCCCGTGCATGGTATGGGGGGCATGACTTGGGGCGCTGATGGATCCCTTTTGGTGGCAACCGGAGATGGCACCACGTGGATAGGCAGCCACACCGGCGGAGATGACTATAAGCAATTTGGATATGATAGTCTTGGCAAGGAAGATGGAATCATCTCCACAGCCGAAGATCTGGGCTCTTATCGGGCCCAGTATGTTGACAGCTATAGTGGAAAGGTGCTGCGCATTGATCCCGGCACAGGACAAGGCCTTGCATCCAATCCATTTTATGATGTCAACGATCCTGATCGTCCGGCATCCAAAGTCTGGTCTCTTGGACTTCGCAATCCTTTTCGTATCACGCGTGTGCCTGGCACTGGATCTCCAAACATGGATGAGGGAGATCCAGGCACACTTCTCATAGGCGACGTGGGCCGATATTTCTACGAAGAACTGAACATTGCTGATGGCCCAGGAAGCAATTTTGGCTGGCCGGCTTACGAAGGTTTCATTGCGCTCGAAGACTTCCAAGAACAGCAGGTTCGGCATCCGGATGCAGACAGCATTGAGGAGCGGGGTACTTGTCCCAACTTATTTGTCATGGATTCTCTTTTACGTCGCCAACACCGTCAGCATTCTTCCCACTATCTGGTTTGTGGACCAGACACCTTATCCATCTTACCGACACTAGTGCCATTGACCCACCAAACACCGATGCTTGCTTATGGCAATAGTGAGAACTTTCCGGAGGTGACACACCTTCCCATCTATGATGAAAATGGATGGCGCAGTTTTGCCTCGATTGAAGAGCCCATAAGTCCAGCCACGGGCTTGCCGTTCGACGGTATCAGCAGCGTCATTGGTGACTTCTGTCAGGGTAAAACCTGGCCAAAGGACTACCATGGCAGGTACTTTCATGCAGACTTTGCTGGCTGGATTAAAACCATGGAGATGGATGCCCATGGTGAGGTTGAGGTCCATGCCGTGCATGCATTCTCGGAATCAGGGAGACCGACAGTATTTATCAAATTCAATCCACATGATGATTGCCTCTATTACTTCGAATTGCACTACAGCAGTGCACAGCCTCGACAACTTCGCAGAATCTGTTTTGGTGGAAATGCTCCACCAGTTGCGAAGATTGGAGTAGAAGGGCGATTTGATGACACGCCGGCTGCCTTCCAATTAGATGGCTCCACCTCAACCGATGTCGAAGGCCCGATCAAGGATTTTAGATGGCTGCATGGGACAGACACCATTGGCAATAAACCTCAATTGTCATGGTCTTACCCTGCAACCACTACGCATGCCTTTAACGATACCTTACACCTCTTGGTCAGAGACAGTCAAGGACTTACCGACAAGACCCGTATTGTTCTTTCGCTAAACAATACACCTCCAGACGTCGCAATAGTATCTCCGATCAATGGATTGCAATACGCTCCTGAGGGTGAGATTCTCGATTTAAGTCTGGTTGCAGACGTGGCAGATCGTGATCATGCAGACGCCCAACTCAAATACTCATGGCGCATCATTTTGGATCACAACAATCACTCACACCTGGACTACTCGGACACGACCCGTGCACCTCAGGTCATGATGCAAACGTCACCAGAAACCCCATTCTCTCGCCATTCATATCGCGTTCAACTGTCAGTGACTGATCCATTGGGCCTCTCTGGCACAGATGAAATCGCGATGGAACCGCGTACAATGACTACTGCCGTCAGTGGATCATCACCTCACTACCTGCTAGTGTACCCAAATCCTGCAGATCATTGGCTGCAAGTCAGGACGGATCTAAAACCCAGCAGTGCACAACTTTTAAATGCACAAGGCATAGCCATCTTACATTGGTCTAAGAAGGATCTGGAAACCACACTTGATCTCAACAATCTCCCATTTGGCTTCTATTTGCTGGTACTTCGACTCCATGATGGGCGAGTACTTTCTCATCGCTTGCTCGTCAAGCCTTCTTCATTTTAGTATCTTCTTCCGATGAATCTGCAGGTCCTTTTTTCTGTAGCATGCTTGCTGGGCTGTGCCTCAGCTGCCATGCAGCAGACGGTACCCGAGTACGTAGCACAAGACTTCACCGCTGAAAACCTGTTTACATCCGGCATCGAAGGTCCTTGCGTTGCTGAGGATGGCATGCTCTACATTGTCAACTTTGCAAAGAAAGGCACCATTGGCAAGGTCGAGGCCAATGGCAGCGCATCTCATTTTGTGGATTTGCCAGAAGGAAGTACGGGTAATGGGATTCGAACTGACCATAAT
>JAHQVP010000310.1 GCA_019634275.1 Saprospiraceae bacterium
ATTCTACAAGATTGGGCTGATGGAATATCTTTTGAAGACGAGGAGATAGACAAGGAAAGAGGAGTAGTCGAGTCTGAATTGCGCAGTGGCCTCAATGCCAACCAACGCATGAGAAATGAGTATCTGCCCGTAATTTTTAGTGGCTCTAGGTATGCGGATCGATTGCCCATAGGTACCCGTGAGGTGATCAATAATGCTCCTTACGATGCACTTAAACGATTCTATCGTGATTGGTATCGACCAGATCTCATGTCTTTGGTAGTGGTGGGTGATGTAGACCTGGATGAGGTGGAGCAGCAAATCAAAGATGGATTTGCATCCCTCGAGAATCCCGATGATCCCAGAGAACGGGAGCGATATGGTTTTCCAGATCACGAAGAAACATTGATTGCCATCACCAAGGACAAGGAAGCGACCTTTACGACTGGCAGAGTGATGATTAAGCACGATCATGAGAAGGTTAAAACGGTAGGAGATTATCGAACATCTCTGGTCCGCAGCACCTATAACCGAATGCTAAATGCGCGCCTTGATGAGTTGCGACAGCAGGCAGAGCCTCCATTCCTTTATGGATATTCGGGATATGGCAGGGAAGTGGGCGATTTAGATACCTACACATCATTCGTGTCGGCCGGTGAAGGGGAGATTGAAAAAGCGCTGAAAGCAGTGCTCGAAGAGAACAAGCGCGTCCTTCTGCATGGATTTACGGCATCGGAGCTAGAGCGTACTAAGGCCGAGATGTTAAGTGCAGCCGAGACGACGGCTAAGGAAGAGGATAAGACGGAATCCGGTCAGCTTTCCATGAGTTATGTCTATCATTTCCTCAATGACAATCCGGCCATGAGTCCTAACCAGCGCCTGATGTTGATGCAGGCCCTTTTGCCTTCCATACAATTGGCAGAAGTAAATGCACTGGGACAGAAGTGGATAACCGACGAGAATCGTGTCATTGTCATTACTGGACCGGATAAGGAAGAGGTGCCCCTGCCAACGGAACAGGATGTTCTTGACCTCATTGCCGAGGTTGACGCTGCTGACATAGCGGCCTATGAGGATAATGTGTCGGAAGAACCGCTCTTGTCGGCCTTGCCTGCCGCAGGAGCAGTGGTCAGCAGCAATGAAGTTCCGTCAGTGGGAGTAACTGAGCTGACCTTATCAAATGGAATACGGGTCATTTTGAAACCGACTGATTTTCAGAACGATGAAATATCCTTTACCGCCTTCAGTCCTGGAGGACATTCGCTATACGACGATGAGGAATATAGAACCGCTTCCCTTGCCTCGGCCATTGTCAATCAGTCTGGAATAGGATCGTTCAATCTGGTGCAATTGCAAAAGCAATTGGCCGGTAAGCAAGTGCAAGTTGGTCCTTATATCGGGGAATACGAAGAGGGATTGCAAGGATTCAGCACCATAGCAGATCAGGAAACCATGTTTCAATTGATTCACCTCTACTTTACTGCTCCACGACGTGATGATGAGGCTTTCAATTCTTTCATGACACGTCAAAAGCAGATTTTGCAAAACCTCCTGGTCAATCCTAACTACTACTTCCAGGATCGTTTTTCCAAATTGAAGTTCAATGGCCATATCCGGAGGGGACTTCCTACAGCAGAGCAAATGGAGACCGTAGATCTCGATCGACTCATGCAGGTCTATGCAGATCGATTTAGTGATGCCTCCGATTTTACCTTTGTCATGGTAGGCAATATCGATGTGGCAGAAATAACGCCACACCTGGAGCAATACCTTGGCAGCCTGCCTGCTACCAATAGAAATGAAAAGTGGAGAGACCCGGGAGTAAAGACCGCAAAGGGACAACACATTGATCGCTTTAACTATGGAGAAGCACCCAAGGCGCAAGTACGACTAAACTGGTACGGAGATTTTGAGTGGGACATTCGTGAGAACCGCTACCATTTTAGTGCCATGCAGGAGGTTTTGCGCAACCGATTACGGGAGAGCATGAGAGAGGACCAAGGAGGAGTTTATGGCGTATCGGTCGGTGGTGGTGTGAGCAAAATCCCGAACGAGGGGTATCAGATCACCATCGGATTTAATGCAGAACCAGACCAAGTAGACACCTTGCTGGCGGTAGCAAAGAGCGAGATCGCTAAGGTGGTTAGTGAGGGAGCTTCCGAAGAGGATCTGGGTAAGGTCAGGGAGGTTCAGAAACAATCGCGTATTAAGAATCAGAAAGAAAATGGCTACTGGACCAATACGTTAAAGAGCTACTATTTGTATGGCCTGGACTTGGGGAATTTGTCTCAGGAATCCTACGAGAAGTTGGTGGATGCCCTCACAGGAGAGGATGTAATGAAGATGGCAGCGCAGGTCTTTGGTACTGAAAACTACATCGAGTCGGTGATGATGCCAGAGGAATGATCGGGCTTATTGAAAGGATCTGGTAGTAGAAGCGCTATTTTTCAATAGCACGGAGTTTGCCTGCAAATGGGGCCGCTATGAAAGTCCCAGCTGAAGGGAGGAGCGCCATTATTTATGCCTTGCCTCTGCTTTTCTTGAGCCGCAATCGTCCCTTGCGGTAGCGTTTGACATCCTTGTATTCCTGCCAGTGGCCATCCAGGATGGCTTCGCCTTTTTCGAATTTAAGCAGAAATTGCAACCGACTGAATGTGCCTTCTCCCTCGCATTCAGAAAAACGATTATTGACATCCGAAAAGTAGACGGAGTTGTCTCCGAAATAGACTCCATTCAGTTCAATGACCTCATCGAGTCCTAGTCGATTGTGCATTGCCACCGCCTTGATTGTGCTCTTCATGCCATCGTGGATCACCGTTGCGTCGGATTGGGGTTGCACCGTGAGTTTGAACTCATATTTGCCATATTCGGACTGCATCTTGCCTTTCCAGTACCCTAAAACAGGCTCTTGAGCTCCTGCAAGGGAGGCAAAAAAAAGTGCAATTAGAAAGAGGACTGGTTTTGCTTTCATAGTGCTAGAAAGTTCGCAAAAAAATCACACCTCTTCCTTATTTAAGACTTCCTTAAGTTCATTGATCTTTAGCATACACTCGATTGGAGTCATCGTATTGACTTCCAAGGTGGATAGAATTCGCTTTAATTCGAGACCTATGACATCTTCAGTATCAAACATTTGCATCTGAAATTGCTCGGCCGATGTGGGAGGTAAGTTGTGGCTGATGACCGTGCCTTCCTTTTCTTTTGCAGATAGGCTTTTTTGCTCGAGATGTTCAAGGAGAACTCGAGCTCGTCGAATGATGGAGGCTGGCATTCCAGCCATACGCGCAACATGAATCCCGAAGCTATGATGACTCCCTCCTGGAACCAGCTTGCGCAAGAAAATGACTTGCTTGCCGGATTCTTTAGTGGATATATGAAAATTCTGTATCCGTTCACACTGCGTAGCGAGCTCGTTTAACTCATGGTAATGAGTCGCAAAGAGGGTGCGTGCTTGGGCACCCGGATTGTTGTGCAGGTATTCGGCAATGGACCAGGCGATGGAGATGCCATCGTATGTGCTGGTACCCCTTCCAATCTCATCCAATAGGACCAGACTCTTTGGAGTGATGTTGTTCATGATACTGGCAGTCTCATTCATTTCCACCATGAACGTAGACTCTCCAGAAGATATATTATCAGAAGCACCGACACGAGTAAAGATCTTGTCTACAATGCCGATATGTGCAGATTGCGCTGGAACAAAGGATCCCATTTGGGCCATGATGGTGATGATAGCCGTCTGCCTAAGCACCGCTGATTTTCCCGACATGTTGGGCCCTGTGATCATTAAGATCTGGTTTCTTTCATGATCCAGTTGCACGGAATTCGGCACATAGTGCTCGCCCGGGTCAAGTTGACTTTCGATGACGGGATGCCGCCCATCCACGATTTTTAGTAGGTCATCCGAAGAGATGGTAGGGCGGTTATATTCATTGCGATTGGCCAGAGATGCGAAGCTCAAGAGGCAATCCAGTCGTGCCAATTGTTGCGCATCATGTTGGATGGGTTCAATGTATTCAGCACAAACCAGCATCAACTGATGGAAAAGCTGCATTTCCAGTTCCAGAGCCTTTTCCTGAGCGCCTAAGATCTTGGTCTCGAGTGTTTTTAGCTCATCGGTAATGTATCGTTCTGAGCCCGTCAGGGTTTGTTTCCTAACCCATTCTTCCGGAATCAAGCCCTGATTCTTATACTTGTTGGTGACTTCCAGATAGTATCCGAAAACGTTGTTGTAGCCAATCTTGAGATTGGTGATGCCAGTGGCTTCGGCTTCTCGAGTTTGTATTTGCAGTAAGAGCTCTTTGCTGTTTCGGATGATGTGCCTGAGTTCATCCAGTTCTGAGTGGCAACCATCACAGATGGCTCCTCCTTTGGTGATCAGCGTAGGAGGGTCGCTCACTATGGTTTTACCAATGGTTTCCTGAAGCTTTGCGCAAGGATGGAGCGCATCTGCTATTCTACTGAGGTAATCATGTTCGAAGCTCAAAAGGGTCTCTTGAATCCCCGGAAGAAGGGAGAGTGTATGGGCAAGTTGCCCAAGGTCTCTTGGTTGGGCCTTGCCCATAGAAATCTTGGAGATGAGTCGCTCAAGATCCCCTGACTTTCGCAGTGCCTGCGCCAACAGGTCGCTAGATTCACGATCGGTTGCAAAAATGGAGACTGCGTCGAGACGTTCTTCAATGGCGGAGACTTCATTAAGTGGCATCAAGACCCACTTGCGCATAAGTCGAGCCCCCATCGGGGATGTGGTTTGATCCAGGACATCAATTAGGGGCACTCCGGTTGCGTGATTGCTATGAATCAACTCTAAGTTTCTGATGGTGAAACGATCCATCCAGACGAAGTTTTCGGGATGAATTCGCTGAATGCTACCGAGGTGGTCGAGTGCCGAGTTTTCTGTTGATTTGAGGTAATGCAGAATGGCGCCAGCGGCAATCTGTGCCGTGGGGAGCTCCGAAATACCATATCCTTTCATGCTGATCGCCTGGAACTGATCCAGCAACAGGCCGACGGCATAATCATTTGCGAAGATCCATTCGTCAAGCGGATAAGTATAGAATTGATCTCCAAATTTGCGCTGAAAAGTCTTCTTATGCTCCTTGGCAAAGATTACTTCAGAGGGCTGGTACGTTTGCATGAGTTTGTCAATCAGCGCAAAATCACCTGCACTTACCAAGAACTCACCAGTACTTAGATCAAGAAAAGCAATGCCCGTACTTTCTTTGCCGAAATGCAAAGCAGCAAGAAAATTGTTCTCACGGTGGTTGAGCATTTGATCATCTATGATCACCCCGGGCGTTACGATTTCGGTCACTCCACGCTTGACAATCTTCTTCTCCTTACTTGGTTTTTCTAATTGTTCGCAGATGGCGACGCGATATCCACCGCGCACTAATTTTGGTAAGTAGACGTCCAGAGAGTGATAAGGGAAGCCTGCCAGCTCAATGTCACTGCCGCCATTGTTTCGTGCCGTGAGTACGATGCCCAAGACTTTCGACACTTTGATGGCATCTTCACCAAAAGTCTCATAAAAGTCACCTACCCTGAACAAAAGAATGGTTTGCGGGTGCTTGCCCTTGACCTTAAAGTACTGCTCCATTAAGGGAG
>JAHQVP010000311.1 GCA_019634275.1 Saprospiraceae bacterium
ATTTAGTTTCCGTACTAAGACTGATACATACACCCCTTATCAGATTCAAGGTGCACCAAGCCAAATGGTCGAGACCAATGCTCAGAATGGCCGATTTTCACTGACAGTCGGATTCAAGATTTGATCGCTCCCAACTGGGGTTACGCGTATTGATCCACCAATTTACCACAGGCTTGCAGCAACAACTGATAGACGTGCTCAAAACCTTGCGCCCCCCCATAGTAGGGATCTGGAACTTCCAGATCTAGTCCAGGTTGTGCGTAGTTCAGGATGAGCTGCACCTTCGATCGTTGTTGATCAGAAGCCAGCTCTAATACATCTCGTTGATTCTGCCGATCCATTGCTAAAATCAAATCAAACTTCTCTAAGTCTCTCACCTCGATCTTTCTTGACCTTTGAGCGGTAAGGTCTATTCCATGATTCGCGGCGACGGCAATGGATCGATTGTCGGGAGCCTGTCCATCGTGCCATCCACTGGTTCCGGCGGAATCTACTTCCCAATCTAAACCCCGGTCATCGATCAAAGATCTGGCGATCCCTTCTGCCAAGGGGGACCGGCAGATATTGCCTAGGCAAACCATCAATAACTTCATAACTCTTTAAAGGTAAATCTTCTTGCACCAGTGTCGTTCTCTATATTCCATAAGATTGATGATTTGTACGGAAATCGGTCTTCGATTCGTAAAAAGAAGTCTATTTTAAGCTCATCCGGAGTGCCCATGCATTCCACAGAAGCGTATGAAGCAAGTAGTCCATATTAGTGCCGAGTGCTTTCCATTGGCTAAGGTGGGAGGATTGGCAGATGTCGTGGGAGCGTTGCCAAAATATCAACGTGCTGCCGGGTGGGAAGCCTCTGTGGTCATGCCGTACTATCATCTGCCGAAAATGCTCGAATATTCTTGGCAGAGAATCGCTTCTGGTGAGTTCAATCTGGGACAGTACGTGTTGCAATATGGTGTCTATATGTTGGATGCTGAAGTGCTGGGCTTTACTGTCTATGCGCTGGACATTCCAGGAAAGTTTGACCGACCTGGTGTCTATGCCGATCCACAAGGCAACTTTTATGGCGATGGACCAGATCGCTATCTTTCTTTTCAACATACGGTGTTAAAATGGCTAGACGGCTGGGAGAAACTTCCAGATGTCATCCACTGTCATGACCATCATTCGGGCATCATTCCCTTCTTTATGAAATTCGGAATGGGCTTTGATCGTTTCCGTGAAGTTCCAAGTGTATTCACCATCCATAATGGACGCTACCACGGATCTTTTGGCTGGAATATGTTGTACGCTTTTCCATTTTTTGATTGGCAAATGCGTTCTCTGCTGGAATGGGACGGTGTGGTAAATCCTTTGGCTGCAGGGATCAAATGCGCCTGGAAAGTGACCACCGTTTCGCCCAGTTATCTAAACGAACTAAAGTCAGATTCACAAGGGTTGGAATGGTTGTTTGAAAGTGAATCCGCCAAAAGCAGCGGGATTTTAAATGGCATTGATTCGGAAGTATGGAATCCGGCTACTGATCCTATGATTGAGGTGCCTTTAAAGAAGAGTGTGCGAAAATTCAAGAGCAGCAACCGTGCCGCTCTGATCAAGGAGTTTGGGTTGCAAAAATCAGCACCCGTTATTTCCTTTATTGGACGCTTTGCCGACGAAAAAGGAGCCGATCTGCTTCCCGAAGTGATCCACCAGACCCTTAGTCTAGGAATGCATGTCAACTTTATCGTTTTGGGATCAGGAAATCCCTGGCTGCATCATGCCTTAAATTCACAACAACAGCACTATCCAAATCAACTGGGCATCTTCATTGGCTACAATGAGGCACTGGCGCATAAGATTTATGCAGGATCTGATTTTCTATTGATGCCATCGCGTGTGGAGCCATGTGGATTGAATCAGATGTATGCCTTGCGCTATGGCACCATACCAGTGGTTCGAAGAATAGGCGGACTCAATGATTCGGTGACCGATCTGGGTGATGCAGAGGGATCCGGTTTTATGTTCAGCCACGCATCGGTTGGAGACATTTTGCATGCCATATCCAGAGCAGTAGATTTCTATGCGGATGCCGAGGAGGTATTGGCGGTGCAGGAACGCATTATGCAAATTGATTTTTCCTGGAGTCGGTCTGCACAAGACTACATTTCCTTATACGAAAACATGACCTAACATAAGTACTATGAGAATAAAGATGATTGGCCTCATTCTAGGCGGAGGAGCAGGAACAAGACTATACCCCTTGACAGCAGATCGATCAAAGCCTGCTGTGCCGATTGGAGCCAAATATCGCTTGATAGACATTCCGATTTCCAATTGCCTGAACTCAGGGGTAGTGCGGATATTTGTACTGACCCAGTTTAATTCTGCTTCTCTTAACCAGCACATCAAGAATACCTATCACTTTGACTTGTTTTCCAGGGGATTTGTGGACATCCTGGCCGCAGAGCAGACGCGCAGCAGTGGGGAATGGTTTCAAGGAACGGCCGATGCCGTTCGTCAGACAAACATCCATTTGCGCAATCATGACTACGACTATGTTCTAATATTGGCAGGAGATCAGCTCTATCAAATGGATTTTGAAAAGCTGGCAAAATATCATGTGGCCCAGAACGCCGACATCACGTTAGCTACCATTCCGGTTGATGCCAAGGATGCAACATCGTTTGGCATCATGAAGGTTGCAGGAGGATTTATTGAACGGTTTATTGAAAAACCCAATAGTAATGTACTTAGTGGTTGGTCTTCAGAAGTGTCTGCCGACATGAAGAACCAGGGACGGGAATACCTCGCTTCCATGGGAATCTACATATTTTCAAAGGACGTCCTAAATGAGCTTCTCGAGCAATTTCCAAATGCTACTGATTTCGGCAAGGAAATCATTCCCGAGGCCATCAAAATGGGTAAGAACGTAGCCAGCTATGAGCACCCAGGCTACTGGACTGATGTTGGTAGCATCCCTTCTTACTACGATGCCAATCTCGAACTCACTGACGACATACCCGATTTTAATCTCTTTGACAATAACGCCATCATCTACACCAGGCCGCGCCTTCTGGGGCCGTCAAAAGTGACCAATACCAAAATAAACAAGTGCATCATTGCAGAAGGCTGCCTCATTCAAGGAGGCAATTACGATCGAAGCATCATCGGCATTCGTTCAAGACTGGGCCCGGATACCAACGTAAAGGACTCCATTATCCTAGGCAACGATTACTTTGAAAGCCTCGAACACATTGTGACCAATAGGCAGGATATCCCCATGGGCATTGGGGCCAACTGTCGTATCGAGCGCGCGATCATTGATAAGAATTGCCGCATCGGCGACAATGTTGAGATCATTGGCCACACCGATTTGGAAGACGCGGAGGAAAGCACACACATCATCTCCAGTGGCATTATCGTGATCCCTAAAGGCACGGTGATTCCGTCTGGCACTAAGATCGGAGCTTCTGCGAAATCATAGTCCAGCCATAAGTCTATTCTGAGATGACGAGCCATCCTCGACTTCTTATATTGAGTGACTATGGAGACATCCAGGCCTCCCGTCCCGAAGCAGAATGCTTGATTCGTTTGGCGCAAGCTGGATTTGATATTCACATCGTGACGTATCCGTCGCCATACGTGAGCAGACTAAAGGAGGCCGGCATTGAAGTTTCCACATTACTCACGAAGAAAAAGTTTGATCGAAAATTTATTGGATGGCTTCGAAATCTGATAACTGAGGAATCCAGGGATATCCTCTATCTCTTTACCAGTCCTGCGATCACAAATGGCATTCGTGCTGCCTTAACCTTACCAATAAAAGTGGTTTTGTACCGCGGATATACGGGCAATATCAATTGGTACGACCCAACCGCGTACCTTAAATTCCTGCACCCGCGAGTAGACAAAATCGTCTGCATCGCTGAATCCATCGTCGAGTACCTGGAGAAACAACCCTTCTTCCCAAAAGGAAAAGCCGTTACCATAAACAAGGGTCATGATCCCAGCTGGTACGAAGGTCATAAGCCCATTGATCTGGGTGCTTTTGGAATTCCGGAAGGAGCAATTGTGGCCGCATGCATGGCCAATGCAAGACGATTCAAGGGCATACGCTATTTACTAGAAAGCACTCAACATCTTCAAGACCTTCCTAATTTCCATTTGCTTCTTATCGGAAGAGACATGAACACTCCTAGCCTAACTCGCCTAAGGACACAGAGTGCCATGGCCGAGCGCATTCACCTTTCCGGTTATCGCACCGATCCGCTGTCAGTCCTCATGTCCTGTCAGATGTTTGTGCTCCCTTCTATCAAGGGCGAAGCCATCACAAAGTCTTTGATTGAAGCAATGAGCATGGGGCTGCCTCCCGTGATTACCAACATCCCGGGCAATCGAAACCTGGTCTTGCATCAGCAGAATGGAATCGTAGTGCCCACGAAAGATCCCCTTGCACTTGCGGAAGGCATAAGGCTTTTACACCAGGATGCAGGATTGCGCAGCAGGCTTGGGCAACGGGCGAAGCAACATATCGCCACTCACTTTCATATCGATCGCTCCGTCAAGGAACTCACGGAGTTTTTTCGCGAATTGGTTTCCTAGTGCATGGCCACGATAACCCACCGCCAAAAGATGAGGGTAGCATACCTTACCCCTGGTAAAAACGGCAACTAATCTATTCGATGGTAGTGTTTCTCCCCAATCACTAAGCCCCGGGGATAAAGGCGTCCCACGTGCCGAACCTCCATTTCGCCAAAGGCGGTTACCGACATGCGATCTGCATCAACAGATACAGAATTGTCACCAAAGGATGTCACCTTCACCCTATCCGTCTTCATGTGCTCCGTGTCCAGTTGGCTCTCGCCATAGAGCACACATTTTTGCTTTTCGACGTGGCCCGACTTGATTTCGAGATCACACTCGCCATAAGCAGTTGTATGCAATTTTTCTGAGTACAACTCGTGAAAACGCACATCAGGTTCTCCATACATCTTTAATCGAAATCGATTCGCAAAGACCGAGCCTTCCACAACTACGTCCTGCTCACCTTTCACTACCAGCTTCTTGAGATCTACATAGGACACATATGCCGTAGCTTTCCCCCCCTCATAGACTCCCGTGCGATATGAGTATCCGCGGCCCTTCCGTTTGTACTGACGCTCAAGATGGCGCGCATCTCTCAGGTATATATACAAGGTGTTATTCCGCTGCTCTACTTCTAATTCGTGCTCATCGATGTTGTCAAACTCCACCCGAATAGATTCCTCATCACCCGGAGAAAGAATGAGGTCAATCCTCGGACTGACGACAAGCCGATCAAAAGACCGTAAGTCCTGCGTCTTCGTATAATCTTGGGCAGATGTCATCAAGGGTAAGAAGAGGATAAGGGCACATATGCGAAGGCTGTCTGAGCTGTTCATAGATGTCTATTTTCCCTTAAGGACGGCCTCCTTCAGGAATGGTTGCATCTCTACTCAATTATTTTACGCTCTGCCGGTTGGCGCAGGCACCTGAGAACAGATCACGTAACCGGAGCGTGTCCAACTAGCCAACTTGAGATCACTAACCTTAATCTCACTGTGCTGAGACAAATCTCGCCCAGCCACTCAAATTCGAAAAGAAAAGAAATGGTCTTTCAGACATCACCTAGTTGAGGCATATGGCTGGAAACTGCAGATCGATGGACTGGTTGTACGTTGAAAGAGATGTCAACACAGGTTCGAAATACCCGTCAAAGGGTAAAATACCTATGGTCTCCCATGCATCGTACTCTGAATCTGCAATGAGTGTCAACCACAGCTTCTTATGATCGTCAGACACTCCGAATGTCTGAATACGTCCTTCAGCAAGCCAATAATTGAGCTTTTCAATCGAGTCCTCCATGCCTAGACTTGGAGCCTGGATAATGTCTATTTCAACTAGAAAGAACTGTTTCATGGTCGTACACTTTGTGTTCTATAGTATAGACAGTTGTAGGGGCCATATTAGCCAGAAATCGCTCGATTTTAACAAAATATTATCTGTTTTGGCCTGGTAATCAGCCCTTAAGTAATGAAATGATGTCCATAGAGAGCAAAGATCGAATGCGCTTCTCCGAAATGTTAAGTCGTGATTAAGCTTAAATTAACTTATTACAGATCTCTGGAATGAGCGGTCCGTGGGAGATACCTTTAAGTCGCATAAGATTGAGCATATGCTGCAAGAAGAGGTCAGAATACTGATCGTCGATGATGACCCGGATATATTAGAGTTTGTTGGATACAATCTCAGAAATGTCGGGTATACGGTGAGTATCATAAAAGATCGAACTAGAATAATTGAACAGGTGGCGGAATTTCAGCCACACCTTATTCTTCTCGATATCATGATGCCAGAAATAGATGGTGTGACGGTCTGCACCAAAATACGACGAAACAAGAATTTCAATGAGACCTTGATTGCCTTTTTGACTGCACGCCATGAGGAATACTCCGAGCTCGCCGGATTAAATGCCGGAGCCGATGATTACATTCTCAAACCAGTCAAACCCAGAATTTTAGTCTCCCGGGTAAAAGCCCTGCTTCGTCGACATCGCCATCTTGGCGACGAGTCTCTCCATTGCATCAATTTGGGGAACTTGATACTTGATCGAGAAAAATTTATGGCCATGGTTGATGGCAATGAAATTTCGCTTCCGGTAAAAGAATTTGAAATTCTTTGGTTGCTTGCTTCCAAGCCAGGCAAAGTCTATTCAAGAGATTCGATCTATCACAATGTCTGGGGATCGAATGTCATTGTTGGTAACCGGACCATCGATGTCCATATGAGTAAGATTCGTTCCAAACTCAATCAGCCGCTGATCGAAACCGTAAAAGGAGTAGGCTACCGGTTGCAAGCCTAGATCGGGCAATTAAAACTTACCCGATACTAAAGGATTGCTTCCATGTAGGCAGGCCCGCCTACCAGCCCATATTCAGTGCTTTTGTCTTTCTTTGCCTAAGCATGCATTTGCTTCGCAATTTCTGGTATTTAGCACGGGTTACTCCAGCATTTTTAAAACTGTTCATTGGGCATCAATGGATGTCAAAACATCCCTCCGCAATGCAAGAATTCTGGGAAGATGCAGTAGATAAATTGCCGGCACTCGCTGCTCTTGATCAGAGATTAGTACAGAGAATGCGTCACTACATGTTTGCAAACAGCATCACTTCTCTTTGGTTTACTACCCTCAGGGGATACGCACCCTCCGTAGAAGAGCAAAGATCAGGTTGGTTGCTCGGCATGGCCACTCCCCTTGCTGACCATCTCGTAGATGAAGAACAGATCGGATATGAGCAGGTGGAAGGAATGATCGAGGGCACCAGCAAACATCCCCTAGCGGATGTAGTCCAGGGACTGTATCATATGTGTCGGCAGCAGCATCATCAAAGTAAACTCTTTGATGAACTCCTAGAAAAAACGCAGCGAGCACAGGAAGCAAGCCTTGAACAACAACATAACCTCACCCTAAAACAACATCAAAAGATCATGAGCGACAAAGGAGGGTATGCTTTGCTGTTATATCGATCTGCGTTGAAGCATGAATGCACCACCAAAGAATCTCAAATGATTTATGCCCTCGGAGCATTGATGCAACTACACAACGACATTTTTGATGTCTATCGAGATGTCGAAGAGAACATCAATACCATAGCATCACAAGGCCACAGTATTCAAGAACTAAGATCCATATATGACCGACATGTGGAAGAGGTATTTGACTTGATTGCGGAGCTGCCGTACCCTAAAATAAATCGTAAAAGCCTGCTGCTGCTCATCAATCTTGTGGCTGAAACGGGGCACATTGCCCTTGACCAATATGAGAAGCTTCATGAAACGGGTGCTCCATTCGATCCAACACTTTGGACCCGCAAAGAGCTCGTAGTAGACATGGACAATGTAGGACGAATATTAATGGTGGTTTTCCGAACCTTGAGAAAGTCATTTCCCGCCCTACAATAGTATCTTTCATCCATGACGTACCAGGAAGCAAAGGACCTACTTTTTGAAATGACTGTGACAGAATCACTGCGCAAACATGCAATCACGGTTTCGGTTGTAATGCGTGCATTGGCGGAGAAGTTTGAAGAAGATAAGGAATTGTGGGCCGTGACCGGCCTTCTTCATGATGCCGACTATGAAGCCTTTCCGGAACAACATCCTCAGATCATTTGCGAGAAGCTCAGAACAATGGGTGAAGACGAGGTTGCTCATGCCATCGCCGGACACTACACCATCTGGGAGGTTCCGCGCATTTCGATTCTCGACAAAGCCATCGTGGCTGCGGATGAGCTAACCGGTTTTATTGTAGCAGCAAGTCTGGTCAGGCCAACGGGACTAGAGGGCATGAAAGCCAAATCCGTCAGAAAAAAGCTCAAGACAAAAACCTTTGCAGCCAAAGTGGATCGAGCCGAGGTACAGAAAGGAGCCGATCTTATCGGCATGGAACTTAACGAACTCATTGTTTTTATCATTGAGGTACTGCAGGAGCAAGAAGATTTTATACAATCCGAATTAGAATTGGCATGAAGAAATTAACAACCACACCCTCACTGGAAGACATCAAGACAGCAGCTGAGGCAATAGCGCCATTTGTGCATCGTACCCCCATGCTTCAGTCTTCCAGCATTAATGAAATACTGGGCACCCAACTCTGGCTTAAATGCGAAAACTTTCAGAAGGTAGGCGCATTCAAGATGCGCGGAGCAAGTTGCGCAGTAGCTGCCCTTAATGAGGAAGAAAAAGCCTCTGGCATTGCAACGCACTCGTCTGGCAATCATGCTCAAGCGGTAGCCCTTTCTGCAAAAATGCGTGGAATCACCGCCCATATTGTGATGCCTTCTAACGCACCGGAAATCAAGCGAAAAGCCGTAGAGGGATATGGAGCCCATATTTATCCATGCGATCCCGCGATTGAGTCCCGAAAAGCACGCACGGATGAAGTCTTAGCAGAAACGGGTGCTACCTTTATCCACCCCTACAACAACTACAATATTGTGGCCGGTCAGGCAACGGCTGCACTCGAGATATTGGAGGAAATGCCTGACATCAACATCATCATGGCCCCTGTCGGTGGCGGTGGTTTGATGAGTGGCACAGCCCTGGTATGTCACTACTTTGGAAAAAATACGATGGCCGTTGGCGCCGAACCCGCTATGGTAGATGATGCCTTTCGTTCCCTCCAATCAGGAATAATCGAAACCAACGACGACATTAATACCATTGCAGATGGCCTCCGTACCAATCTAGGAGAAATAACGCTGCAGATCATCCGGGATCATGTAGCTAAGATTATCCTGGTATCGGAAGAATCCATCACGGCAGCCATGAAGATGGTCTGGGAGCGCATGAAGATCATCATCGAACCTTCCGGCGCCGTCCCGATTGCCGCGATTATGACGGAGCCCGAGTTTTTTCGAAATAAATCCGTTGCCGTTATTGTTTCAGGCGGAAATGTTGATCTAGAATCACTCCCATTCTAAACCGCGTTCGGTGTGATTGTCCCACAGTATCTACGATTGAGTGGCCACTTGCCGAGCAGACCTGCTAAGAAAATAGTCGAACTCGAGTCATTCGATGCAACTTTGCTAGCCCACGTGCGTCTATAACCAGTATAAAATACCATATGATGAAATCTATCCTTACTTTCTCCCTTCCCGCCCTAGTACTCTGTGTGATTGCAATGGGGACGGCTTCGTTCACATCCGAAGAACATGGAACCCATTTAGATGCTGGTGACCTGGTCCAAACTTTTACGATTAGTGGTGATGCAGCCGTCGAGGCCACCACGTCCGGAGGCAAAATCAATGTTAGTGGAGGAAATGGGAA
>JAHQVP010000312.1 GCA_019634275.1 Saprospiraceae bacterium
GCGTGAAGGAGCGATGAAACGATCAAATGACAGCGAAAGTACAAGGCGTTCAAAGACGCTCAAGAAAAATAATTTCCAGCGGGGAAAGAATGGGAGTTTCAGCCACAGTTCATCCCAGACCTCATGAAAAGTTATGATGCACTTTTTCCCACTGAGTTTGGATGCCATCCAGGCAGGTAATGCGGCATTGTAGGAAGTGGTATGGATCAAATCACATTTTCTAGCCAGGAAGAAGGCCGGAACAAAAGCCAGAAACGTAAAGAAATATCGGTTTAGAAAAGGCAGTCGATAGACCGTGCTTCCTGCTTCTAGCTGTCGCCAAGGCAGAGCCAGCCCAGATCCATTGGTTAAGATGGTAACATTCCAGCCCTCTGCTGCCAGGCGATCTGCCAGGGTCTTGAAGAGTTTTTCTAATCCTCCAACCTTAGGATGATAGTTTTCAACGATGAAGAGAATCCTCATTTTCGAGTTCGTGCGCGCTCAATTTATCCCGGAGGTGCTGATTTTCAATGGCCAATTTGCGTACGATTTCGGTTACCTGTCTTTCTAGCCGTTCTACCACTGCTGTGGTGTAAAACATAAAAACATAGAGAAAGCCCAGTGCCACGAAAATCACCGCATTGATGTTGGAGTGAAAACCCAACAGCTCTGCAATGTTGATGGATATGAAATCAGGCATAATGGCCAGGGCACTGATAACAACCCAAAAGACAACCCAAATAATGGTACTTCCGATCAATCGCTTGCGCGAGCGATACTGCCGGATTACATTGATCATGAAAGTGATCGCCAAGAGCAAAACCAGCCACTGATAAAACTTCACTCGATAGGGTTGTTAAATTGTCGAATAGATCAATCATGCAATTTATAGATTGTTGCACTACCATTGCTATTTGCTATCGGGATCTTTTGAAAATTGTTTTGATGACGATCGATCAAAGGCATGACGATCTCGCGGACACTGGTACTAAGTTTGTCGACCATGATATGTGTGACCCCATGGCTGAACCAATGATTTAAGATCGTTTCATCCGGGGTCTCAGGATCTTTCAATTTGCCCGAAAGTATGCGCATTCCCTTTCGCTCAGCAAAGAGATAGAAAATCCTAGGTTTAGCCGATGCCACGTAAGCATCTCTGGGGAGGTGATCGTTGGCCCAATCAGCGGCCAACATCATGTCATCATATCGTGGCCCAAAACCCACGTGTGCCCTGGCGATGGTATAGCTGTTGCCATCGGCATTGGCGAGGACCAAATGCAAACATAGCAACCCAAGCATGATCTGAGGCCAACGCCCCAGCGACTTTCGCAGTGATTTCGGCCAGAGCCTAATGATAAGTTGATGAGTACCATCGATCAAGAAGTAGAGAAGAAAAGGGATCAAGACCAGCATGTACCGCAGTAGAACCATCTCTTGGGCTGTTCTACTGCCAACCCAAATGGCCACCAACGTTGTCAGTGTGAATACTGCCACTAGATGATTGGCCTTGAGCGATTTGATCCAGCCGTAAAACAGGGGAATGCAGGGGATCAACCACCATACCTGCAAGGATGGGGGTTGTGCACCCATGGCAAAGCTAGCCCAGCGAAAGGCATCAGGGCTAAAGAGCATTGGTCCCAGCATCGCTAATGATCCTCTAAAGTTGGATATCGACGAGCTGATAAGATCCGATTGGAAGAGCACGGAGGCTTGTGACGTTCCTACATGTCCTTGCCAAAGTTGAAGTAACAGAAGGGCAGAAAAAGATGGTGCCGCCATGAGCAATAGCTTTTTGGCTTCTTCCTGATGCCACAAATCCTTCCAGCCGTCTCTTTGAACACGGCGAAAGCACCGTATGGTTAAGTGAAGGAAAATCGCGAGTAAGAGGCCTATTCCGATGATTCGCATTTGAAAGACAACAAGTGCCGCCAATAGGGTGGCGACACCCCACTTCCAGTTAAGCCCTTCTCCTTCACAAAACTTTATGGACGCAATGAGTCCTAAAATGGCTGCTAGCATATACGGAATTTCAGTCATGATGACACTCGAACTCGCCACCAGGTATGGACTCGTGAGACTGACCATCGCGATAAGAAGTGCCTTTGGTCGATTGAGATGATGACGAAGTAAGCTGTAGTAGGCAGGGAAGAGGCAAAGGGCTAGTGCCAAGATGAGGCACTTCATTTTGAAAATGTCCACACCCCACAAATGGTATATGGGTGCCAACAGCAATGGCAATCCCAAGGATGCAAGGGAATTGGGAGTGTTGTGGGGGGTATTCAGCCGCAAAGCTTGACCATGCTCAACCAACGATTTTGCGTTTATGATGTACTCGGCATTGTCACCATTTGGTGACAATTGATGCTGAAATGCCAGGATGTAGTAGGCAGTTAGAATGATGAAGGCAAGGACAGGGAAATATTGGTCAATGGGAGCGCGTAAGGATCTGCGGATCCACCTCACGGTTATCAAACCCACAAGAAATAAGACACCCAAAAATAGCAGGTACTGGCTGTAGACGATGACACTATGTTCTTCTACAATCAACGGATCTCGGATGGCACTCGCTTTGGTAAAGTTGCCGAGGAAATAAAGGACAGGAGCGATGGTGGCTACTGCAAAAAAAAGTGCAGACCATCGATCACAAGCACGCTGACGTGCCCGTTTGATTCTAGCTTTGTTGTTTGAATGTGTACGACGTTGGGAAGTCCGCTTCTTACGGACCTTGACTTGTTTCATTGTTGCTCAGGTTCTAAACTGAGCATGTCCGTACCAATAGATATATAACCCATAATCCGCACGTGAATTGTGTCAAGGAAAAACAAATTAGTTTTTCTCACATCTGACGGAGGACATCTGAGCTAAGGGCGACCTAGTAGGAATTGACTTGTACGATGCCACAAGTACCATGGGGTTTTGGTACGTGGAGCATTTCAAATTTGTCCGTGTTGTTGTCTACAATCGGAAAGATTGCTTCTTGCGTGCGGCCGCTTGCCTGATCAAGGATCAAGTGCGTTACTTTCATTTCTTTGAAAAATGCAAGCCTGTTTTCTTCGTACTCCGCTGAGTATTCTGCTCGTCCACCTGCCAACCGAATGCCTTTCTTTCCAGAAAAAACATAGAAGATCCGAGGTTTCATAGAAGCCACAAAAACATCATCAGGAAGGTTGTCCTTACACCACTCTGCTGCCTGGATGAAATCGGCATACGCATCTCCATATCCACGTTCTGCTCTTCCAATACTGTATATATTTCCGGCCATGCTAGAGAACAAGAGCTGAATCAAGAGAATGGATATGGTGAGATTGCCGAGGGTTTTAAGGGCTAGCGAAGGTTTTTGCCTATCAAGCAACTCTAAAATCCAGATCAGCCCCTCGTAGAACAATACAATAAAAGCGGGCAAGAGAACCATGTTGTACCGCATGGTCACCATTTCTTGCGGAGTAAGACTTCCAAAGAGTACCAGCAACATGGTTACCAAGGTGTACCAGGCAATCAAGTTCTTCTGAAGAAGTCCCCTAATAAGGCCCATCACCAAAATGACCGATACTAAGATGGACAAGACATTGTGCCGTGGCAACTGCGACTCGTTATCAAAAGCAAACCAACGAAAAATCTCTTCACTATACAGCATTTGCCCAATGACCATTCGGGCCGAGAAGAAGTTGTCTCCTACGTGTCTGAAGAGGTCTTTATTGAAGAAAATCGCTGCTTGAGAGATTCCCTGGCTTTGTTGCCATAACTGGAGCAATACCCCACCAAGTATCAGGGGGACCGATAGGATCATGAGTTTCCGAAAGGCGTGATGAGACCAGAAAGGGCTCCATTTTCTTTCTTTCAGAAGAGACTTCCATGGCACTTGTAAGGCGAGATATAAGAGCAAGACGCCAACCAAGCCGATGCCTATGGCTCTTACCAAGAACGTCATGATGACAGTAAACATCATCCAAACAAACCATTTCCACGACCAGGATTCCTGATGAACAAAACGGTGAATGGCGTGTAGCCCCAGAATGGAAAATAAGAGGAATGGCGTTTCCGTCATGATGGATGAAGAGCTGGCAATCACGTAAGGACTGCACCAACCTAAAAGGGCTAAAATCACGCTCAATCTCTGATTGTAAAAACATCGAAAAAGCAGAAAGAGCGCTGGAAAAATACCCAAGTACAGCAGGAAGATCAGGACTTTCATTTTTACGATGTCTAATCCCCATAAGGCATAAACGGGCGACAACATTGCAGGTAAGCCCAATGCGGCTAAAGAGTTGTACGTCTCGTTTCGAGTGTAAAGTCGATACGCACCTCCTCGCTCAACCAGCGATTTGGCGGATATGATGTATTCTGCATTGTCGCCGTTAGGTGCCAACGTCTTTTGAAAGCTAAGTCCGGCAAGGATGACGATTGCAGCGGCACCAATCGCTGTGATTATTTTGTCTGTTTGATTAAAACCCATTGAGGACTGAAAGAGTCGGCGATAGGCAAGATGAGAGATGCTGTAGGTTAGCAGTAAACAAGCCAGTAAAGAGATGATCCTTTTTCCTGATGCAATATCGGTCTGCATCTCGGGCAAGGCCAAGACGCGGAATACGAAGATGAGGAACAGTGCAGCAGTAGTGAAAAGGAAGACAAAGGGCATGCGCGAAGCTGACACACGTTTTTCCTTTTTTCTTTTGACGGTCTTCTTAGACATAAAATGGAGCAATTTCCAGTGGTGAATGTGGAACTAAATTTGCTATGAGTAATGTGTCGGAGAACCCAAAGATAGGAATGTCAATGGGGTGATCTGCTTTTCAAATAAGAATATCTTAGCTGCACCCAAATGAGTGACCTTGTTTTAAAGAGATGACCAATAGAAACTCCATCATGGCCAGAGAGAAAGCAGTACTCGCTGCCTTACTCTACTTCGATGTGTTCGACCATCCGTTGACGCGGGAGGAGATTTTGCGCTTCATGTCCATTGACTCATCGCAAGAAGAAGTCGACCAAGTCCTCCATCATCTGGTTGAGACGGAGGTGATTCATTGTCACGGTGGCTTCTATGCATGCAAGCCTGCTGAGAAGATGGCAAGTAAGCGCAGTGAAACAACCGCTCGTGCTCAGGAAATGATGCCCATTGCAAAGCAGATGGCTTCTTTTATTGCTCGCTTTCCTTTTGTGCGAGGGGTTTTGCTGAGCGGCAGTATCTCAAAAGAGGTCATGCACGAGCACAGCGATATTGACTATTTCATCATCGTAGAAGAGGGCAGAATGTGGTTGTCTCTGCTTCTTTTGAAGGCCTACAAAAAGTTATTTATGGGCAGGAGACAGAAGTACTTTTGTTTGAACTACTTCATAGCCCACAAACCCCTGGTCATTGAAGAAGAGAGCATTTTTACAGCGGTGGAATTGGCCACGTTGATGCCCATAGTGGGGGATTCCTATAAGCAAAAGATTATCGAAGCAAACCCCTGGGTGAAGGATGTTTTGCCCAACTTTCGTGTTAATAACGCGTCTGAAAATGCGTTGCATGTGGGAAAAACCAGAAAGTTGATCGAATACGCCCTCAGGAGCAAAATTGGTGATCGACTCGATCATCTGGTACAACGAAAGATCAGGCAATGGTACCAGAGAAAATATGCGCACGCTCGAAGCAATGCCGATTTTGACCTCATGTTCAAGAGCAACAATTCTGAAAGTAAAGTACACACATCCAATCATCATAGGATGGTGCTGGACCGATACGCTAAGCGACTAAATGATCATAATATTGTTGCAGAACATGTAATGTTGTAGGATGGCAGATCTTCTAATAACCAATGCGTATTTCTACAGATTCGATGCTAAGCAATGGTCCATTGCGCAGCCCTATCCTCCTCTTGGGACGATCACGGTGGCATCATACATGCGATCGCTGGGGCACCAGATAACATTTTACGACAATTGTTTGAGTGCGGAGGCCGCTGAGATCCAGCCGAAGATCCAGGCCGTCAGACCTGATTTCTTTATCATCTATGATGATGGTTTCAACTACCTCACCAAGATGTGTCTTACGGTAATGAGGGAAGCAGCTTTTGATATGCTGCAGTTTGCCAAGTCTTTGGGCTGTAAGACGGTGATCAGCAGTTCGGATTCGACGGATCACTTTGAGATGTATCACGAGCAAGGCGCCGATTTCGTATTGCACGGAGAGGGAGAACACACCCTCAAAGAACTGGTGGAAGCTGCCGGGCAGGGCGAAAACTACACGGACGTTAAGGGCCTGAGCTATAAGGATGCTGAGGGAGAAATTCATAAGAATCTTAAGAGGCCTGTGCTTCGTGATCTGGACACTTTACCAATGGCTGCCTGGGATCTTATCGACGTGGAGGAGTATCGCAAGATATGGATGGCGAAAGGGGGCAATTTTTCGCTCAATATTGCCACCACACGTGGATGTCCCTTCAAGTGCAATTGGTGCGCAAAACCCATCTACGGCAATCGGTACAATTCTCGATCTCCAGAACATGTGCTGGAGGAAATTCAATACCTGGTAGAGCACTTTGGCGTCGACTATTTTTGGATGTGTGATGACATTTTTGGACTAAAACCCGGTTGGGTACAGCGATTTCGAGATCTACGCAACGAGCGTGGACTTAAGTTCCGATACAAGATTCAATCAAGGGTCGATCTTATGCTCCAAGACGATAATCTTGCTGCCCTCGTAGACAGCGGAGCCGATACGATCTGGGTAGGAGCAGAAAGTGGTTCGCAGAAGATCTTAGACGCTATGGATAAAGGGACCCAGGTTGAACAAATCTATGAGGCAACCCGACTGTTGAAAAAACATGGAATTAAAGTCGCCTTCTTCTTGCAGTTTGGATACCCGGGAGAAACCATTGTCGACATTCGTAAGACCATTGGCATGGTGCTCGACTTGCTGCCGGATGACATCGGGATATCGATTTCGTACCCCTTGCCGGGTACTAAATTCTATGAAAAAGTAAAGTCACAGCTCGTCCTCAAAGCCAATTGGAAGGACTCAGATGACCTCGATTTGATGTTTGCCAACACATACTCTCCCAAATTTTACAAGACCTTACATCGGTATGTGCATCATCGATATCGGATAAAAAAGGGCTGGCAGGCGATTAATCAGTTGCTCTCCAGACCAAAGGGGAAGGCATATGAAGTGGCCAGTATCCTATATCATCTTCCTATGGCCTGCATGCGTCACATTTTGTTATTGCATTACGCCAATAAATGAGTGACCTGTTTGATGAGGTTGCGTTAGCCTATGACCAAACTTGGACACAAGGTTGGAACGGAAGGGGACAGCGGAGAAGAGTTTGGGAGTATTTGAGCAAATTGGGTACAGATTTGCGAGTATTGGAAGTTGCATGTGGTACCGGAGAGGATGCATTGTTTATGTCAGAATTGGGCTGGGAAGTACATGCCACGGACTCGTCCGAGCGCATGATTGAACAGGCAAAGAAAAAGTGCGCAAGTGCCAAAAGTGTCATTTTTGATCGCCTGGATCTGATGGCGCTTGACCGTACTGACATTTCGGGAAAATTTGATTTGGTCTTTTCCAACTTTGGAGGACTCAACTGCTTGTCTGCAAGGCAGTTGCATGACTTTAAGCTCTTTGCCAGTGAGCAGCTGTCTCCTACAGGATCCTTGATTTTTGTGTTGATGCCACGTAGGGCTCTTCTTGAACGATGGTATAATTTACTAAAGAGGAGACCCAACAGCAGAGTAAGCGAAGGAGTGGCCCGAGTTCGACTTGTCGACAACGAGGTAGAGACGTTTTACTTCGATCCTGACTTTATCATACAGCAATTTTCCGATTTTCAGGTGCAGGATGTCCGCGCTTTAGGTTTTGTACCCTCTTACTTTAGTGATCCTAATAGCAGGAAGGCATCCTTGGATCCATTGTGGCGGGGATTGGACTTTTTGATGCGAACGCTTCAAGTTGGGCCCTCCAGGGCTGATCACTATTTGATTCACTTAAAGCGCCCCAAAAAGAACGTGTAATGTTGGAGTATTGCCTGCCATACAAGTCTTATTCTGCCACAGAAGGGAGCCCGAAAGACCTCTGTTTGGTGCGACTGTGTAGAGTTGAAGCGTAAAAATGAAAGCAAAAGATTCTTTGCAGATAATCCTTTCTCACGGTTATTATATGAAGGAGGACCCTAAGGAACTAAAAATTCAGAAGCCGTATCCCCCTTTGGGAATTTTGTATGTCTCTGCTTATCTCGAACAAGCCGGTTACGACAATGACGTACTGGACTCGACTTTCATCTCTTCAGAGGAGAGTCGGGACTATCTGCTGCAAAATCGGCCTGATATCTTGGGTCTTTATTGCAACCTGATGACCAAACTGAATGTTTTGTCATTAATTCAGTTTGTCAAAGCTTCGGAGGATTTAGCACATACCGTGATCGTCCTTGGAGGGCCGGATGTGCGCTATAATCTCAAGGACTACTTATCTACTGGTGCTGATGTGGCAATTTTTGGTGAGGGAGAACAAACCATGCTCGAGGTAGTAAAAGCCATTGAAAATGAGGGAGATCATCGTTTTCTGGGCATTCCTGGAGTAGCTTTTCTGGACGAAGCAGGAGACCTTGTGAAAAATGCCGAGCGCTCACGAATTCGCCCCATTGATGCACTTCCATTGCCGAATCGGCACAAGATCGACATGCAACCTTATCTAAACACCTGGAAGCGGGCCCATGGAAGCAGTGCCATGACGGTAAGTACGCAACGAGGGTGCCCTTTTACGTGTAAATGGTGCAGTACGGCAGTCTATGGACAAAGTTACAGACGCAGGAGTCCTGAGAAAGTGGCAGCCGAATTAAAGATGCTTAAGGCTACCTATGGTCCGGATAGTATTTGGTTTGTGGACGATGTCTTTACGGTTTCTCACAAATGGCTGAAGAGTTTTAGGGACGAGGTACTTCGCTCGGATGCGATGATTCCATTTGAATGCATTTCGCGAGCAGATCGGATGAATGAAGAGGTCATTGGCTGGCTCAAGGAAGCGGGGTGTTTTCGAGTGTGGATCGGCGCAGAAAGCGGAAGTCAAAAGATCATTGATCTGATGGACAGGCGCGTTCAGGTAGACGAAGTGCGTGAGATGATTCAAAAAACACGCTCGAGTGGTATGGAAGCGGGTACCTTTATTATGCTTGGGTATCCTGGGGAAACGGAAGAGGACATCAAGGAGACTGTGCATCACCTCAAGGTGTCAAACCCTGATCATTTTACCATCACCATCGCATACCCGATCAAGGGCACAGGCTTGTATGAAGAAGTAGAGGCAAAACAAAAAGAGAACCTGGAGTGGACAGCCACTACGGACAGGGATAGGGACTTCACTCGAACATACTCCAAGAAGTACTATGAGTATGCCGTTCGGTGGGTCGAAAATGAGGTTCGGTGGCATCAACAGAAAGGGCAAGGCAAACTGCATGCTATAAAATTGAAAGGAAAAGCACTTGCCTTTCGGAATCTCATGCGGCTTGCTCGATATAACGTAGTAGGCTAAACCAAACAAGTGGTCAGGACATGCATGTATTGATTCTAACCCCTGGTTTTGCCGAGGATGAAGGGGATACCACCTGCCTGGTCTATCTGCAAAAGTATGTGCAGGGTCTTATACATCGAGGAGTCCGTGTGACGATCTTGACGCTCCATTATCCAATGAGGGAAGTGAAGTATTCTTGGCATGGAGCTGAAGTCACGAGTCTGGGAGGCAGTAATATTCCATACGCACAGCGCCTCCCCCTTTGGCGAAAAGCAATCAATCGTGCCAAGTCACTAATTCGATCGAATGGTTGTCAGGTGATGCATTCGATGTGGCTCCGAGAGTGTACGCTGCTGGGAAGTTGGATCTCCAGGTCATGTGCAATCCCTCATATTTTTACCGCCATGGGAACAGATGTCCTTCCTCACATCAATCGATTCTTATGGTTCCGTATGTTCTTTCGCGGAGGGATGGTTTTTGTGAGTGATTTTCACAGAAGTCAATATCCATACAAGGGCCAGGCCGAGCAACACATTATTCCATGGGGCATGCCCTCCTATCTGGGCCCGATCAAACAGGAGAGGGAAATCGATATTCTCTTTGTTGGGTTTATGTCAGAGGTAAAAAGAGGAGCATTGTTTTTAGAAGTTTTGCGCCAGGTAGTGGATCAGCGTCCTGACCTTCGTGTAATGATGGTGGGAGAAGACTACAGCGGGGGAGTCCTGGAGGAAAGAATTCGACAATTGGGTCTTGAGCAAATTTGCCAGATGACAGGTCTGATGGAAAATGCAGCGGTCTTGGAACTGATGGGAAGAAGCAAAACCCTAGTCCATACGTCGAGGTTCGAATCACAAGGATTTGTCTTTATGGAGGCCCTCTCCAGAGGGATGAACATCGTATCGATGAGAGTGGGCCTTGCACAAGACAGAAGGGAATGGGTGTGCGTAGAGCATGTCCATGAGTTTCCCGAAGCCATATTGCGTAGCTTGCAGGCATCCCATCCTCGGCAAGCCATAAATCTAATGCCGGTCGAAACATGTGTTGATCGATACCTCCAAGTGTATGAAGCGATCACATAATGCAATGAAGAAGTGGATTCAAAATGGCTTGACTTTCGCTTTGTCATGCTTCTTTTCATTGTTGCTTCTGGAAGTAGCGCTACGACTAGTTTTTCCTTCGGAGTCCTATCGAGTACACTACCCCAATCAACGTAAAGAGATCCAAGTCAATACCGAACATTTGCCTGGTTTAGATTCCCTGATTTTTTTTTCCACTAACAACGTAGGGTTGCGTGGATCGAATCTTCAAGATGGAGATGTCTATCGCATTCTTGCCTTAGGAGGGAGCACTACAGAATGTGGGGCTCTGGATGATGATCAAGCGTGGCCACAGCTTCTGCAAAAAAGACTAAATGACTCTCTTAGTGAAGGGGCGGCCTGGATTGGCAATGCCGGAGTTTCGGGTTTACGGAGCAGCCACCATGTTCAGCAGGCCAGAATCTTGCTGGATGAGATCGAGGGAATCGACCTTGTCATCGTTTTGATGGGGATCAATGATATGTATCAATCCTTAATTGAGGATGGTGGTGGTGAGAAATCTAAGGAGACACTAATCCGAAATGCCTTTAAGCAGCATCCAAGAAAGGTTGGCGAATCTTGGTACCACCGGACTGAGTCCTGGATCCGTTTGAGGGACCTCAAAAGGGCGCTCCATCCGTTTCTACAGGGACACCATTTTGGTGGGGTAGACCGATCTTGGGAGCAGGACTGGCTGTCTTATACACAATCTCCGAAATCAGCAATTGTCCCAGGCATTGCTTCTTCGCTCGCTCAGTTTACTGATAATTTGAGTGAACTGGTTGAGATCGTGCTGTCCCATGATTGCCAGTTGCTGCTGTTGACACAACCTACGGCATTTTCAGAGTTCGTTTCTGAAGATCGAGTTTCCCTTATTCGAGCGGTCAAGATGATGCCAGAGCCACTCGAGTTTGAAGTCTTGGAGAACCTAATGGAGCAATTCAATCAGCAGATTAGAGATGTGGAGAAATCGAGTGCTGTGCAGGTGCTGGAACTTGATTACCTACTGCCAAAGGACGACCAGGTGTTTTACGATGATTGTCACTTTAACATCAATGGAGCCCTGCACGTAAGTGAAATATTATTTCCAGTATTATTGGAAAATGTTCGAAGCGCGGAACATATGGAATAGTCGGCAGAAGGCAGGAGAGAGAGTGCCGTGGGTGTGTGTTTTCCCTAATTGAACAAAAAGAGATGTATCCTTTTGACAAAAAGTACCAGATTTTCATAATGGGCCATATGCGCAGTAGGTCGTCCTTACTGGCACATCTTTTAATGGAGTCGGAACAAATATTTGGAATGGGGGAGAGCAATAGGGTCTATAATTCCAATGTGGATCTCTTGAAGGCAAGGATCAAAACCCGGCTTTCTTGGAAAATTATCTTGCCTTTGAAGTTTACATTTTTGGATCAAATTAATCACAATGAGAAGACACCCGATTTGAGTCTTTTCAGTTCCTGGGGAAAAATATTATTTCTGGTGCGCGCTCCAGCAGAGACATTTGAGAGCATCAGGCGAATGACGAAGCAACATTATCAAGAATGGCCACATGAAAAAATTGAGCGCTACTATCGAGAGCGAATGCAGTTTCTGCTAACACTCAAGCAAGGATGTTCAGAAATCCAAGGCCTTACCATACCATCGGAAGAATTGGTTCAAGATTCTGATAAATGTCTCACGAAAATCGGCGAGTTTTTGGGATTGCAGGCACCACTCCACAAGAAGTACAGGAATCATGCATTTACGGGGAAACATGGAGATCCTTCGGACAACATTCGATCCGGTGAGATTAAGAGAACCCCTGTGCATCAATATTCAAAAGAAATCTCGAGCGAGTGTATTGATCTGTTTAAGGCCATGCACGGAGACTCATCCAATTAGAAGTCATTTAAGACTTTGGCATACACCTCTGCAAGTCTTCGGCCCACTGCCTTTGCCGATAAACTTCGGTTAAACTTTGACAACGTCTCCAAGGATTTTCGTTTGACGTCAGCATTCAGGATGTCACTAACTTTACGAGCGAGATCGATCGGATCGTCTTTTTTGAAGAGTGCACCGACTTGTCCGTTTTCGGTAAAATCTACAAAGGAGGGGATATCTGAAAGCACTGGAATCAGTCCAACGGACATGGCTTCGATGGCGGAGTAGCCACTCCCTTCTTTGCCACTGGCAGATAGGTATAGGTCTGCATCGCAAAAATGGGAATGCATCTGTTCATGACTTATGGTGCCCAGAAGTTCAACGCTTGCTTTCAAGTCATGGTCACTCAGATAGCGTTCTACCTCCTCCAGTAGTGGAGCACTTTTATAGATAAATCTGCATCGTATTTGGGGGTACTCCGCTTTAAGAATTCGGATTGCTTGGATGACGGTCATGGTTCCCTTTTGATGGCTTAGGTTACCTACGACGAGCAGATTAGGGGTTGCTTTGTCGAAGACACGTTCGTGACAGGCCCCGAGATTGCTTGTAGCCTCCGGAGCAAAAAAACAGCGGTCTTCGGGTACTAACCCGAATTTGTTCCAGGGCAGCTCTTGCCCCGGTGAATTAAATATGAACCCATCAACTTTATGGTAGCAAGGGCGATAAATTTGGTGCCTGGTAGCATAGACCGATCCATGATCTTGTACAATGATGGGGAATCTCCCCTTTAAGGCCCGCTGGACCCGGTATATGAAGGGCACATCGAGCAGGCTGTGCATATGTAGCAGGGCTGGTGCTTCCGATCGTATAGTATCGATAACCTGATGCACGAAGACGTTCGATATTTTCCACGAAGCTTGCATCGCAGTTGTCTTGATCAGATGCACGCTGAAATTTGGATACTGCAATACTTCATTTCGATCAGATCCCTTGACTAAGAGGGGTTCATATCCAAGCTGACGAAGATGTTCAAACCAAGTAAATTCTTGGTTCATATGCGTCAGTAGCTTGTCAATGGACTGATTAGAATATCTGCGAAAGACATGACATACCTTTTTCTTCTCGGTCATGTCTTCTTAATTTTTACCCATGGGAATGGTGTCTCTTTCCTTCCCAAAAGACGCAGAATGTACCGCCGATATCGATTGGGGACATAAAGTACTTCATGTGTGAAAGGAGCAAGGTCTTGCCAGGTATGATGGAAGTAGTGAGCGGCCATATCTTCACAATTGATGGAAGCATAGTAAGCTTTGCTTCGCGTGCTTGCTCCATCCACGGAAGTGGCTGTATACAATGGCGAGTCCAAAAGATGGAGTTCCCCCTCGGGAGTCAGCATCTTCAGCAAGATCTGAATCAAAGTCGTCAAATGGGGGAAATACTGAATGGCAGCATTTACAATGATGCAGTCAAATGAATTATCTGGAAAGGGAGTAAGCGTGACGTCGATGTGAACAAATTGACACTTGGCGAGAGCAAAGACCCGTGCCGCCTGTTGCAGTTCAGGCAAATTGACATCGGCTCCCACGACCATGCCATCCTTGGAGAGATGAGGCATCCTGGCAAGAGCGCCCGTAAGCCAGCCATTGCCACAACCGAGATCCAGTATCCGACTAGCACGACGTTGGGACAAGTATGTGAGCAGTCTTGCCGTAGACTGTTGACGAAATTCCCATTCCGCAGATAAGGAATGCGTTGAAGACAGGTA
>JAHQVP010000313.1 GCA_019634275.1 Saprospiraceae bacterium
CTTGCACCCCTATTACTCCTTTAACAATGAGCGCAACCAGTTCAGCTTTCGATTAGGATTCGGCTTCTGAAGCAGGAGCTTCACGATAGTCCTTAAAAGCCGGTTTCCTTTTCTGCATGTTGGCGTAGATCGCTTCCATTTGATTGTGTTGTCCCAACAAACTTTGCTGTTCAATGGATTCGTGAAGAAGTCCTTCGGCAGCATCCAGATAAGGGGCAGCATTTAGAAGCTTCTTGGCCTTGACCACCGCCGAAGGGCTGCGCGCAGCGATCTCCAAGGCAAGCGTCTTGGCGGCCTCGAGTGGTGTTGGATCCAGATGCGTTGCAAATCCATATTGAACAGCATCGACACCAGAGAATTCTCTGGCGGTATAGGTTAGTTCTCGAATGACATCATCTCGAACGGCATGCCTCATCAATTGTGTTCCTGCCATGTCCGGGATGAGCCCCCACTTCATCTCCATGATACAGAGCCTGGTATCCGGGTGCACGATCTTGACATCGGCTCCTAGCAAGATTTGAAGTCCACCACCAAAGACAACACCATGCGCCGCAGCCACCACCGGCACCGGTAAACTTCTCCATACCCAGGCAGCTCTTTGAAAAAGATTGGCAATTCCATGAGTTCGCTGGGTGATGGCACTGGTATTTAGCTCTTCGCTGCCCATGACCGAAACCACATCCAGGCCCGCACAAAAAGCACGTCCTGCCCCTTGCAGAATCACACAGCGTACTTCAGGCTGCTGCGCTAGCTCACTTCCCACAGCGTCAATGGCATGCAGCATGGGTAAGTCCAGTGCATTCAATTTTTCTGGTCGATTTAAAGTGACCACGGCAACATGGTCCTGCAGTTCGTATACTACGCGTTCTTCTTCCATGAATGATATCTCTGATTCGTGATTTGAGCCTCTTGGGCTCAAGCTACAATTTAACGAGTCTAACAAGAAATCAAGTGCAAAAGCACTACCTTCGCAGGCTTTATAAAGCGAAGTTTGGTGGATTCCAGAATAATTTGCCATCCATGAAGAAATCAGTTGCAATGAACCTTAAGGAGAGAGCTTGTTACGTGCCGCTGGATCATCCTGAAACTTCCTGCATACGTCGTCCCAGAGGTCAATTTCCATGTCATGGCTGAGCACATTCATCCCATATTTGACAGAATACTTCAGAGAAGTGATCGAGAAGCGCAGCTCAAGCAGCGCAGCAAAGTGATATGGATGACAGGCTTGAGTGGTTCAGGTAAGAGCACCTTAGCTCTAGCTTTAGAACGTGCGCTTTATGAAAAGGGATTTGTTGCTCAAGTGCTCGATGGTGACAACATACGATCTGGGCTCAATAGGGACTTGCACTTTAGTGAGGCAGATCGTCAAGAAAACATCCGGCGAATCGCTGAAGTGGCTAAGCTATACTTAGATTCTGGAATAATCGTGATCTGCTCCTTTGTAAGTCCAACTCGGGCAATTCGAGGGATGGCACGTGATATTGTCGGAGAAAAGGACTTTGTCGAAATTTTCGTAAACACCCCGTTAGAGGTTTGTGAACGTCGCGATGTGAAAGGACTTTATGCCAAGGCGCGAGCGGGAGAGATAGCCGATTTTACGGGCATCAGTGCTCCCTACGAAGCTCCAGAGCATCCCGACTTTGAGGTTTTGACCTCAGATCGAGATGTTGAGGACTGCAATCAACAAATTCTGGATTACTTAATGACGCACATTCGACATTAGATGCGAGTGGATAATATGATATTGTTTTAAGAACAGCATGAATAGATAGCTATGGATTATCAAATGGATCATTTGAGGGAGTTAGAGGCTGAATCAATCTATATATTAAGGGAAGTTGCCGCCCAGTTTGAAAAACCCGTATTGATGTTCTCAGGAGGGAAGGATTCAATTATGATGGTGCATCTGGCTGCAAAGGCCTTTTGGCCTGCCCGAATTCCGTTCCCACTGCTGCATGTTGACACGGGGCATAATTTTCCAGAAACGATAAAATTTCGGGATGATCTCGTGGAGCGACTGGGAGCAAAGCTGATTGTAGGCTCGGTGCAGGACGCCATTGATGCAGGCAAAGTACGTGAGGAGAAAGGACTTAATGCAAGTAGGAATGGTTTGCAGACGGGTGTTCTGTTAGAAGAGCTAGAAAAGGGACAATATGATGCAGCGTTAGGTGGCGCCCGTCGTGATGAGGAAAAAGCCAGAGCCAAGGAGCGGTTCTTTTCGCACCGCGATGAATTCGGTCAATGGGACCCCAAGAATCAAAGACCCGAACTCTGGAACCTCTTTAATGGACAAAAGAGCATGGGGGAACATTTTCGGGTCTTTCCTATCAGCAATTGGACAGAATTGGATGTATGGCAATACTTGGCCTTAGAGAAGGTCGAACTACCAAGTCTATATTTTGCTCACAAGCGCAAAGTATTTGCCCGTGCCGGGACGTTGCTTGCAGATACCCCCATTATTCAGCGAAGGGAAGAAGAAGTTCTAGAAGAAAAGACCGTGCGGTGCAGGACCATTGGTGATATGACGTGCACGGGTGTCTGGGAATCGGATGCCGATACACTCGAAAAGATCATTCAGGAGATATCAACTACGAGGATGACCGAGAGGGGAGGAAGAACGGACGACAAGCGTTCTGAGACCTCTATGGAGGATCGTAAGAAGCAAGGATATTTTTAAGATAAGGTGCAGATCGAAAACAACAAAAGAGATAGACAATGACAGATCAATCCACGGAACTGCTGCGGTTCTCTACTGCCGGAAGCGTTGATGATGGCAAGAGTACGCTGATCGGAAGGCTCTTGTACGATAGCAAATCCATATTTGAGGATCAATATGAGCAAATCAAGGCGACCAGCGAACGACGTGGGGAAGAAGGAGTCAATCTAGCCCTGCTTACGGATGGCCTGAAGTCAGAAAGAGAACAGGGAATCACCATCGACGTGGCCTATCGATACTTTGCAACTCCTAAAAGAAAGTTCATCATTGCCGATACGCCTGGTCATATCCAGTACACCCGCAACATGGTCACCGGCGCATCTACAGCCAACGTGGCCCTCATTCTCATCGATGCTCGGAATGGAATTGTGGAACAAACCCGGCGACATGCCTTTATTTCTTCCTTGCTCCAGATTCCTCACATCGTTGTGTGCATCAATAAGATGGATTTGGTTGATTACGAGGAAAGTGCATTTGAAAAGATCCGAGACGAGTTTTCGAAGTTTTCCAACAAGCTTGATGTAAAGGACATCCATTTCATTCCTATCTCCGCACTCAAGGGAGACAATGTTGTCGATCGTTCAGAGAATATGCCATGGTACGATGGCCAGACATTGATGTACTATTTGGAGAACGTTCATATCGGCAGTGATCATAACTTAATCGATTGTCGATTTCCAGTCCAGTTCGTGATTCGCCCTTACAACGATGATTTTCATGACTATCGGGGATATGCTGGCAGAGTCGCAGGTGGAGTGTTTAAGAAGGGGGATGACGTACTTCTGTTGCCTTCTGGGTTTACGACAAGGATCGCGAAGATCGAAACACATGATGGGGAGGTGCAGGAAGCTTTTCCTCCCATGTCGGTTACTATTCGATTGGAAGATGATTTTGACCTGGGTCGGGGTGATATGATCGTGCGGCCAAATAATAAACCCGACGTGGCTCAAGACATTGATGCTATGATATGCTGGTTTAATGAGGGCCCCATGCTCAATCGAGGAAAGTACACCATCATGCATACCACTCAACAGGCACGTTGCATTGTCAAGGAGGTGCGTTACACACTAGACATCAATACATTGCATCGAAATCAGGAGGATTTACAGGTCAAAATGAATGATATTGCAAGGGTCGTGCTGCGTACAACAAAACCTCTCTTTACCGACGAATACCGCAAGAATCGCATCACAGGAAGTTTTATCCTCATCGATGAGGGCACCAATAATACGGTGGGTGCCGGCATGATTATCTAGCCTCTGTGCCAGTGGGTCAATGGCCTTGTACCGATTAATCGCTCCCCCAAATACGGTGCATAATAAATCGTAGCAGCCGTGGGAAGAGTCGGTACATCTTCCAAATAATCCTCATTCCAATCGGAAAGACGACAATATGCTTGCGTCCCCTGACTTCCTTTAGGATTCGCGATACCGCATCCTCTACGGATATGGCACGACGCTTAATCACCTGCATTGAGGAATCTGCCTGCATGGTAACTTTACCTATCATCGGTGTTCTTATAAAACCCGGACAGACGGTGACGATCCTTATTCCGTGTCGACGTTCAGTAATCTGCAAGCTGCGTCCGTACCCTACCAATCCCGCCTTGCTCGCTGCATATGCGCTGGCTTTAGGAAATGGAATCAACCCGGCAATAGAAGCTATGTTTACGATGGTCCCTTTTTTTCTTTGACGCATCCCAACGATCACTTCCTCGGCAGTATGGATGGACCCCAAAAGATTGACCTCAATAACATATTGACTATAGTCCTCGTCCAGATTTGATCTAGTAGCGACTCCGGCACAATTGTACAGATAGTCCAGCGAGTCTTCCATATCAAGAAATTCTTGAACTACCTGGTGAATTTGTGCTCTATTTCGTACGTCGAGAGCCCGGCACATAGGAGGAGATGGATTTTCGCTCAGTGAAGACACCTTGGCCTTAAGTGACATTTCATCAATGTCAGTAAGCAGAAGCTTCACCCCTTTTTGATGCAATTGTTTTGCCAATTCCCAACCTATACCGGAAGCAGCACCGGTAATCATCACTTTGTCCCCCTTATTCACAGAGAAAAGGTATACTTTACTTCAGTATGTGAATAAAGAAATTCATCATGCACAGTGCAAATAATCATGTTCAGACCTTTCAGATCTTGGTCAGCTGTCTTACCTTTAAGTTGACTTTGAGTCAAATTAGAATATTTCCAATATGAAGATACTGGTTTGCATTAGCAAGACACCGGAGACAACATCCAAGATAAAATTCAGTGAAGACGCTACCGAACTGATGGAGGATGGACTGCAATACATCTTAAATCCGTATGATGAGTGGTATGCCCTAGTGCGAGCGGTCGAACTCAAGGAAGAATTCGAGGGCAGCGTCACAGTAATTAACGTAGGTCCTGCCAGCAATGATACGGTCATTCGAAAAGCACTGGCCATAGGGGCAGATGATGCAGTGCGCATTAATGTTGAGCCGGCATCTGCCATGAGCGTAGCCAACCATATCAGTGATTATGCAACCGGAAAAGACTACGACCTCATTTTGCTCGGTAAGGAGTCCATCGACTATAACGGTTCCGTCATGGGCGCTATGTTGAGTGAATTCTTGAATTTGCCCTTCATTGCACATGCAAGCGGATTGACTAAGGGGGGTGATGCGTGGGAGATTGAACGAGGCATCACCGGTGGGACGGAAAGAGTGCGTGTGAATGGAACGGTAGTGGTCAGTGCAGCCAAAGGGATGGCAGAACAGCGAATCCCCAACATGAGAGGCATCATGATGGCGAAGAGGAAACCACTTGAGGTAATTGAGGCGGAGAATAAAGCATCTTCATTGGAGACGGTGGGGTATGCCTATCCAGCAGAGAAGACTGCTGTAAAGATGATCGATCCCAACAATATGGAAGAATTGGTACGCCTGCTCCAAGAAGAAGCCAAAGTCATTTAATTCATCGGCAATACCTAAGTTGACATGATTTTAGTATACGCAGAAAGTAATGAAGGAGCACTTGGCAAAAGTGCATTCGAGGTCGTAACCTTTGGACATAAAGTGGCACAGCTACTTGGAAAGCAATGCATTGCCTTGGTTTTGGGAAATGCCGCTGATGCAGGTATTCTTGGAAGTTATGGAGCTCAGCGTGTGATGCAATTGTCGGATGCCTCCTTGGACACATTTGACGGCAGGGTACACGCCCAAGTCATTCATGAAGTCGCGGAGCAGCTTGGTGCTGATGTCGTGATTATGCCACATGGTCCAAAAGGTCATGCCACTGCCGGCCGGGTAGCCGTGAGATTGAATGCCGGATGCCTGACTGGAATTAATGCCATACCAACCTTAGAAGGAGAGCATCTCGTGGCAGAAAAGGATGTGTTTTCGGGAAAGGCCATCCATCGAGTGGCCGTGACAGGAGAGAAGAAGGTACTGACGATCATGGGTAATACGGTAAAGCCAGAGCGGTCAGGAACTGCTGTGGACGTGGAAAGCGTGGGCGTAACCCCGATCGCAAGCACTTTGGAGGTTATTGATCGACAGAAGCAGACCAGTGATAGAGCGCCACTACCAGAAGCAGAACTGGTTGTGTCTGCTGGCAGAGGCATGAAGGGGCCAGAGAATTGGGGGATTATCGAAGAACTGGCGGATGCACTAGGTGCCACTACAGCTTGTTCGCGTCCCGTCGCCGACACAGGATGGCGACCTCACCATGAGCATGTAGGTCAAACGGGAGTTGCGATAAGACCAAATCTGTATATAGCTGCCGGTATATCCGGTGCCATCCAACATCTGGCTGGAGTTAGTGCTAGCAAGTGTATTGTAGTAATCAACAAGGATCCAGAGGCACCATTTTTTAAGGCTGCGGATTATGGAGTTTGCGCCGATCTGTTCGAAGTGGTTCCCAAGCTTACCGCTGCACTGCAGAATCGAAGTTAGCTGCTCTCTTTGTCGACTAAATAGCGGATAGTCTGAAATAGTGCCAAATTATTCCGAGCTTTCAACCGGATGGATGGCAAGAATGACCTAAATCGAAGGGCTTTTACCAAGCAATCTAGTTTAGGATTGTTAGGCGTATCACTTTGGGGTATGGGGTGCCACCATCAAAATCCTGATCCAATGAAAAGTGCGGTAAGTGAAAAATCTATAATCGGTGGGTATGGCGATTGGGCGGCAGCTCAACTAGAAGATCCCCCTTCTTTGTCCTTTCGCGCACCAGCGCATACTGATCATGCACAGTGGAGACCCAAGGCGAGAGAGCAATTCCTGACTTCCATAGCAGCGCCCTCTCTGCCCAACAAACGCCCACAAGTAGTTGTCAAAAACCAATACGTCTTTGACGATTTACATGTCGAAGAGTTGGAGTGGCAATTGCCATATGGTCAGAAAACGCAGGCAGTATTGCTCAAACCAGCTGATGCATCGGAGCCACTTCCGGGAGTGGTGGGTCTGCATGATCATGGGGGCAACAAATACCTCGGCCATCGCAAGATTGCTCAAACCACTGCTGATCAGCCAGCATTTTTGATCCAGCATAAGCGTGACTACTATGGAGGAGCATCATGGGCTAATGCGCTGGCAAAGCGTGGATATGCCGTTCTGGTCCATGATGTCTTTACATTCGGCAGCAGGAGGGTGCGACTCGCCGATGTAGAGGGCATCAGCTGGGGCGTCCCTGAAGCCACCGAAGAACCTCATGATGCATCTACCCAGTCCATCGAGGCGTACAATAAGTGGGCAGGTGCCCACGAACATATTTTGGCAAAGTCCTTATTCTGCGCGGGACTAACTTGGCCAGGGATATTTGTACATGAGGACATAGCGGCTGTAGACGTACTGGCCGATCGACCGGATGTGGACGAAAATCGGATAGGATGTTGCGGGCTTTCAGGAGGTGGCTTGAGATCGGTATATCTGGGTGCTGCGGATACGCGCATTCAGTGCGCTATTCCGGTTGGCTTTATGAGTACATGGCGTGATTTTCTCCTGCACAAATCCTATACGCATACCTGGATGCTATACATACCCATGCTTGCACGACATCTGGATTTTCCTGATATCTTAAGTCTGCGTGCCCCAGCATCAACTATGGTCCTCAACAACAACGAAGACCAGCTCTTCAGCTTGCCAGAGATGAAACGTGCTGATGCCATGTTAACGGAAGTATTTCGAAAGGCAAATGCGGCCGATCGTTATCGAGGCAAGTTCTACCCAGGTCTACATAAGTTTGACCTTGAGATGCAGAAAGATGCGTTTGAGTGGTTTGATCAATGGCTCAGGGACTCTTGATGAGGTTTCCCAAGAGAAGATGCCAGCAACGAAGCCTGACTGGTACCAGAAGTAATGCCACACTCTCAATGGCCCCCTGTTGGAATGTCACCAGCTAGTAGGTTTGGCTTATGCAACACCTGCTTGTTCCAAAGGAATCTTACGATAGCCTGCGGCAACTTCACTAAAGCTGCTCCAGTAAGATCCGATAATTCTCTCGGCACCACTTAGTACCATGAGGTCAACCAACGCAGCCTGAATATTGCCAGGCTTTCTGCGATTCTTTCCCGATGCAGTATAGTGAATGCAAGGTCCAAACCACTCTACTATCTGCTCGGCTACTTTTCGACTGTCCGTGCTGAGATAGAACTGAGTGGATGGCTCTTGATCCAAAGCTAATGCTATGGCATCTTTAAAGTGATGCAATTTGCTCACCTTCCGGGACATTAAATTATCGCCCCTTCGAATGTGTAAGCCAAGATAAGGGCCGTTCAGATGTCTCCGCCTCCTATCGATAACCTCTTGGATACAGTCGATGGGTAGCATTAAGGATAGATGAGAATCATCGCCATAAAAGGCAGCACATGTCTTTATAAAAACCGACTCATTGCCCTGGACGTATTGATCAAAATCTTCCTCAAGGTGCTCAATATCTGCATCATCAATAACTTGATCTGCTGATCGCTGCATGGAGCTTCTATGTCGCCACCGCATGCCTAATTTTAACACATTGTACCATTTTAGGTAGGGCTCTTCTACGACTATAAGGCCGTCTATGGGCTTGAATAATTGATCGAAACTACAATGCAGTTCCCAATTGTTTTCCCAAATAACATGTATGGGTACCTTAAGCGTATGATGAAGTGCAATGCAGGATGCAATTACCCTCATCTTGTTGCCTAAGCCTCCATTCGCTTTTACCGTAATCTTCATGCCTGTCTTTTGGGTATTCGTCTTTCTATCCAGGTATGGCTTAAAGAAAGAAAAGAGTAGGAAGCAAGAATGCTTTTAATGGGCTCGCTCCGCAACAGGGAGGCACACACTGCTGTTGGACATCCGATTTTTATTACTGCCTCGGTGGAAATCGAGCCTAGCGCAACGACTAACCATTCCCTAAGATTCCGCACTTCGGTAATATTGCCTGGGATATTCAGCCGGTGCATTTCACGAGCAGGGAGCGCATTAAATTCATGATGGAGGGATCTATCTTCGTCGATTTGAATGACCAGAAATCCCTTTTCTTCTTCGATCTCCGCAAAAGAGGTGCGCTCTATAGAACCTGGATAGAATACGGGAAATCCTCCTGGCCCATGGCACAAGATTTGATGCCGATGAATATGGCCAGATAAGCATGCAACATAGGGCCCCTTCAATTGGGACTTTGCGATCACTTTATCACCTTTTCGAAAAGTATAATTTGCCGGGCCCACTTGAGCGCCCTCGATGGCCTGATGCATGAGCAAGAAGGGAGCAACTCGTGGAGGAAGCATGGACTCAAGGCGGTCCAGGATGTCAGAAATTGTCAGGCCTATTTTGCGCACATAGGGGATCGCACATATGGCAATGTCCATTCTTCCTTTGGAAAAAGTGTATACAGAAGGATTCCAGCCGATGTGGATATTAGGATGTTGGAGGAAAAGCGATTGAGGCAAGGTAGACTTGTCATGGTTACCGGGTACGATAACAATTGGAATGCCTTGATCGGCGATGTTAAACAACATATCGTACGTCTGTCCGATTATCTGCTCTGACACCTTGCTGTGTTCAAATACATCGCCTCCGTGGATGATGAGATCCACCTGTTTCGCGACGGCTATTTCAAGAACCCGCTGCACGTTTGCGAAAAAATCGTCGCCGCGATACCGTCTGTTGGACTTGCGCCGCTGAGGAAGTTGGTGGCCAAGGTGACTATCGGCAAAAAACAGTATATCAAAGGTCTTCTTCACTTGTCTCGCGGAAAAACCTCATCAATCTAAGCTTTCTTGATGCCGAGCATCGCGGCAAACTGCTCTACTAACGCTATTAGTTCTGGCTGTTGCGAAAATGAAATGAACTCGTCAGCCGCTTGATCTAGATCCACATTAACGATATTCCAGAGCTCCTTCCTCAAGTACTTCTTGGTCTGGCTGTAGACAAGAGGATGGACCTGTAGAAGCTTATTTAAATGGGCAATCGCACGGGGCATGACTTGATCCAATTCGACTGATTCGTCTACCAAGCCAATGGACAGGGCTTCATCACTGTTGAAAAGTTGTGCC
>JAHQVP010000314.1 GCA_019634275.1 Saprospiraceae bacterium
CCCCCATGGTGAGCAACTGCCAAATACCCAATACCACCAAAACCCCACCCACTCCTAGCAAGATGGAGGTGCGCTTATTAAGTGTACCTCGCAGCTTAAAAAGCGACATATCGCTTTACTGAACCGGTGCGCTGCTCAACAACTGAAATTCCGTCCTTCTGTTTTTTGCCCGGCAAGCCTCTGTCGCATTATCCTCACAACCCGCCACTGGGTTGCTAGGACCATTTCCTACAATGATGAATCGATTTTCTGACATGCCGTACGTCTGAGCCAAATAGTCTGCTACTGATCGGGCCCTAGCTTCACTGAGTCGGATGTTCATGGCTTGCTGCCCGACATTGTCGGTGTTGCCTTCCACACGAACACGCAGATATCCAAAGGATTTGGCAATACCAGCCAACTGGAGATCGATGATCGTCTTTGCATTTTCGGATAATGCACTTTGCCCGGTAGGGAAATTAATGGTAATAGGCTTGGTGGCCAATGCCGGAGCAGTGCGTTCTGCGGGCGATGGTGGAGCAAACTCAGGTTGATCTTCTGCACGATATTGGGGTCCTGTCAATCTCGAATTTGCTGCAGAAACGGCTCCCGTATAGGTCACTGATCTCCAAGGGGGAGCGACGCGCTCGGCTTGCTCCAGGTTGAAGAACGATGTAGCCATCTTTGAGTATAAATCTCCCCCTTTCATCCCCCGATAAGAAGGATTGAGGCCAAAGAAGTTCATGTTGTCCCCTTGTGAGGCCCATCGAACATCCATCATCGCACCCATTGCATCTTCTTCGGGAAATCCTAAAAACTCCCCTAGTAATTTCGCGGCCTTTTGTTGATTGCCTTCATTGGCATACAGTTCTGCTACCCCTTTCATCCATCCCTCGTAAAAGGCTTGAATCTTGTCTCGATTGGCATCGATGTAATCTTGCTTAGCAAACATGATGTCGCCAATGATGTGGTCCAACTCACGACTTGAAATCAACTGCTTAGATCCGGGGATTTCTCTTAATGCCTCGAGGTGGAAAGGACTCCAAACAACGGCAGCATCCACGTCTGGACCTTTAAAAGTGGTTGCTGCAACAACGGGATCCGGACTGGCCACCACTTGAACGTCGCTGTAATTTAATCCGGCTGCCTCTAACGCTGCAATCAGAAGCGTCTGCGAAGGAGAGGGTTCAGCCACAGCCACGCGTTTTCCCTTGAGGTCGTTGATGCTGTTGATGCCGCGCTTGGCAATGATCACGTCACCACCACGAGACCAATCCACTTGCATGAAGGCCCGTGGCTTCAGGTCATTTATTTCTGTTGGGGCCGTATACAAAGGAAATGCATCAGCCGTCTGGACCAATACATCATATTCTCCTGCTACCCAGCCATTGAGTGCATTTTCAAGATTGTCATTTAAATGAAACTTCACCTTGAGCCCGTAATCCTTAAAATATCGGGAACGAGTGGTAGGCAGGGCCCCCTCGTTGAAGTAAAGCCCCGGGGCATACCCTCCCCAAGTCACCAATTGGACATCCAGGACATCATTTCCGGTGAGGGCAGTCGTACCGCCGGTGGAAACTCCCCCGCTGCTTGATCCATTGTCATTCCCACTTTGGGCTACGTACTCTTCGCCTTGCTTTTTCAAATTGCTGCCGATCTCCGTCTTGTTTAAGACGTATCGGATCAAAAAGAATAAGCCTAGGATGATCAGCATGGTGATCAAAAACTTGGAAAATGTGGTTAGTCGCTTTGCCATAATGTTTGTCTTGTTTAGAAGCTACGCAGTATTAATCAAAAAAGGTATCGTACTGGTTCCCTTGATTTCCTACTCGGACAGGTTTTTTGATGGGTTCGTCGAGATCCAGGACATTCTCATCATCAGCAGCTTCCAGGATCAAATTATCTTTCTCTTCTCCCAGGATCAGGGACACTCCTTCACGTTCCCATTTTTCAAGCATACGCAATCCCTCTTCCTCAAACACCCCATTCTGCAAGTCTACCGATTGCATGAAGTTTTCTGACATTTCCATGAAGCGTTCCATTTCTCCCACCTTGCCACTGACGTCATCGGCTATGGCCTCGAGCGCCTGATCAAACATGGCTCGCTTGTCCGCATCTCCCGATATAATGCTCATGGCAGACTTCATCGCCGAATGACTGGCATGAATGGCTTTTCGTTCCTGTTCCTTAACCATGACCTGGTCCTGGATATCCTCCATCATGATTTCACTATTCTCGTACATCTTCCTCAGGACTCGATACAATACTTCCATCTTCTGATAGAGATCTTCTAACTTGAGATTGGACTCTTTCAAGCGACCCGCTTTGCGTGATTTAAGGATCATCTGGGCCTGTTTGTTCTTCTGCTTGGCCTTGGACGCCAGGTCCAGGTTGGCTCTGATCTCCTTGCGGTTGTTGATGATCATCTCCTGCAGCTTATGCATCTGACCTCTCAGTTGACTGATCTGGCGATTCATTTTCCGCAAATTGTCCTTCAGGTCATCTACATAGCTTTTAAGTATACCGATGGGATCAATTTGGATGAAGATGCCGGTAATCCATCGCATGACACTCTTGTACATGTACCACACCAAATTGCGCATCTTGGGATCAAGTACCATAAAGATAATGGCACCTAAAACCAGCAACATCCCTGCCAGATAAAGGGTATTTGAGGCCAGTGCAATGAGGGCTGGCAATGCACTTGCCAATAAGATGCCGCCGCCAATAACGATGCCACCGAGCACGATGGCCCCTGTAACGCCTTCCGGCTTTCTCCAAAATGATTTACCTTTCTTCGTTGACATGCATGTAGGTTAGTATGAGTCTGTCCATGTGCTTCAGGAACTGCTCGTCAGATATTGTTTGATATTGGCCACGTCTTGCTTAATCTGATCCGTCAGGGAAGCGAATGTGGTTTCAAAATTGATTCTTGTTTGCTCCACCTTAATGGATGCATTTTGCACCTCCTGATGCATTTGATCATATTCCGCTCTGGCCTGGGTGATCTCCTTTTGCAACACGGCAATTTGGTCCTCCTTAGCGGCAATGGCTTTCTCTAAATCCACCATCTTTTGTTGCCCTCCATCGATTTGCTGGGCACGCTGATTGGTCAGGGCATTTCCAAATTTAGACTGTTCCTGATCCAGCACTCCTAGATAGTGCTTCGCAGATTCCAACAACGCGCTGGGGGTGACTCCCATGGTCTGGGCAGCTGCGAAAGCCGATTTATAACGCGTAGCCTCATCCATCGACATTTTGCCGAGGTTCTGCAAGGCACGTTTGTACTCGAGATAGTCAAATCCGGATTGATTGTTTGCCTCGATTGCCTTCAATAAGATCTCCATGAATTTGGAGTTTACTTTTCCTTCGGCCAGCGTGGAAGGATCAATCGGTTCAATGGATACCTTTGGCGTTGTAACTTCTTCTTTGGGTGCTGCTTTGTCTGCATTGCTTTCCTCCTGCTCACCAGCGCTACCAGATTGTACCACAAATATGGATTTGAGGTTCTTCATGAAGTCACTCATTGGTCCATCTTATTTGAGAAAACCTTTCCGTTTTCATTCATGTGCATCATCGCAGACGTGTTATTTTTGTGCAGCCTAAAATGCGTTTGACATCTAAAGAGGAGCAGCATGCACCTATGCGCCCCAATTCTAATTTAGGCTGGGCAAAAATACAGAAATTATATCATCGACTTACAGACACTAAACCACTACAAGTCAAGGTTATACCACTGCTTAGACTGGGGTTCCAAGCCAAGGAAGCGCCCAAATCAATGGGGGGCAAAAATGGTCAGGTCAAACGTCTTCATCAACAAGTGAATGCTATCTTTCACCATCTAGATCGTGAATTCAATACAACATAGGTCAAGAAGAGAAGTAGATTGGAAGTCCATCCAGAGAGGAGACATGGGTGCATTTGAGCAGCTGTATCATCTCCTCTACCCCATCATGGTTCAGAGCAGCTACCGGTACCTCGGCGATGAAGCCAGTTGCAAGGACGTTGTACAGGAGGTCTTCCTAAAGCTTTGGGAAGATCGAGCGTCCATTGAAATTCTGGGATCGGTCAAAGCCTATGTACTCACCGCCGTTCGCAACAGGTCGCTAAACGAGTTAAAAAAGAAGACTCGGTCCTGGCAGGAGCTGGATCAAATAGAGGTAGGGACAGCAAAAACAACGGATCCTGGTTTGCAGATCGAAGGCAAGGAAATTTCCGAAATCATCAATCACACCATTAATCTGATGCCGCCCCGATGTCGCACCATATATCTTTTGAAGCGTGAGGAAGGGCTCACATTGAAAGAAATAGCAGCACAATTGGAGATCTCCAGCAAGACCGTTGAAAATCAGATGACGAAGGCATTGAAGATGTTGGCCGTTGCCTTAAGTCCGCATGTGGGCATAGTACTCCTGGCTATACTGTTGATCGGTAAGTGGGGGTTGGGGCTATTAAATTTGTCTTATTGATGGAACACAGATCAATGGAATACTATATCGAGTTGGGCTTACGTAGAGAAGAAGGCCTTCTGTCTGCAAGAGAAGAAAGTGAGCTAAAGGATTGGATAGAAGCCTCCCCTGATCACAAATCGGCCCTTAAAGAGGCCCTACATGCCTTGGACAAACACTCCTTTGATCTGCCTTTCAAAATTGATACCGATACCGCACTCACTGAATTTAAGCGCGAGTTGACGCAGAGGGAAAAAGGGACTCCAGCAGTCCGTCGACTTAATAAGACCCCTCTTGCTATAGCCGCTGGCATAGCCATTATCTGCGGAATTTGGGGTGTCCTGGCCATCCTGCAATCCTCCCCAAAGCACCTTTACCATGCCGCCGACAAAGACAGCACGCATCACCTACCAGATGGAAGCATTGTCAATCTTGCGATGGGTTCGACGCTGGAGTATCAGACGACAGCGGATGGAGTAAGACGCTCAAGCCTCGAAGGAATCGGATTTTTTACGGTTACTCCAGGCACTGAGCCCTTTATCGTCGAAACGCCCCATGCCAGCATCACCGTGGTGGGAACTGCCTTTGAAATTCGCTCCTCGTCGGACAGTACTTTGGTGCGGGTTACGGAGGGTCAGGTCCGTGTCGCCAATGCTCAAAATCAGGCATTGCTTGCCATCGGCGAAATGATCCGTGCTCATTCCAATTCGCTTTCTCAAGTCAAGCCAATCCGCCAAAGCGTTGCATCATGGCGCACATCAAAAATCGAATTTGATGGGACTCCTTTATCCGCTGCCATCGAAGAGATTCGGAAATTTTACCCAGTAGACTTACAGGTGGCAGGTGAGGATTTGCTGCTCTGCGAATTGACTGGAAGCATGGGCCTGACAAGCACTGACGAAATGATCCGAACGCTGGAGATCATGCTTGACGTACAAATCAACAACGAAGGTGGGCAGACCTATCGGATCGAGGGCCAAGGCTGCTCAGGGCAATGAAGCAGCTTCCACTTGTAGTGACTTTCTTGTACTGCCTAAGCGGTCCCACGATCGGATGGTCTCAATCAAACAAAATGACCCTGGACTCGCTGGTCAGGTATCTAAACCAGCAGGACTTCCCGGAGCACTTGTCCATCAGCAGTCGCATCCCTAAGCAACTGAAAGTACGGACCGACCTTCCTCCATCCTCCCCTACCACTTCAATGCAACGCCTTTTAGACAATGCTCACTTACGCTATCGCCAAGTGGGGAACAACGTCATCATAACAGGAGAAAAGTCTTTTTACATTTCAGGATATGTGCGTGACGCGCATTCTGGAGAAGCGCTGATTGGCGCTCATGTATACACGGATCTGGGGCAAGGGGTCGCCACAGACAACCAAGGATACTACCAGCTTGAAATAAGTCCGGGCGCAGTGGTGCTGTCCTGCAGCTATCTGGGATACAAACTGCATACGCAGGAATTGCACATCTCGCACGATCAGCTTGTGTCCCTAGCCCTGACCACTGATTTCTCGCTGCCTTCCATCACCATATCCACATCAAATGACCGCAATCAGATCCAATCTTCCGGACACGAAGTTCCACTTTCTGACCTCGTTGCACTTCCGATGTCCGGCACCTCACTTGATCTCACTCACTATTTACAGCTGCAAAGTGGTGTGACCACCGGTGCAGATGGCTTGGGAGGTCTGCATGTTCGTGGAGGTAGTGCCGATCAGAATCTATATCTGCTCGATGGCATTCCC
>JAHQVP010000024.1 GCA_019634275.1 Saprospiraceae bacterium
TGGATGTTCCTGGCTTTGATCATTATGCATCGATGGTTCAGCGGGTTGTGGACCGTCACATGGATCAGCAATAATCCTTTATTTTGTTGGCGCTTGGCACTATGACCCCTGGCCTGATGACTGTTGTGCCTTCATATCGGTTTTCGGTTGCACCCATGATCGACTGGACGGACCGTTTGGGCATGGACACACTCCGTGGAGCAAATCATCAACATCAGAAGAAAAGAACCGCATAGTTTCATAACAGACATACACAAATGCAACAATGGTCGATCTTGCTTTGGGACGCATTAACCTTGTTGGGTAAACTATGGTCAGGCAAAATTATGAAACCTGAGGTAAACGATGTGGAAATAAGAGCATTGGCTACCCATTGGCTGGGGGAAATTAAGGGAACATTCCGTTTTTCCAGTATGGAAGGAAGATCAGCTTCTGCTAGAAAAAGAATGCGTCAATAATGAAGAGGGATCGCGATACAACTGCGATCTTTGTATCCATGTCCGAAGAAAACGCCGTCCAAAGTCCCAATTTCGATAAGCTAATTCCCTACGATGCGGCGCACCTAATTCTCGGTGAATACTTTAATTACTATCATCAATTCAAGAGCATTACGCGCCGTGCAGAGATCCGGTTTGAAGCATGTGATTGGCATGGTCTCATGTCAGATGCCAGAGAGCGCATCACGCTTTACCGAGACTGCGTGGGAGGGGCAACCGAAAAGGTCCTGATACTGCTGGGAGAGCGTGCTCAAGACCGAGAAGTTTGGAAGGCTACTTTTAAGAATTTCTCGTTCGACATTAAGAACTTCAATACCCGCAACATTGCAGAGACGTTTTACAATTCTGTGTTTCGCCACAGTCACCAAGGACTAGGCGCCGATGAGGATTTGATGTTTGTCCACGCCACCGCGACCTATCGAGAATTCAAATCGACCGAACCCATCTACCATTCTTTTAAGAGCAAGAGTAATTTGCGCACACTGCTCCGCTATATTGCAGAGGAGTACAGTATGGATGTGCCGTGGAAGAACCTTGACCGAAATTTGGATCTGCTAGAAGGTCAGTTTATCGAAGAACTTGAAGAGCGAAACCTTCTTGGCAAAGAATTTCGGGTCGAGATGTTGAAGTCGGTATTTTATCGAAATAAAGGAGCCTACATCGTAGGGCGTCTTCTTGGACCAAAAAGTGTACATCCTCTCGTTCTGCCATTGTTAAATGGCCCCGGTGGAATTGTGATCGATGCATTGCTGATGGATGATCGGGACGTCAGCTCGATTTTTAGCTACAATCGAAGCTACTTCCTGGTGGATGTAGATATCGCAAGTGAGATTGTTGATTTTCTTCATAGTATTTTGCCCACCAAGCCCTTGAGCGAGTTGTATAACTCGATTGGTTTTGAAAAGCATGGCAAGACGGTTTTTTACCGAAACCTCTTAAGGCATCTAGCGGCTACCGACGAAAAGATGATCATTGCACCGGGCATAAAGGGCATGGTGATGAGTGTATTTACTTTGCCCTCTTTCGGGATGGTGTTCAAGGTAATCAAGGATCGATTTGCTCCTCCGAAAGACTCTACGCAAGAGCAAGTAAAAGAGAAATATAAGATTGTCAACCTGCATCATCGGGTGGGACGCATGGTAGATAGTCATGTTTTCGAAAACCTGGACCTGGAGTCTCACCAGCTATCAGATGCCGTTCGAGAAGAGATGCAGGAATTTGCTCCCTCTAAACTCCTGGAGTCTGAAGGAAAGTCATGCTTTACCCACCTCTACGTCGAGAAGAGAATGATTCCATTGAACATCTATCTGGAGGGAGCGAATCTTACTGAAGCGGAGGAAGTGATCGATGAGTACGGTAAAGCCATCAAGCAAATGGCAGCCGTCAATATTTTTCCCGGGGACATGTTGCTCAAAAACTTTGGGGTGACGCGTCTGAAGCGTGTGGTTTTTTACGATTACGATGAAATTGGATTCCTCACCGACTATAATTTTCGCAGGATTCCTGAACCCAGAGATGAGTTTGAAGAAATGTCTTCTGAGCCTTATTACCATGTCGGTCCCATGGACATCTTTCCAGAGGAGTTTCCCCGGTTTCTTATTGGGGACCCTCAGATCCGAGCCATATTTCATCGTCTCCATGGTGACCTTTATGATGTAGCATTCTGGCGAGGGATGCAGAAGAAATTGATCAACGGTGAAATTATCGACGTCTTCCCGTATCGCGACAGCAGACGATTATCCATGTAGTCAATGTCCTTTTCCATTGCAGCTACTCATAACCGAGTTCTGTGTAATTTAAAGGCATGATACAAAGAGAATACATCAGGCGAATCATGCTAGCCTTGGTCATAGTAGTCTATGCCACCGAAGTTTCGACGGCGCAGTATTTTCCGCCTCGAGGTGAATGGGCAACAAAATCGCCAAGCGAGACCGGCATGGACGCTGCACTTCTCGACTCCGCAGTGGCCTTTGCCTTGGCAAACGAGTATTCTGGACCTCGAGATTTGCGCAGAGCAATTTTGAAAGGATTTGAAAGGGAGCCTTATCATGAGATATTAGGCCCTACGAAGAAGAGAGGAGGACCTGCTGGTTTGGTCATAAAAGACGGCTACATTATTGCCTCGTGGGGAGATGTCGAACGAGTAGATATGACCTTCAGCGTCACCAAAAGCTATCTTTCGACGATAGCTGGCCTGGCGGTGGACGAAGGGCTCATTCATTCTCTGGATGACCCAGTAGCACCATATGTGTGGGATGGCACTTTTGCAGGTCAGCATAATTCGAAAATAACCTGGCGTGATCTTCTCGAGCAGTCCTCTGATTGGACCGGCGAGCTCTTTGGAGTCAAAGACTGGGCCGATAGGCCACCGCGCGATGGCGGAGTTGACGATTGGAAGCTTAGAGAATTGAATGAGCCTGGGACAGTATTTGAGTACAATGACGTCCGGGTCAATGTTCTTGCATATGCCCTTTTGCAGGTCTGGAGAAAACCTCTTCCACAAGTACTAAAAGAAGCATTGATGGATCCCATCGGTGCGAGCAGTACCTGGAGATGGTTTGGCTACGATCACTCCTGGACCACAGTCGATGGTCAAAAGATGCAGTCGGTGAGCGGTGGTGGCCACTCGGGCGGCGGAGTCTTTATTAATACCCTGGATCATGCCCGCTTTGGACTACTCTTTGCAAGAGAGGGGAATTGGGATAATGAACATTTGATCTCCGAAAGTTGGGTCAAGGAAGTGCAAAAGCCTTCTTCTGCAAACGCAGCATATGGTTTGATGTGGTGGCTTAATAACGAGCCGCGCGCCCTGGCCAATGTAGCAAAACCCATATACTATGCGGCAGGATTTGGAGGTAATTTCATTGTGATTGATCAGGAGGAGGATCTCATCTTTGTCACGCGCTGGCTCGAACCATCTCAAATGGCCGAAATGACCAAACGGATTCAGGCGGCACTGACACCATGAAACTCGGAATACAGCTGCGGGTTACGGATCTTACGACCGCCCAATCGTACTTCGAAAGATTGGGTTTTCACATCCATGCTCAGATGGAAGACACCGTTTGCTTAATGGCCGATGGATGGGTCCTTTGGCTGACTATTGAAGCCAAGAAAAGGACGGGCTTTGTCTATGCACTCATGGATGGACAGTCAGGGCCATTCCAAGACCCGGACGGCGTTAAATTCTTTCCCGTAGACCATTTCCCAGAGGAGGGTACGCAAGTTTCGATTTGCGGAAACTTTGCCGGCTTGTCTCTTGAAGTAATGGATCTGAAAGAATCCTTGCGCTTTTACGAAGCACTGGGCTTCCTCCCGGATTCTGGAGGGGTAGAAAAGGGATGGATATCGATGAAAACGGATTCCGGACCTGATCTAGCACTGATGAGCGCGGGCGCTTGCCCGCACATATTTCATAACCCTTCGGTCAGTTATTTTAAGGGCAAAGAAAACATGAAGATCATTGAACGACTAAGAAAGACAGGCGTGAAACTGGACGAAGAATTGACCATATTTAGTCCTGATCATATCGTGGACAATGTTGTTTTGGTTGCACCCGGCCCCATGTGCTTTTTTATTTTCAGCGACTGAGGAACGAAAATTATAGCGTGGTTTTGACAGTAGATCGTGCAAATTCTAGCGATCGTCCGAAACATGACGCGGAATGTTCCGTTTATATAGAGGAAAGGCACTTACATACATTATAAAAATTCCTATATATTTGTAGCTGTACCCTATGAAGAAAAGTTTTTCGCCGCATTCAGGCCCTGAGCAAAGTTCACGCTGGCTCGCTTATACACAGCTCATTCTGGAAAAAGTAAGTTTTGATAAGGAGATATTTCGAAAAGAACTTCGGAAGTCTTTGAGAAGATTGACGGCTACTGACATTCGCCGCCTTGAGGCTTGGTGCATCAACTCTTTGAACCTTTCGCTAGCGGTGATTGCCGTGCAAGTGATCCAGGAGTATGCCGCGATGGCAATGTAGGGGCCATCTTCAACTTCCTGCCGCCAATTCGTATCGTAATGGTTATCGGACCTTAGCAAGAGGGAGACTGGAAATTTGCCCTAACTTGTCCTTTGGTTAAAGGAAAATGGATGTTCCGCTTTAACATGATGGTGCCTTTGTGTCTGATTGCTTCAAGTTGGTGCAATGCACAATGGGAGGACAGCACTTTTCTTTTGCCACCAGCCGTTGTTGAAGGCCGTACCATCGCCCCACTTGTGCAATTGGATTCGTTGACACTGGCCTTGAGGGGGCAACAAACATTGACGGAAGCATTGCAAGAAATACCTCAACTGTTTGTACGGAATTACGGTCCTGGTTCATTAGGAACCATGAGTTTGATGGGAGGTACTTCTTCTCATACCACCTTGGAATGGAATGGCATATCCCTTAGAAACCCAATGCTGGGTCAAAACGACCTTTCTCTTTTGCCGATCAATATATTTAGTGATGTCAGCATTGACGTGCATGGAGGCAGTGCGGCCAATGGGAACACGCAATTAAATGGGACCATTCAATTGCACTCAAGAATCCCCAAAGAAAATGGTTTTTCCGGATCCATAGAGACGGGTAGCTGGGGTAGGGTAGGATTGGATTTTCATGCCATATATGGTCGTTTCAAGGCAGTAAAATCGCAGACCCGTATCTATGGCTTACGAAGCCAGAACAACTTTGCGTTTTTCAAAGCCGGAGAACGATCCTCACAAACGCATGCCTCGATTCAAAACGCTGGCTTTATGCATCAAAGTAGCATACATCGGGTTTTTGGCCAGCCGCTGGAAGTCAGCGTCTGGTGGCAAGACAACAAGCAAGAGATTCCCCCTACCGTGACACAATCCAACAGCGAGGCCACGCAAGAGACCACGTCCTTGCGGGTGTCGCTGAATTGGAATCAGCAATCGGATGGTCGGGGCCCCCGTGTCACTATGGGGTTGATTTCCGAGGGATTGCATTTCATCGATCCTGCGATGGCGCTTGATGCAGAGAGCAAGTATCAGCAGGTAAGTTTGAAGTTGGAGCAGCGGCTGGTCTCGGTCGGTGTTGCACATTTATATGTGGGAATGGACGATCGATTCACCGCCGCGCAGGCCCCAAATTATGGTGGCAACAGGCACGAAAATCAATTGGAGGGGCATACTCGTTGGGTTTTAAAAACAAAGCGCTCGCGTTGGCAATTTGCTCTGAGGCAGGGATTTTTAGACGAGGCTGTTATGCCGTTGGCTGCATCCCTCTCTATGAATACGCTCATTCTGCAAGGTCTGCGACTCGATGCCAGCGTCAGCCGAGATCTTCGCTATGCTACACTTAATGAGCGTTTTTGGCAGCCTGGGGGCAATGAAGATTTACGGGAAGAAACATCTTACGGAGCGGTCATGGGAGTTCGGTATGGCGAAACCGGTGCAGCAGATCGGTGGATGGTACGTCTGCAGACCTTCTATCGAAATACGGAGGATTGGATTCTCTGGACGCCGCTGGAAGGACAAGTGTATTGGAGTGCTCAGAATTTATCATCCGTGTGGAGTAGAGGTTGGTCCATCGATGCACAGTACAGCCGAAGCCTGAGGTTGATTTCCTTTGACACTAAATTGGTGTATTCCTATACCCGCTCAACGAATCAGAAGGCGATTTCTCAACCCAGAATTCCTGAAGGACAACAGCTATTCTACACACCTTTGCATAAGGCCGTTGTAGAAACAGGGATCGAACTGAGTGGAATTCGCCTGACCTACATACACACTTGGACCGGTGGATATCCAGGTGTGCAAGAAGACCTCCCGGCATTCCATCTTGGGCAGGTAAACCTAAAATTGCGAGAATTGGATTTTGGTGCCAGTCTTATGCGTGCTTGGTTTCAGATGGATAATGTTTGGAACACGGATTATCGGATGATCGAACGCAGGCCCATGCCGCTTAGAAGTGTCAGATTTGGTGTACATTTAAGTTGGTAATCTCCAAAGATGCGCAGAATAGTTCAGTTCGGAATTCAATCCTTTTTCCTCCTTTCGACGATAGTTGTTGGTGGCCAGGTCGTTGAGAGCTTTGAGGGATTTGGGCTGTCTGCCACCGAATTTCTAAATAATGCAGGGGCCTCTGGAACATTTGCTACGGATTACATCGCCCTGCCAAATTCATTTAACGAAGAATTTCAGTTCTGGAGTGGGTGGTCCATTTCAGCAGCAACAGATACAGAGACACCGGGATTCACCAATCAATACAGTGCGATTGCCGGTGGAGGAGCCAACGGGACATCGAGCTATGCCGTATCCTTTGTCGGTGGTGAAAGCCTGATCGCGTTCCCGAATAAA
>JAHQVP010000315.1 GCA_019634275.1 Saprospiraceae bacterium
GTCCTCTGAGTTGTTAATGAGTAATGGTGCAGCGAAAAATATGATCCAGAAGAGAGCGATTAGCAGCCTCTCCAGGTTCTTACTTTGGGTACTGGAAAACTTCATGCGCTCTTAAGATACAATGACGTTGTGATTCCTGTCATCTAATGGGCGTTGACCATTGTGAGCGAAATGGTGTGAAAAATCACATGGTCAGGCGTACCAGCGCTGAAAGGGGGTTGGTCTGTTTCGTTCACAAAAGTAGGCAGCATTAGTTAGCTGGTGCGTTTCAACACCTTAATATCCTTTATAAGCTTTGCAATGGATGTTCTGTTCAATCCATTGTATATCCCTCGCAGATACCCATGGTGATCGACCAGGACAAAGTTTTCGGTATGGAGGAATTCATCGGCCTCTTTGGTCAGTCCGAGGTCTTCCTCCACAAAATATTCATCCCGGCCCATGCGATAAATTTCATCTCTTGACCCCGTGACGAGATGCCACCTATGCGACGCAATGCCTTTCCTTGCCGCATACGCCTTAAGTACCGGTACCGAGTCCCTCCCGGGAGTGACAGAGTGTGAGATCAGAAGTACTTCTTCATCGTCGATAAAATGAGATTGCAGCTCGAGCATGTTGTCCGTCATTTTGGGGCAGATGCCGGGACACGCCGTAAAGAAAAAATCAGCGACATAGATTTTACCTTGAAAATTTGACTGACTCACCGATTCTCCATTCTGATTGATCAGATTGAAATCGGAGATGCGATGAAAGTCATCCGGTAGATTTGAATTTCTCTTGTGCCAATGGGGAGTGAAGGTGGCGTCGGAGTAATACGGGAGACTGATATCTTTGTCTGCATTTTCTGAGGTATGGCATGCAAAGCAAGCAAGACCAATTATCAGCCATAACTTAATTCTCATAGTCAATACTTTCTGATGACAGGCCAAAGCAGAGTGATGCTCGCTTGAGTCCATATACGCGACCATCTCGCGCTTCGTAGTTGGCAAATAGATCTCCATTCTTTCTAAATGCTTGTTGAAGGCCTTTTTCAATTCCATGTTCATAGTGGAGGATTTTAAAAATCTCACCAGAAGGGTACCAGATTTTATGTGTACCGTGCGCTTTGCCAGATGCATACCGGGTGTAGCTCAGAAGGTTTTGGGGTTCATCAGAGGACCATGTTTTCTTTATGCCATGAAGTTTGCCATTTCTATAGTGCGTAATCGATCTTATCTTGCCATTGCCAAACCACTCGATGCAGACGTTTTCCCTCCGTCCTTGATGGATTCCTACGCTGCTGCGAAGCCTGCCATTATCGTGGTAGTCCAATGCGTAACCCGAGTAAGAATGCTCGGCCTTCAGCCAGGTCGATGTGCTCCTGTCATAATGCAGATCGGACTTCAATGTACAGGTGTCTGGTATGGTTGCGTAGACTGCTTCGCGCCTATCCATCTCTCTGTTTTTACCACTGCAAAGGACCAAGACAACTGTCGTCAATAGGAGAAACTGCTTAATCATGGACGGATCTTAACGTGCGAATGCATTGGGCGTCCCCTGAAGGTCCACCCCGAACAAGAGGATTCTATTGTCTAGATAGAACTCATTGATGATGTGATAGTGATAGAATTGATCATCACCACTGTGATGAGTGCTGGAAGTATGCCCTCCTGAAGCATCCAAGTCTGTGGGATAATCGTTTGTCGAACTGCACTTTCGCCCATAGATTAAGAAGCCATCTTGCAGGATACCGACCAGCTCGTGATCGTTATGAGAAAGAAGGGTGTTCTCGCTAACATCAGAAGACTCTAAATGGTAGTGATAGCCTGTGGGGCCCATATGCCCTCCTGCGTAGTCGAAGCCGGAAGCTACCTGTGCAGATAAGGCAATGTTAGGACCTTCCTCATCATTAAATATGGGCACTCCGGTAACTGCAATGCCTATGGCTCCCAGCCCAGTAGAGGAGGGAGTGGAAGCCTTCACCGGAGCGGCTGGCACGGTGAGTGAATAACTTCCAGATCGAATGGTGCCGGGTGACATTTGACCTGAGACGGCAACCACAGGATCAATGTACATATCGGAGGAGGAATCCCAATAGGGAGAGGTATGATTGGGTAACCCATTTGATTCAATGGTGATTTCATTTCCATCGAAGGAAACCACAACTGCTTCATCATTAAAATCATCAAATGCCGACTCTGGGGTTCTCGATGCGGAAATGATGCCGCTGTCGTCTGTGTCAGAATTGTTGGAAACATACCCTTGTGGCTGCTCACAATCACTCAGAGAAACTGCAGGATTTCCGAGCCCATCCGAGTCGGCATCTTGATACCAGATGAGTTCCATGCAATCTGAGTCATCATCCTTACAGGCTTGGCTGTAAATTAAGAAGGTCACGAGTATGGCAAATGACAGGTACTTCATGCGTAGTTAATTTTAAAAAAGACTTATGCCTCAAACCTATCTCGTTCTCGTCGAAGCTGCAGTCGAATTCAACGAACGCATTGATTGGCTCATCAAACGCATGATATGACGTAAAAAGGGGGCGGCGTTACGAACGTAAAGTTGATTCCGTGAGTGGGCCTTCTGTAAAAAATCAGAAAGCGTCTAAGATCCAAACTTATGCCAGTACCGCAGTAATCCCGCTACACTCATGTCGGCAGGATTGGCTACTTGATATGCATTCATATCTGATGGACTAATTCCATTTTCAGACAGATAGCGAGCGACAAAATTTTCGAATGGCCCTATGATTTCCTTAGGGTCAGTGCCAGCCACATAGAAGGGTTTTATGAACCGAGCATAGGCATCGAGTGCCTGTTTAAGCTCTGCCATGTGCTCTTTGACTTCATTGGCACGACCGAAATGTCCAAGGTAGTATGTATCTATTTCAGTTACGGCCAACAACTTGTCGATTGAATGATGCCAGGAAGCCAAATCGATATCCGGTGGTGGGCATGGAGGGATCACTGGTCCATCAGAAATCTTGATGCCGGCAACGTCCCCTGTAAATGCTACATGACCAACCTGCCAGGCAATGTGATGCTTTGCATGTCCTGGGGTGTAATGGCAGACCACGTCCATGTCTCCTATGCGCAAGACTGTACCGTCCTCTGGAACAGAAAGAGCTCTTTCTTCTATCGGTTTAATCGTGCCCCAGAGCTCATCCATAGCATCTCCATAGATGCGTTGTGCGGAGGCCAAAAATCTGGAAGGATCCGCCAGATGAGGGGCACCAAAAGGATGGACATAAATCCTTGCGCCTCGTTGTGCAAAATCCCATGCTGCACCTGCATGATCCAGGTGGATATGAGTAAGAAAGACATGCTTGATATCTTGCAATCGGTGTCCCAATTCCTCAATGCCCTGAGTCAGTGCTCCAAAGCAGGAGTGAGGACCAGTCTCAAATAGAATAGGTCCTTCATTAGACTCAATGAGGTAGGCTGCAATTCCACAAGGAGTGTCCCTAAAGAACAGGTCGATCGTATGTACCATATTGTAGCATTTATCAATACAAAGATGGCATATAATCCTCTACAGCTGGGGGTCACGACTCGATAAGTACTATTTTAGCTGGATGGATTTTTTAGCAGAACTGAGATGGCGGGGTATGTTGCACAATCATACCGAGGGAGTGGAGGAGTTTTTGTCGAAAGGAGAAGTAACGGGTTATATTGGTTTTGATCCGACTGCACCGTCGCTGACGATTGGAAATTATGTGCAAGTCATGATTCTTCGCCTTTTCCAACAATGTGGTCATCGACCTATTGTGCTGATGGGAGGTGCCACTGGTCGGATCGGAGATCCTTCCGGTAAAGACAAGGAAAGGGAATTGATGACGGAGGAGAAGTTAGACGCTAACCTTCAGCACCAAATGAATCAGTTTCAGAAATTGCTTGATTTTGATGCCGGTACCCGACCAGCACTAACGGTCAATAATTTGGACTTTTATCGAGAGATGAATGTCCTTCATTTTCTGCGAGATGTTGGAAAAACCATCACGGTGAGCTACATGATGGGCAAAGATTCAGTGAAGAATCGACTGGAGAAAGGACTTTCTTTTACCGAGTTTAGCTATCAACTTTTGCAAGCCTACGATTTTCAATGCCTTTATGAGCAGCATGATTGCAGATTGCAAATGGGAGGTTCTGATCAGTGGGGTAACATCACATCAGGTACCGAATTTATACGAAGAAACATCAATGGAAAAGCCCATGCCATCACCACCCCTCTTTTAACTAAGGCAGATGGATCTAAATTTGGAAAATCTACCGAAGGCAATATTTGGCTCGATCCCACACTCACTAGTCCATACAAATTTTACCAGTTTTGGATCAATGCTGATGATCGAGATGTCTCAAAATTCTTGCGTTACTTTTCGCTGAAGAATCAAGCTGAAATCCTGTCCTTAGAAGAGGAGTATCATGACAATATGCAAGGACTTAAACGTTTGCTAGCAGAAGAATTGACGGAGCGCATACATGGCAAGGATCAGTTTGCTTCTGTTTTGGCGGTTTCGGAGCTACTATTTAATCGCAAGGCAAGCTTTGAGTTCTTGAGTTCTTTGGAATCGCAACATTGGCAGGCGGTCGCTGCGGAGATACCTTCGTATGACACCGGTCGAGAACGATTAGAGGCAGGTGGAGTGCCGATCGTTGAGTTCTTGACGGAGGAAACGCATATTCTTGGCAGCAAAGGAGAGGCCCGAAGAGCAGTGCAGGGCAATGCCATCAGCGTCAACAAGCAAAAAATAACCTCGCTGGAACATAAGATTACAGCGCAGGACGTGCTGGCAAACGGATATCTTATGATTGAAAATGGGAAGAAAAACAAGATGGTCGTTCGGCTACACTAGGACTTATGAAGAAAATTAATCGAAATACGTTTTTACGCAATGCTGCTCTTGGATCACTTGGAATAGGCATGGCCAGTCACGCTTGCGCAAGTGATGCCTCTCAGAACAGTGAGGAGAATCCCCGAAGTAACAAACGCTACCGCTGGAATATGGTGACCACCTGGCCTCCGGGCTTTCCCATCATAGGTGAAGGGTGCGAACACTTTGCCGATTGGGTACGCACGATGTCAGGAGGAAGACTGGACATCAAGGTTTATGGAGGAGGTGAGCTCATACCCGCCCTTGAATCATTTGATGCCGTCAGCAGCGGCACGGTAGAAATGGCTCATGGATGTGCATACTACTGGGCTGGAAAGATACCGGCTGCTCAGTTTTTTGGCTCTGTTCCCTTTGGAATGAATTCACAGCAGATGAATGCCTGGATCATAGGGGGAGGAGGCCTTAAACTCTGGCAGGAAATTTATGAACCATTCAATGTGATTCCCTTTCCTGCTGGCCAGACCAACGTTCAGATGGGGGGATGGTTCAACAAGGAAATCAA
>JAHQVP010000316.1 GCA_019634275.1 Saprospiraceae bacterium
ACCTTGAAACAAGCAGCGGTGGCCTTAGGCTACTTGTCCCCGGAAGAGTTTGATAAATGGGTGAGGCCACAGGACATGGTCTAAAAGATAAATGGAAGACATGAAGAGATTTTCGGCCGACGTGTATCAGAACCGCCGCGAAGCATTAGCGAAGCAATTTGAGAACCAGGATGTCTTGATTTTTCCTGGAAATACATTTAGTCCCAAGAACTACCAGGACAACTACTATCATTTCAGGCAGGACAGTTCCTTTCTCTATTATGCTGGGCTTGATCTTCCTGATATGGCGCTGATATTAGACATCTCTACGGGCAAGAGCATGCTCTATGGTCATGAAGTGACGATCCAGGACGTAGTGTGGACGGGTTGGCAGCCCTCTTTGGCGGAGTTATCGGAATCGGTAGGGATTGATGCCTACCAAGAAATCGAAAACCTGGAAGCGGGTATCCGGTCTTATTTGGAGCAAGGGAGGACCTTGCATTATTTACCACCTTACCGTGGAGAAACGACATTGCTATTGGCCAATTGTCTTGACCAAAGCCCATCACAGGTTCTATCAGGACACTCTGCTTTGCTTACGCGAGCGGTCATTAAGCAACGTGAAATCAAGGAAGATCGCGAAGTCACGGAAATCGAAAAGGCGCTGTCTATCAGCAAGGAAGCCCATCTGGAGATTATCTATACTTGTCAGCCCGGACTCAAAGAAGCCGATGTAGTTGCCGCAGTAAAGCAAGTCTGTGCACGCCATCAGGTGACCCTGGCCTACAATCCTATTGTGACCGTTAATGGAGAGATCTTGCACAACCACTATCATGGCAACGTCCTGAAAGAAGGAGACCTATTGCTATGTGACGTAGGCGCTGAAAGCCAGAGCTACTATGCCTCCGATATTACGCGGACATTTCCAGTGTCCTTGCAGTTTACCGACCAGCAAAAAAACATCTATGCACTTGTCCGGGCTATGCTGCAGCACAGTACCGATGCACTTATGCCCGACACGTCTTACCAGTCGGTGCACCTGGGTGCAGCGCGTGTGATGATCGAAGGATTGCAAGCATTGGGTTTGATGCATGGGGACGCAGAGGAGGCTTTGTACTCGGGGGCAGGCGCATTGTTTTTCCCCCATGGCCTCGGTCATATGATGGGATTTGATGTGCATGATATGGAAGGATTGGGAGAAGACCTGGTCGGGTATGACGCCAGTTTTAGTCGGAGCGACCAGTTTGGCTTGAGATCACTGCGTCTCGGCAAACCACTTGAGGTCGGACATGTACTTACCGTGGAACCGGGCATATACTTTATTGAGAAATTGATCGATCAATGGGAGGCGGATAAGAAGTTTAATGCCTTTATCAACTACGACGAGGTCCGCAAGTATGTCGGGCTAGGAGGTGTACGTCTGGAAGACGACTATCTGATCACCGCCAATGGAGGTCAGCTTTTGGGACCTTCGATTCCTATTGAAATGGATGAGATAGAATTCTTGCGAGGCAGCACACGTACCCGTTGAGGCACACCCTTATCATACGATGTGATGGCATATAGTGTCTAACGAGCAATTGCTATTCTTTGTACATCTGTTCGAGCTCATCCACCATGTGCTGAGATCCTACGATAAATGGGACCCGTTGATGGAGTGCGGCCGGTTTGATCTCGAGTGTTCGTGTCAATCCGTTGGAAGCTTTACCACCTGCCTGTTCTACAATCATCGCCAGAGGATTACACTCATAGAGTAAGCGCAACTTCCCGTTCGATGACTTGGCAGTGGCGGGGTAGAGATAAATGCCACCTTTCAACAAATTTCTATGAAAGTCAGCAACAAGTGATCCAATGTATCGAGCACTGTATGTGCGTTCTTTGCACTGATCTATATATTGGCGAATCTGCCGATCAAAGGAGTTGTAGTTGCCTTCGTTAACGCTGTAAATATGGCCTTGTGCCGGTATTTGCATGGAAGGATGAGAGAGATAAAACACACCCACTGCAGGGTCAAAGGTAAATCCATTTACGCCATTTCCAGTAGTGTACACCAGCATAGTAGAAGAACCATAGATAACATACCCAGCAGCAACTTGGGCGGTTCCAGCTTGAAGAAAATCTTCCATACGTGCTACCGATCCGACGCGACTAACTCTTCGGTAAATGGCAAAGATGGTACCGATCGATACATTCACATCAATGTTTGAAGATCCGTCCAAAGGGTCCATCAAGACCACGTACTTACCCTGCTTTCCCATTTCAGAGTCGAACGCAATGAAGGAATCTTCTTCTTCGGAGGCTACCCCGCACACTTCAAGGCGTGCCCGCAAAGCATTGATGAAAACATCGTTGGCATAGACATCCAGCTTCTTTTGCTCTTCTCCCTGTATATTGGTTGCCCCCATGCTGCCCATGACCTGATCGACCAGCCCCGCTTTGTTTGTCTGGCTGTAGACTACTTTAGCGGCTAATCGAATGGCACTTAAAAGCCTGCTGAGCTCACCGGTGGCATAAGGGAAACTATGTTGGTTTTGAACGATAAATTCGCCCAGTGTTGTGATGCCAGGTGGACGCATGACAAGAGGTGATCTTTAGTCCAAACGCTTTACCTTGACACTGCGAAAACTCACTGCATTGCCGTGATCCTGGAGCAGGATGTGCCCCTTCGCAGCTTGTCCAAAGTCTTTCCAGTCTTTGTACTTGGATCCTCTGACCAAGGCCTTGTAGTTAGCCGATCCTCGCGTGTATTCGACCACTTTGATGCCATTGAGCCAATGTTGAACTTTGTTGTTCGGATGGACTACGATTCTAGCATGATTCCATTCGCCGGGTGCGTTGACATAACGCTCGGGAACCTCAGCAGTAATCAAATCATAGAGGGAACCAAGAGTGCGGTTTCCGGCGATGCCATTTTTTGCATCAGGATGATTGTCATTGTCAAGGAGTTGAAATTCTAAACCGATCGCTGAACCAGAGGTATTGCCGTATTCTTCCGTCACGAAGTACTTGATTCCGCTGTTGGCACCCTTGGAAAGTTTAAATTCTGTTTGGAATTCGAAAGAAGAAAACTCATCACGTGTGACAATGTCTCCTCCATGTTGAGATTCACCTCCCCCGGACTCGGTTACCTGCAGTTCTCCCTGGTTAATCTTCCAGCCCTCAGGAGGAAAATTTTCTTGGTGCGCTCCTCGCCATTCGGAAATGCTAGACCCATCGAAAAGTGAGATCCAGCCTTGCTGACGTTCACCTTCGCTGATGGTATTGGGGATTTTATTGACGATGTAGGGAAAATCAGCTTGCTTAGGGGTGAGATCTGCCGTTTTGATGCGGATGTTGCGCCACTGAATTTCACGGCCCACCAACTCGGCCCGATCAACAGAATGAATTTGTAAGGCAATAAAGCCCGAAGCGGTCATGTCGTCCACGAGATAGGCAACCGGCTGGTCATTGAGCCAGGTCCGTATACTGGATCCAATTGCCTCGACATAGACCTTATTCCACTCATTTTGTTTGAAAGCCTTAGCGGCGTTTTCATTGAGTCCTCCTGGATACAGCCATCCTCTTCTCGATTGGTCATAGATGCCGGCTGTCCATCCTCGCTCAGAAGGGTCAATCTCAACCTGATAGCCATGAACATTCCCGTTTTGGTAATCATTACTATTGCTTCTGATCTGCACCCCGGAATTAATGTAAGGGTCAACCAGGAACTCGTATTCGAGAATAAAATCACTAAATGTTTGCTCGGTGGCTAAGAAAGTATTGGGCGTATTGCGTTTGGTTCTACCAACGATCACACCATCCTCGACGGTGTATTCAGCATTCCCATTGAGGCGTTTCCAGCCATCCAGGGTTTCGCCATCAAAAATATCGACCCATTCGGCACTGTCGATGGTCTGATCAGAGGAGGAATTGGAACAACTGGTGATCACCAGCATCATGGCCAATATGGCGCTAGAGCACAAAAAAATTCGCATGGATCAAGCTTTAAAACGTAACATAAAAACGACAAGCACCATATTTCAAGTGCTCAATTCTAAATGAGACCGCAAAGGTAGCCTTTTCCCTTAATCTGACTGGTAGGGAGTCCGAACGAGCTTTCCTTCCAGGGCACTCCAGTACTCGAGGCTGGCGGATTCTCCAGTCCATGTCAGGAGATTAAAGGTTGGAATCCGGGAGGGTTTTCCTCTAATGATGCTGACCTGTACCACTCCATCGGGCTCTTGCCAGTGCAGGGGACTTATGGAGGTGGGAGCCGATGCTCCTGCTTGCTCTTGCAGAAAATAAACCGCTGCATCCTCAGGACCATAAATTTTGCCGAGTCCCATTTGATCAATGCAGAGCGCCATGGATTCATCGCAGCCAATTCCTCTGGGTTGTTCGATTTGGAGGCCGTGCAAGCATGCCATAAATGCCAGATGACGACCTTGTCGGTCCCGCTGCGAGTAATGCGTATCCATCAGTACACTTTTGAGCAATTTATGGTGGAGCAGCCCATTCGTATCGATGGTCATTTTATCGTTGTCCAGGGAGGCAAGTGCTTCCGTAGATTGTATGGTGCCATGGGCTGCTGAAAACAAGACATCACCCTGTATGACCATTCCGGCACTGGTGCCACCCACGACGAGGTGATCTTCCTGGATGCGCCGGGAAATGATGTCCATCAGGGGAGTGTCTTGCCAATACTGTACGTATTTCCATTGATCTCCTCCTGCAAACCATATGCCTTCGCATGACCGGGCATGGCCTAGCAGGCGTTCATCAAAGCTCGCTTGTCGATCTTGACACACGATGGTGGTCACCGAATGTACGGGCACCCCCAACTCTTCCTGCAAGTATGCATTGTACCCATCAGATCCACTGGCCCTAAGTACCAATATGTCTCCTCCCGATGCTCTATGGAGAAACCAGCGCATGGCTTCATCATCCTCTGGACCGCCCCCCATGAGGCATATGCCACCACGAGGAAAGGTGATGGTGTCGGAAGGCGATCCTGTGCGGAAAATGCGTAAGTGAGGATCTGTTGAAGGTCGATCTGTCCAACATGAGGCCAGACAGAAGACGATGCAGAGTAGACTTAGAACTCGTGCCATATCTTTCCCAGATTCATCCGTATACCGCCTCCAATGTAACTTCTTGAAGTCGTCCGTTCTGGGAGGTCGCTTTGTTGATCACGATACTGGTAGAAGAAATCGAGGTATAGGTTTCGTCTGATCTCCCAGCTCACATCGAGTCCAGCCAGCGCAATTTGTGTAGCGACACCCTGACCGATTTCATTGTCAAAGTCACGCTCTCGCGTGGTATTTACCAGAAGTACATTAGAACCGTAATTGGAGCTGTCTTGATCTTCTCCTGTTCGTGCAAACATCCCATGTACTTCTAAAACCAGAGCTGGTTTTGGTTGGTATCGCAATCTAAAAACCATCTCTCTGAAGTTTGCTCCAAGTGGATGAGCGAGTGATTGATTGTAGTGGCTGAAATTAGAAGTGGGATCGTTGTGGGAGTAAGTGTAAGGCCGCACGGCATTGTACTCCAGTTGCAGGTCCAGATGATCTACATTGAAGGCATTGATGTATCTGCCACCGAGTTGCAGTCCAAACTTGTTTCCCCACCATCCGGAGCCCCCCAATTCACCTAATTTAAATTCATCAAGAATGAACTGTGCATATAGGCCCAGCTGGCGAGCAATGTTCCATTCTGCATTGAGTCCGATCAATACATTATCCGGACTGCCAATGGCTCCTTCTACCGTGCGGTATAGAATGATGGGATTGAGGTACTGGAGCTCAAATTGATTTTCACGAGCAAACACAACAGTTTCGAACAGTCCGACAGAAAATTGACTATTTACTTTGAAGCTTAGATAATGGGCGGCAAAGTATTTTTTAGGCAAAAGCACATCACCTGAATTTCGACGCTTTGATTCAATCAGTTCACCAAATATGTTTTGATAGTGCAACTTCCAAACGCGTGTATTGAATTTTAAGTAAAAGTGGTCGGTGGCAAAATCAGAAAGCAAGAGAGATCGAATTCCATTGCCAATGAAGTGCCTGCCATGACCAAATTCGACATTAATGTGTTTGCTGATGTTCATGCCAACGAATCCCTTGGCCAGGAGAAAATCAACTCCACCCTCAAAATCAAATAATGAGCTTGAAAAATTTTTGAAAAAACCGGCCCGAGGGACCGCATTGAATTTGTCTGTAAAAGCGCGGACGTAGGAAGGATACCTTGCTTGACTCTCCAAGATGCTGGTGTGGAAGTAGACCTTATGGTCAATCTTTCCCCGGATGGAAATACCTCGTTGGTTCCAGAATACGAGGTCATCATCATCGCTTTCCTTTGCAAGAGAAAAACGCAGGAGTGGATTTACTTTTAATTGGATGCCCGGCTTATCCAATTCGAAAAAATGTGCCCGCGTCCGATAGAACTTGTTTAAGAATGGACGACGACTTGTCGTGTTTCTGACGGGCTGCGACGACTCGGGTGTGCGCACCCCTGTGCGAAAAATTCCAACACTGTCTCGGTAAGTGGAGGCCGGCGCCTGGGATTGCTGATCGTCCCTGTTCTGGTACCAATCGTTGTTTTCTTCAAATACTTTTTGAAGCCAGAAGTCTTCCACATCCGTGGTCCATAGACCCAGCGAATCCAGCTTAAGCGCGAGGCCATAAATATCACTTCGTCGGATCGGCTTGATGCTTTGATGGAGCGTACCACTGAGCGCTGGATGAAGTATGGCGGAGCGCTGCATCCAGTGATAGTAATCAGCTGGATAAGGTTGGGGAACAGACTGAGCAGTCAGGGAAGGAAAGTGAAAAAAGCTTAGGTATACCAGGCTAAGCCTTAAAGTCCAAAAGCGAATCCCTGATGTACGTTTGAAAATTTTCTTCATCACGATTAAAGGTTACGAACACAGGAAGTACAAAGATGGGCAACTGTTGCTCTTGCAAATATAGTCGATGTTTCTCGAGCCGAACCGCATCCTTTTGCGTCGTAACGATGATTTTTTGTTCCCCATCCAATTGATCAAAACTGGCTTTGAGCTGTGCCACTTCATAATTGGTAAACTGATGATGGTCGGCATACTCTATGCTCTTAACATAATGAACCTGATCACGCACGTACTCGATCAATGTCTCTACCCGAGCGATTCCTGAGATGACGATTACGGAAAGCTCGGCATGTAAGGTGAGTCGGATCGACGGATAGAGCAGATGACGAAGGTGGCCATATTGATAGCTGCTGAAGAAAACCCGCTGATGCTTAAGGGGCTTAATTGAGGCAATGAGTTGCGCTCTTTTCTCTTCATCCAGGTCTAATGGACATTTGGTTACGACAATGGCGTCGGCTCGCTTGTACCCTGCTCTCCATTCGCGTAGGCGTCCCACTGGCAGTAAATGGTCATGAATAAAGAGATCGCTGTATTCGGTCAACAACAAATTGACTTGGGGCTGCACGGCCCGATGTTGAAAAGAATCATCGAGGAGAATCAACTGTGTCTCCGGTTCAGAGCGTAAAATATTGGGAATTCCTATGACCCTGCTCTCACAGACATAGACGCCTACTTGCGGAAACTTGCGCTTAAACTGAAGTGGTTCGTCTCCTACTTCCTGTACATTGGAGTTGGTATGCACAATGCGGTACCCTTTGGTCTTTCGACGATATCCTCGGCTAAGGATACCGATTGTGAGATACTCTTGCAGCCATCGGACCAGATATTCGACATGGGGAGACTTGCCCGCCCCGCCTACGGTCAAATTTCCCACCCCAATGACCGGTACAGCAAACCGCACACCCTTGAGCAGACCCCACTTATAAAGCCCATTGTGGACCGATACGCCAAAACCATACAGGAGGGCAAAGGGACTGACCAATATTTTGAATAGTATTTTCTGAATCATCGAAGAATTGCGCGCCCACAATCTAGGAAGCAACAATGGCATTTCCAATGCCACATCGGAGGCATCGTTTTGGTGTACAATAATGAGCCATAAGATGGATCAAAGCCTGACTGTGCAATGCCGATTGTGCTGGCAAGCCTATGGCTGCAAATTTCCTTGAGATCTTGTTTGATTCTGCTGGCAACTCTTCCAATAATTTTAGCGCCTTGTCACAAAATGGCTGCTGGTTATGATGCTTTCCATAATAGAACATCATCGGTACAACAGTATTGATCACCAACAGTTGAATGGCCATCTTTCCTAGCCGTTTTGATCGACGCTCCGATTCTTCGCCAAACCGATAGTGTGATTTCCAATATTCAGAGACTTCACTGGCAAACATGGTACTTAACTCCTTGTAGTTAGCGGCTGCCAGCATTTTGCTGAAAAGATGATTGGTGCGAAAAAAGAGGACGGCAAATTGTGCGATCCGGATGGTCGGAAAATTCGCTGGACGCATACGCATGTACTTCCAGACATGGTCCGGCATCGGCTGAAGTCCATGCTTATGGGCAAGGTGCGTATACTCTTGAGTCAGTTTTTGCACATAAGTGTTTGTTGTTGACGGCGCTGAAAGCATTCCTGCCTGACCATATAGGAGGGCTTCGATCTGACGAATACTGTTCTTGTGTTTTAAGAGGATCGATCGAGGGAGAATGACAGACAACCGATGAAAAGCTTCGGCATTGGTTTTGAATCCAAAGCTCCTCAACAGCAACTGGTAAAAGGTCTCTTCCCAATCGAAATTCGTCGCCGCCAATATTTCTGTCAATCGGGCCATTTTATCTTGGAGGCGGGCCGTGGCAACTCGGTCGAGCCAATTGTTTGTAACCAGCGGTGATATGTTGTCCAGTTGGCCCGAGCAAGGGATCTTTTGGCTGCCGTGCACGAGAGCATGACAGCGTTCCAGCAGAGCCGTCTCGATACGGGTTTTGAGCTCTAGACAATGAAGGGAGGTTCCGCCGGCCAGCTGAATGTCTTTGTCATTTTCATAGACAACATGCAGTATGGTGTTTTCATAGTTAGGGTCGCCTTCGTGTCCATGCCGTATCCAGTCACTTGCTTTGACATGCATTTCGATGTGTCCTGCCCACAAGGTTCCGTCGATTTCGATCCGAGCGTCAGAGAAGTCTGGGCCGGAATCAAAATTCTGGCTTCCCGGCGAAAGGATCTTTAATCTTGCGCCAGCGGTGCTGCTGAGCCCCTGATGGTCGAATTGTTTGGTTTTCCAGATGTAGTATAGGGTCTCTTCCTTGATGCGAGATGGTAGATGGTTGGGCATGTGATGTTAGGCGATGGTCTTTCTTTCTAAAACCCTAAAGGTAAAAGGGTGATGGTTTTTTTCATCAGGTTGATGTGAATCTTCCGAAATAACCTGCCAATTGGAAAGATCAAAAGGAGGGAAATGGACCTCTGCGTCTTCGACCTCAAGTTCAATCTCCGTCAGATAGAGGCGATCCAGCCACGGCCATGCCAATTGATAGATTTCCCCACCCCCGATGATGAAAACCTCTTGCTCATGGTGACCATCGGCTACAGAAAGTGCTTCTTCAATGGTATGTACCACAATTGTGCCGTCCGCAACAAAAAATGGATCTCGAGTGATGACGATATTGGTGCGCTTAGAGAGCGGGCGCCCCATCGACTGGTAGGTCTTACGGCCCATGATGACATGATGGCCTTTTGTGGTGCGCATAAAGTATTTCATGTCGGCAGGCAAATGCCACGGCAAGTCATTGCCTTTGCCTATCGCTCGATTGTTTGCGTATGCCGCTATTGCAGATATGATCATGGCATTGATTTTTACAGGTCTGCGAGAAGATTGACTTCCATAAGCATGTTTTCAATCCACAACCTATTGGGGGCAATCTCCTGATTGAGGTACTCTTCAATCATCAATCCACCAATAGGTGCAGCATATGTGGAACCCCATCCCGCATTTTCAACGATGACCGCCAATGCGATCTTAGGATTGGATCGGGGGGCAAAAGCCATAAAGACACTGTGGTCTTTCCCATGTGGATTTTCGCTGGTTCCGGTCTTGCCACACACATGCAATCCTGGCACTGCTGCCAGTCCTGCCGTTCCTGCATATACCGCACGCTCTAGGCCTTCTATGACCGGCGAGAAGTGCCGAGGTTCTATGCGTACGTGCTTTCGGTTGAGATAGTCACTATCCAATGCATGCAGGCTGTTGCGGAAATTTTTCACAAGATGCGGTGGATAGTAAAAGCCACGGTTTGCAATGGCAGCCATCATGTTGGCCATCTGTAAAATGGTTAATTCGATTTCGCCTTGCCCTATGCCATTGGATATGATGTAGGTACTCCGCCAATCGCCCTTGCCTTCATACATATCATCATAGAAGTCAGGAGTAGGCAATAATCCTTGATGCTCGCCTGGGAGGTCGATCGACAGTTCTGTGCCAAGTCCAAAGGTGCCCAGATAATCGGTGATCAGATCAAGTCCTTCTTCGGGTTTCGAAAAACCATACTTGTCTACAAGTTCTCTATAAACGGTATAGAAAAATGTATTGCACGATTGTTGGATTGCACTGGTGACATTGCGTCGGCCTGGATCAGCGTGACACCCCCAATGATATATTTTGTAAAAATATCCTCCTTTGCACGTGATGAATCGGTCTGCAGTGATGATCTCCTCTTGGAGGGCAACAAGTGAAATCAAGGGTTTAAAAAGAGACCCTGGCGGATACTTGGCCATAATGGCTCGATTAAAGAAAGGCTTCAAGGAATCCGTCGTCAACCGCTCGTAGTCCTCCGTTCTGTCACCGTCGATGCTGAGCACGGCCGGATCATACGAAGGTGAGCTGCCCAGGGCAAGAATTTCGCCGGAGGCTGGTTCGATGGCGACAAATGCACCAGTTTTTCCTTGGAGAAGTTTTTCTGCGTATGCCTGGAGATCTGCATCGATTCCCAATGTGATGTCGGCGCCTGAATGTGCGGAAGCATCTTCCCGTCCACTGGTCAATTGTCCCACATTGCGACCAAAATTATCCCGCAAGCGATAGGATGCACCCTTGCTGCCACGAAGCTGATCTTCATATTGGGACTCCAGCCCTGACACGCCATGATAGTCTCCCTGGGTGTACTGGTCTTCGTTTGAAGTGAGAAATTCTTCATCAACTTCATTTAAGTACCCTAGCAAGTGTGCGGCATTTTCGGTAGTATAGCCCCGGATGTTGTGTACTTCGGTTTGAAAGCCTGGCAATGCATGCAGCTGCTCTTGCAGTTGGGCATTTTTTTCAGGAGAGAGATTGGCAAAAAACAAAAAGGGCACTTTCTTAGAGAACTTGATGTCATTCCAGTCTTTATTTATGCGCTGCTTAAACTCTTCCTTGCTGATCGCCAAAATAGAACAGAGGGTGGATGTATCCATCTTCGGATCGAGAAGCGAATGGGTGACATAGACGTCATAGGATGCCTGATTGTAGACCAGTAGTTTGCCATTTCGATCATAGATCAGGCCTCTCGAAGGTTCGATCACATCCTTATCAATGGTTGCGGTATCTGCTCGAGTTCGATAAGAAGGGTCAAAGAGTTGCATGGAGGCCAGTTTGCCTAGGATCACCAAACCAATGATGCCAACCAAATACTGTATGACTGTTGCCCTTGACTCCATTTAAGCTCTACTCCTTGGAATCAAAGATAAGGCTATACACCATCATCAGCAGGAGGGAGGGTATAAAACAAAGCAGAACCCGCAGCAATATGTGTAAGATGTCCGCAAGGATAAATACCTGCATGCTGAAATACCAGAGCAAATGGATAAGGAGTCCTATGGCGAGCAGCTGGTAAAACCAGTTGGATCCCATGTCTCGTCTAGTCGGTTTAGCTGCAATCTTATATCCTCCTCGAGGCTCCAGGTAATTTAGGATGAGAGGGCGTAATAGGGCGAGCATCAAAGTAGCGGAGGCATGCACTCCGGGAGAATGATAGAAAACATCAACCAGGAATCCGTACACAAAAGCAATCAAGATGGTCAATGCCTTCGGTAGCTTTATGGGAAGCATTAGGATAAACAAAGGGTAGATGATGATTTGGATAAAGGAAAAATCGCCCCAGCCTAATGACATCCTTCGGAAAATCAGACCCTGCAAAAGCAAAAGAAAGACACCCCGGCTGATATTGGCGAGCAGAGTGGGATTCATCGGTTGGTTGGTTTTGTCACATCAAACTGCTCCGACTTCTTTAGATTGTCTACGATGTAGACATACTCGATGGAAGCCATGTCTTCATTGAGCAGTACGGATATGCGATAGAAGTTACTCCCGTCATCGAGCGTCACCGATTCCACTCTTCCCAACTCGATGTCAGACGGAAAGATGGTGCTGTATCCACTGGATACAATGATGTCGCCGACATCCACTTGTGCATGCTTAGGGATGTCCGTCAGGGCTGCCCGCTGAGGGTCCCCCCCAAGCCATTCCAAATACCCGAAAAAATTCTTCTCTTTAAATTTTGCACTGGCCCGAAATGACCGATTGAGAACGGAGATTGCTTTGGCATAGCCCCCCGATACATCCGTGATAACCCCGACAATGCCATTTTCTGAGATGATCCCCATGCCTTCACGAATGCCATTTCGATACCCCTTGTTGATGCTGATGAAGTTGTCTAAGCCTGTAACCACATTGCTGACCACTTTAGCCGGGATTAGCTGATAGGTATCGGTGGCGTTGGAATCTACCTTAGTCTCTACATGGGATAGTTCTGCATCATTGGCAGCATAGATTTGCTGCCTTAGGGCTGCATTTTCGCGAGCAAGGTCTTTTGATACTTGGGCAAGATTAAAGTACCCTTCAATCCGATCTATGCCATCATCCATCCATGAAGTCAGCTGATGCGTAGAGGACAAGAATACGTTCTTTTGATGTTCATTGAAGCTCACCATCATGGAAATGGATACTACCTGCAAGAGAATAAACAGCAGCAGATACCCGTATTGAAGTAAGAAGTAGATCAGATTTTGCATGACCTGCTATGAGTGACTTTAAACACTCTTACGGTCAATCAGAAAAGAATATTGTTCTGTATTGCGAAGAGCTAGCCCAGTGCCGCGAACCACGGCTCGAAGAGGGTCATCTGCCACTACAACGGGCAATTTGGTTTTGGCAGACACGCGTTCTTGAAGACCACGTAGCAATGCTCCGCCACCAGTCAGGTAAAGCCCGGTCTTGTAGATGTCCGATGCAAGTTCTGGTGGGGTTACTTCTAAGGCCTTTAGAATGGCCTCCTCGATCTTTTGAATAGAGCCATCAAGTGCTTGCGCAATCTCAGAGTATCCAATGACTTTTTGGCGAGGGATACCCGTCATCAAGTCGCGGCCATTAATGGCAAAGTCCTCTGGAGGGTTTGGCAGTGTTGTGCTGGCGGAACCCACATTGATCTTCAGCATCTCAGCTGTACGCTCGCCAATCAGCAAGTTGTGCTCGCGACGCATGAAGTCTACTATATCATTAGTGAATTCATCCCCTGCCGTGCGAATGGATTGTTCGCAGACGATTCCGGATAGCGCGATGACGGCGATTTCTGTAGTACCACCCCCAATGTCGATGATCATGTGCCCAACCGGTTCTTCCACGTCAAGGCCTATCCCAAGGGCAGCGGCCATCGGCTCATAAATGAGGTAGGTCTCTTTAGAATCAACATGGTCTGCCGAATCGAAGACAGCACGTTTTTCTACCTCGGTAATTCCGGATGGTATACAAATCACCATCTTCATATGGGTAAAAAATCGGCGTTGGTGGTCGATCATATTTATCAATCCCTCAATCATCGATTCTGCCGCCTGAAAGTCCGCGATCACACCATCTTTCAGTGGACGGACGGTTTTGATGTGTTCGTGGGTCTTCTCGTGCATTTGCATGGCCCGAGTACCCACTGCGATGGTTTCGCCAGTACGCCGATCAATTGCTACGATAGAAGGCTCCTCGACCACGATCTCATCATTTTGAATGATGAGGGTGTTGGCAGTCCCAAGATCTATCGCCAATTCCTGCGAAAAAAAGTTAAAAAATTTCATAGGCTATCGCTCCACTGACGGCTTCGGTGAGATAGCAAAAGAAACTAAAAATCTTTAATTGCTAAAACTATTTGGGAGATTGCCACAGATATAATTTTTACAGATATAAATGCGTCGTAATATATTGGAAATCAATCTTTTCAGTGGACAATGACCTTGGTGAGATCCTCCCAATCCAGGTACTTCTGGGCTGCCTCCATCAGATCGGATGGTCGGATGTCCACCAAGTCGGTGAATAGGTCTTGCAAGGCCGTGATGCGTTGGGATTCCAACCACGATACACGCATCACTTCTGCCGCAGCAAAAGGACCATCAATCAAGCTGAGAAAGTGACCTCCCAGATAGTTTTTGACCATTTGTAACTCGTCTTCCGTGATGGTGTGGGCTTGCAAGCGCTCAATCTCATGGCGAATCGATTCCACGACCTCATCAGTATTTTGCTTTTCGGTCTCTACACTGATGTTTAAGAAGCTGTCGTAACGGTAGGTGTCTAGCGTAGAGTGCACGCCATAGGTGAGCCCTTTTTCTTCCCTCAGGTTGTACATCAATCGAGAACCATAATATCCTCCCAATACGGCATTGAGCAATACCAAAGTGGCGAAATCAGGATGCGAGGTAGGGACCAGACGTCGACCGATACGGATCGCGGTCTGCAAATTCGAGCACTGAGATACAAAAACACCCCCTGTCTGACCTTTGGTCACTTGCTTCTCCATTGGGATCCAGGGAGTATTTCGCCATGCACCAAAAGCATCTTCCAATCTCTGCCGCCACTCCCCAGGCATTCTACCCGAAATGAAAATGGCGGCATTTTGCTTGCCGAAGGACTGAGAATGGTAGTGTTGAAGATCTGCAGTACTTACCTCCTTATACAAGGACGCCGAACTGTTGTAGCCATACGGGTGATCCGCCCCAAAGATCTTTTCGGTGAGTATGCGGTATGCAAGGACGTCGTTTTGCGCAAGGTCTACCTGCAGCTTTTGCAAAATGCGACGGCGTAGTAGCGCAAACTCTTCCTGCGGAAATTGGGGACAAAGCATCAATTCCTTAAGTACGGGCAGTAAATCGTCAAAAAAACGGGTTAGTCCAATGGTTGCTGCATTGACGGCATCAAATGAGAAGGGGAAAGCCACACTGGCGCCTACGTTTTCAATGCGTTCTGCAATTTCTTTGCTGCTGAAGGACTTTGTTCCTTCCTTCAGCATATGTGCACAACAGACAGCCGTCAGTCGCTTTGTTTCACTCATGCGGCCACCACAGACAGAAACGTCGACTCGGGTTACAGATTGAGTACCCCCCGGGATGAGATGTACAGGTATCCCATTATCAAGATGATGAATCTGTACCTCCGGAAGGCGTATACTTTGAATCGGAAAAATGCGAGGAGTTTCCAGTATTTGTGTCAGGGAATGTCGATTTAGGGGACAATTTAAAAAAGCGGATAGGATTCGTTTATTTTTATTTTTGTATTACCAAATAATTGAATACATCATCTTACGTCACATCGCATGAAATTTAGTGCCTCCTCTGCTGATTTGCTGAAAAAAATTCAAATCGCCAACGGTGCAGTGGGCACCAATGCAGTTGTCCCCATTCTCGAGGATTTTTTATTTCAGGTGGATGGGAATGAGCTGACCATCTCCGCCACGGATCTGGAGACATCCATCACTACCAAGATGGAAGTGATTGCTGAATCTGGAGGGGAGGTGGCCATTCCAGGGAAGATTCTCGTGGACACCTTAAAAGCGTTGCCTGAGCAGCCCATCACCATTGACGTAGAAGAAGGGCGCAATTCGATTGAGATCACTAGTTCTTATGGTAAATACAAGTTGAGTGGTGATAACGCCGAAGAGTTTCCTACCATCCCTTCGCCTCAAGGAACGGAGACCGTCACGATGGGCGCTTCTACACTCAATGAGGCCATTGCAAAAACGGTTTTTGCCACCAGCAATGACGAATTAAGATTAGCCATGACTGGGGTCTACGTCCAATTGGATTTTTCCAAGATGATTTTTGTGGCAACCGATGCGCATAAACTGGTCAAGTACTCCTTTAGTGGGCTCGAAAGTGAGGCCAACACCTCCTTTATCATTCCTAAGAAGTCCCTGACACTTTTGCGCAATGCTTTGCCCCAAAGTGGTCAAATTGAGATCGCGTTCAATAAATCGAATGCGTTTTTCACCTTCGATGATCATGAGTTGGTATGCAGACTCATTGATGCCCAGTATCCCAACTACAATGCCGTCATTCCCGTAGAGAATCCCAATCGACTCACCGTAGTCAGAGCAGATCTTCTCCAGTCATTAAAGCGTATTGCCATCTATGCCAATAAGACCACCAATCAAGTGATTCTCAACATTGACGATGGCAGTCTTACCATAGAGTCACAGGACATTGATTTTTCAAACGAGGCCACGGAGCAGTTGACCTGTCAATATGAAGGGGAGCCCATCACCATTGGGTTCAATGCCCGATTTTTAATTGACATGCTGAGTGTGTTGGATACCGACGATATCGTCATCTGCATGTCTTCTCCCAATAAGGCGGGAATCATCCTACCGGCAGAGGAACCCGAGGACGAAGAACTGCTTATGCTGGTCATGCCGGTCATGCTCAGTCGCCAAAGCTGATGGAGATCGGGCTGTTTTTTGGCTCCTTCAATCCGATTCACGTAGGTCACCTCATCATTGCGAGAGCGGTGTTGAATCACGCTGCCATAGAACAAGTCTGGTTTGTTGTGAGCCCGCATAGTCCATTTAAGGAACGCGATAGTCTAGAAGGAGAGCATCACCGATTGACCATGGTGGATTTGGCCACTGCAGAGGATCCAGACTTGCGAAGTTCTGCCATCGAATTCGAATTGCCAAGGCCATCATATACCGTGGATACCCTTTCTCATCTTCGAGAAGCTTATCCAGAATCGCACTTTTCCCTTATTCTTGGGAGTGACAATTTGGTGTCCTTCGAGCGTTGGAAAGACCACCAGGACATTCTCAAGCATCATTCAATCTATGTGTATATCCGCCCGGGAATGGAGGATTTTGCCTTAAGGAATCATCCGAGCATTCAAGTTTTGACAGATGTCCCCATGCTGCATATTTCTTCTACTTACGTGCGGACATTGCTGCATGAGGATAAGTCTGTTCGATATTTAACAGTGCCTTCGGTGGTGGACTATATCACAAACAAGCGTCTCTATCGTTTACCTCTCGACTAATGGATATCGTGAAGTGATGGATAGGAGGACACTTTGGGCACTAGGATTCATAGCGGCTTTTTTGCAGTGTTCGACAGGGTGGGCTCAGACTGAGGGTTTGAGGATCGGAGAGTGGCGATCTTACCTTCCATTTAACAAGGGCTTAAGCGTCGCCCAGACCCCAGATGCCATTTTTTACGGGACGGAATGGGCGCTCATGCGCATAGATAAAGCAGATCGAAGTCTTCAATACATCACCAAGGTGGATGGATTGAATGACATAGAGGTGGAAAAGATTGCCTACAACGAGACCAATGAAACGTTGATCGTGGCATACAAGAACAGCAACATCGATCTCATTCTGAGTGATGGGGTAGTAAACCTTGATCAAATTAAGCGAAACAGCCAGATTGTGCAGGACCGGACGATCTTTGACATCAGCACCAGTGGATCATCCGCTTATTTTGCCACGGGTTTTGGTCTTGTTCAATTGGATCTTGATCGACAAGAGTTTGGCTTCACTACGTTTACGAGTACACCGGCACGGAGCGTCGAAGTCTACAATGGGTACCTGTATCTATCGACCGACGAAGGGTTTTTTCGGGCTTCCATTGACGACCAATCCAATTTGGCAGACTTTGGCATATGGGAAAATCTTAATGGTAAGTATGGGTTGCCAAATTTTGATTTTCCGGCCAAACTAAGTGCTTTGAATGGCACCTTATATGCCGGTTACAACGACGAAATCTATGAATTCACAGGTGATCAGTTTTCTGTACGGCATCGGATCCCTGATCATACTTTGGCATACGCAGTAGCAGTCGATGAAGGAATCTTGACGGGTTGGATTTGCATAGACGGCTGCCGAGACCGAAAGTACATCATCACCGATACCGGGTTCCCTCAAGAGATCAAGTATCCATGTTCTACCAAATCATTGGATGCAGTAGTGGATGAAGAGGGCACGATTTGGTTTGCGGATGAAAATAAGGGGTTCCATTACGCAGCGGGCCTACGGGAACCATGTCAGACCATCAACCCCAATCAACCCAGCACACATAATGTGAGCGATCTGGCAGTGAGTGATCGCAAGCTATATATAGCCACCGGCGGAGTTACGATAAACTATGGATACATCTTTAGAAGCGATGGGATGCTCACCAATGAGACGGGCGATTGGACCGCCCTCAATCGCTTCAATCAATCAGACTTGGAGGAACGGAACATGCGAGATTTTCTCACTGTCGAAGCCGCTGCAGATGGCACTATATACATAGGTACCTTCTGGGATGGTCTTATTGCATATAAAGATGGCGAGGTGTTGCAGGTTTTCGACAAAGACAATTCCAGCCTAATGAATTCCATCGTCAATCCAGATCGTAACCGCATTACCGATATCCAGTTCGATAATCAAGAAAACATGTGGGTGTTGAATCATGATGCACCTCGACCACTTTCCGTTCGGACTAAGGAGGGGGAGTGGGCAAATTTTGATGTTCCCACCACCAAGAACTTAGAATCGCTCACGATTGATGCCTCAAATAATCTGTGGATCGCAGTGGGTGGGGTAGGCATACTGGTATACCACTATGGCGAAGACCCACTTTCTGCATCGGATGATGATACTCGTCTGATCAACAGTGCAAACTCCGAACTGAAATCAAATGTAGTGCACGATCTGGCTACAGACAGTAATGGAGCAGTATGGGTGGGTACTGCCTTAGGACCCGTCCTTTTTGATTGTGGCAGTCAGGCACTTGCGTCCACTTGTCAAGGCATCAGACTTACGGTGGAATCGAATGGCATTCCGGGAGAGTTGCTGGGTGCTGAAAATGTAAAGGCCATTGCCGTCGACGGTGGCAATCGCAAATGGTTTGGAACGACCAACGGGATCTTTGTGCAGAATTCAAGTGGAGAAACAGAAGTCATGCCTCCACTTAATGCAGATAACTCACCACTTTTTGACAACAATATTATTGACATAGAGATCGACCCTCTTGATGGCGAGGTTTTTATTGCCAGTAATAAGGGAGTCCAATCCATTCGTGGAGAAGCCATTGAAGGAGGGCGCTTTCATCAGGAACAGGTTGATATTTTTCCCAATCCAGTCCGGCCAAATTATGCTGGTCCCATAGCCATCAAAGGCTTGGCGGAGAACGCCAATGTCAAGATCACTGATATCCAAGGCAAGATCGTTTATGAAGGTCGTGCCGTAGGAGGTCAGGCTATTTGGTATGGAGAGGATCTGGATGGGACCCCAGCGGCATCTGGAGTCTATACGGTTTTTAGCACCGCCGTGGAAAACATTTTTAACCCTGACGGTGCGGTTGGCAAGATCATCATGATCAGATGACCCAGGGCATAGCCAGGAATGCAAATCACTTCGAATAGGTCAACTAAACAACGGGTTTGTGCACCACTGTATCTAGGATTTCGGCGTAGTAAGCCTCGTATTGAGGCAATATGTTGTCGATGGAGAATTTCTTGGCCTGTTCGAGCGCATTTTGCCTGAATTGAGCCAGGTTGTTTTCGTTCAATAGTATTTGCAATGCATCGGCAGCCATGCCATCAATGTCGCCCACGTCTCGCATATAGCCGGTGACTCCTTGGATATTGACCTCGGGCAAACCGCCGATATTACTTGAGATCACGGGTACTTCACAGGCCATCGCTTCAAGGGCCGCCAGACCAAAGCTCTCATTGCCGGACGGCAAGATGAATAGATCAGAAACGGCTAGTAACTCTTCAATCGCATCTTGTTTTCCCAGAAAACGAATTTCGTTGCAGATGCCAATCGATCGACAAAGGTTTTCGCAGTTTTGTCGTTCTGGACCATCTCCGATCATGAGCAGCTTAGCGGGAGTTTTGGCCAGGATCTTTTGAAAGATTCTAATGACATCATCGGCTCGTTTTACCGCTCTGAAGTTGGAGGTATGCATGATGATCTTTTCACCATCAGGGGCGATTGCACGACGAAAGTGATCTTTGTTTGACTTACTGAATCGAGCGAAGTCAATAAAGTTATAGACCACACGGATGTCGTTTTCAACATGAAAGACCTCTTCGGTTTTCGACTTTAGGTATTCAGAAACGGCGGTGATGCCGTCGCTTCGATTGATTCCGAATTGTACGGGTGAAGCAAAGGAAGAGTCGCTCCCAACCAACGTGATGTCAGTACCATGTAAGGTGGTGATGAATGGAATGTACTTGCCCGTTTCTTGCAAAACGATCTTTTGAGCGAGATAGGCCACGGTGGCATGCGGGATCGCGTAGTGTACATGGAGGATGTCCAGAGACTCGTACTTGATGACGTCCACCAACTTGCTGCACAGTTTCGTGTCGTACGGCGGATACTCAAACAGCGGATAGTCTGCATCGCCGACTTCGTGGTAACTTACGTTTTCATGGAAGCTGGTCAACCGGGCAGGTCGCCGATACGTAATGAAGTGCACATTATGCCCTTTTTTCGCCAACCCGAGGCCAAGTTCTGTGGCAACAACGCCACTTCCGCCAAATGTTGGGTAACAAACGATTCCTATTTTCATGCCAACTGCTTAACTTTCACAATGCTATAAACGATCCTGTCACCAAGGTATTTGAAAACAAATGGCATAGATAATGGTTTATCCCTTCAAAGTCCGTAGCTCAAAATAAAAGAAGTACCGTTGGCAGTCTATTCCATAAGCGACCTTGAGAAATTGTCTGGGGTAAAAGCCCATACCATTCGCATATGGGAAAAACGATATGGGTTGCTGACACCAAAAAGGACCAAGACGAACATCCGGTACTATCTGGAGGAGGATCTCAAGAAGTTGCTCAACATTGCCCTTCTAAATCGAAATGGGTTTAAGATTTCTAAGATCGCAAAGATGCCATCCGAGGAAATGCACGCGGCCATTCTCGATGTCTCAGATAATAATCAAGACAACATCGATATTCTCTCTGATGCACTGACCGTGGCCATGCTGGACATGGATGAGCTTAAGTTCAGTACCGTGTTGCAACGTAATATTCAGGACATAGGCTTCAAGAGAACGATGACCGAAGTGGTTTTTCCCTTCCTTAACCGCCTTGGGGTGCTTTGGATGACTGGATCCATTTCGCCGGCCCAGGAAAACTATGTTGCAACTTTGATCAAGCAGAAGATGTATGTGGCATTGGAGGGAATTAAGACTCCTCAAGATAAAGCCACCTTTTTAATCTATCTGCCAGAGCAAGAACGGCAAGAGCTTAGTCTTCTCTTTGTACATTATCTCTTACGAGAAATCGGATATAAGGTGGTCAACTTAGGGAGTGGCATTGGATTGCAGGACCTCAAGAAAGCCTACGAGATTGTAAAGCCAGATTATTTGTTGACCATGATCAATGAATCCACCGCTCCCCTCACAATCCAGGAGTACGTGGAGGAAATGTCTTTGCATTTTCGCAATTCAACGGTGTTCTTGACCGGCCTGCAGTTGGCCCGGCGTAGGATAAAATCAAAGCATAACTACCACGTTTTTGACAGCATCGATGATCTGACTGGGTACCTGGAGGTCAATTAGACCCACTGTTGAGGTGCTGATTTACTAATTTTGGTCCAAAATGTTATTATGCTAAAAGTCATAAGCACCTTGGCTGTAGTCGTCTTGCTGGCAGGATGTCAGTCATCTCCTACTTCTACCGCGGATGTCTCCTCAAACCCCGCTGGTACTGCGGCAGCAGATCCCAATGCACCAGTGATCTCCTATGCCGTTACCCAGGGGCAGGTGAACTGGGTGGGGAAGAAAGCTGTGGGAGATCAACACATTGGCACCATAAACGTTGCACAGGGATCAATCGAAACTAAAGGAAACAATATAACGGGAGGTTCCGTCGTGATCGACATGACCACCATTGAGAATAACGATCTGGATGGGGAAATGAAAGAGAAACTAGAAGGGCATCTCCGTTCGGAGGACTTCTTTCATGTCGAACAGCATCCTCAAGCCACCTTCACAATTTCCGGTGCGAAGCAGGTGACCAACGTGCCCTCTGTTACGCATGAGATCAACGGAGACCTCACGATCAAAGACATCACACATCCGGTATCGATACAGGCCAACATCTCATTTATTGGCGATAAAGTGCTGGTTGCAACGCCTTCTTTTTCGATTGACCGCACCAAATGGGACGTTAAGTTCGGATCAGGTATAGTGGGGACCGTAGCAGACCGGATCATCAATGACGACATCTTCTTAGTCGTGTCGTTGGATGGAAAGCAATAATTTCTATCTTTGCAGCCCATTTTAAAAGAGATATCATCGTATGAATCAATACGAAGTAACTTTCATCGTAGACCCAGTGCTGTCCGGCGATGAAATTGAAGGGACAGCGACCACGTATCTAGACCACCTGAAAGGGGAAGGTTGCGAAATCGTGAATAAGGAAGACATTGGCCTCCGCCAATTGGCTTATTCGATCAAGAAAAGGACGACTGGAGTCTACTACTGCATCGAATTCTCATCGACATCAGGTAATATTATTCCTAAGTTGGAACTAGCGCTTCGCCGAGATGAACGCATCATGCGATTTCTTACGGTAAGACTTGACAAGTATGGAGTGAAGTACAACGACGATAAGCGCAATGGCTTGATCGGTCGAAAACGCAATGAGGAAGATGCTGCTGCCGATGCAAATGAGAAAGCTGCGGCTCCCGCTCCAGCTGCACCGGTTGCCAAAGCAGCCGAAGCACCAGCTGCACCAGTTGCTGCCAAAGAGGAGGAAGAATAGTTTAGTAACCTGAAAGAAATTAAGAATGGCTTCTAGAGACGATATCAAATTTCTGAGCAATCCTAAGATTGGACTCAAGCAGAAAAAATACTGCCGTTTCCGTCGATTTGGAATTCGGCATATTGACTATAAGGATCCTGAATTCCTTAAGCAGTTCGTTAATGAGCAAGGCAAGTTGCTGCCTCGGCGGATTACGGGCAATAGCCTGAAATACCAAAAGAAAGTGGCTACTGCGGTGAAGCGGGCTCGACATTTGGCCTATCTTCCTTTTGTCACTGATCTCTTAAAGTAGAACGTCTTAAAGTCAATTGACATGGAAATTATCCTTTTGCAATCACTCGATAAGGTAGGAGAGAAACACGAGATCGTAGAGGTCAAGAATGGGTATGGTAGGAACTTCCTAATCCCACAGGGTCTTGCCATTATCGCCAACAGCAGCAACAAAAGACGACTTGCTGAAATGAGACGCATTGAGCAAGCTCAACAGAGTAAGCTGGTGGGTAGTTTCGAAGAAATGGCCGCAAAGCTTGTTGGTCAGGTGATTAAGATCGAGGCCAAAGCCGGAACCAGTGGAAAGATTTTTGGCAGCGTTAACAACATGCAGATTGCGCAAGTTCTTAAAGAGAAGTTTGATCTTGAAATCGATCGGAGAAAGATCGAAATTCTCGATGATGTTAAGGAGTTGGGCTCCTATAAAGCGAAGATCACTTTCCATCCGGAGGTCATCTCCGAGATTGACTTCGATGTGATCGAAGGCTAGTTTACCCCAGAAATGATAGCCCAGGGAAATTTCCTGGCAAGATGGATTCAGGCGGCACGTCCAACCACTTTTCAAGAATAGTGGCGTAGATGCGCCTAAAATCGATTTGATATCGCAGATCACCTTGATCCAGGTCTCGGAGCGAGGGTACGTCATTGTAGACGCCTGCCTGGGCCAAATTGCCCCCCATCAGCAACATGGTATTTGCCGTACCATGATCGGTCCCTAAACTCCCGTTTTCCTCTACCCGACGACCAAACTCAGAAAATGTCATGATCA
>JAHQVP010000317.1 GCA_019634275.1 Saprospiraceae bacterium
ATGATGACCCTCTTTAACGGTAAAGTCCGCTCCCAGGAGGCCGATCTGTACGCGATCAAGGTCGGGCATATCGCCACCTGCTACATACGAATGCCCCACAGCTACCTCACCACTCAATATGTCAAGCACATAATTTAAATCTGTTCGATGACGGACGTGATCTATCCACGGACTGTACCAGTCCCAGACCTGATCCCAGGGAGCACCATGCACATTTTCTACATACAAGAAGTCGCGCATGTAGCGCCATGCCTCTTTAAATATTTGATGATATTCCGCTTGAGGATCAACCTTGATGCGAAGCGACATGTCCAGTGGATCATTCCCAGATGGCTTTGCTGATGTGGAAGCGATATGCCAGGAACCTTTGCGATACAGCAGATGCAGGCCATTTGAGCTGGTGGTGGCTTGCTGCACCCCGGAGAGGAAGGAACTCTCTTCGTTGTCCTCCAGTGTAAACTCAATTAGATCCACTCCATTGTCGCCAGGCTCTGCCACCAGTACTTTTCCAGCGGATGAGGAGAGCAATGCAATGTAGTTGTCAGCGGGCAGCGCAGTCGCAATGATCCTTTGCTGGATTCCCGGAAGGTCTATCACTTTCTCATCATCATCATCATCATCATCATCTTCTTCTTCTTCTTCTTCTTCTTCTTCGGATGCGTCAGATTTACTTTCTTCTTCATCTTCTTCTTCCTTGACATCTTCTTCGTCCGATTTTTCGAGGAAGGGCGACTTGCCGGACGCTTGAAGGAGCACCGCATATAGAGACCGATTGACTTGAGGGTCATAGCTGCTCATGTCCAGCCAACCAGATTGCAGGCCATAGTCTGTACTTGCTAAGAAGTACAAGTATTCTTCGGATTGATCCCAGACAGGCGATATAGCATCTGCCATCCCGTCTGTTATCTGATGCTTTTCGCCTGTTTTGGTATCATACAGAAAGATGGCTTTAAAGTGACTCTCCAGCTGCCTTGCGTAGGCAATCCACCGACTATTGGGAGACCATACGGGATTCAGGGACCGATTTGGATGTGCGTAGCGGTCGGTGTCAATCAAGGTGGCATTTCCTGTTTCAAGATGGATGTACCATAAGTTATAGTCTGTGTCGGTATAGGAAATGGAAGTGCCATCCGGAGACCAGTCCGGAGTGAAGTAAAAAGTTTGATTGGGCAGTGGCCATGTCTTTTGATTTTCTCCAAATTGATCCGCAATGACGAGTTGATACTCACCGGATGCATCCGAAAACCAGGCAATTTGATCTCCCTTAGGCGACCATATTGGATGCCGTTCAGCAGTACCTGGACTATTGGACACGTTGCGCCAGCTTCCATTTTTCTTCGGGATGGTAAAGATTTCGCCGCGGTGTTCGAATATGGCTCGTTTCCCATTTGGACTCAGGTTGTAGTTGGATATTTGGCTGGCGCTAACACTTTCCCAACGGGGTCTAGAAAAGTCCAAGTCACCATGTACATGGATTTCCAACTGCCTGGAGTCAGATCCTCCCTTTTCCAATATATGAAGGAAGCCTCCTTGCTCATATACAATGGCATCCTCCGATGCATCCAGACTTTTTACATCGAAGTCCGTATGAAAGGTGTGCTGGCGGAGGTCTTCGGTCTTAGGATCAAAGGACCAAATGTTGCTGGCATAGTCGCGCTCTGACAGGAAGTATACCCTGCCATCCATCCAAATGGGATCTAGGTGCCTCTCCTGGGTAGGTTGAGGAGTGCGCATCAACTCTTTGCTGTCCAGATCTACAATCCATATCGGCATGGCTTGCCCACCCCGATAGTTTCGCCATTCCGGATCCCAGGAGGTGATCGGTGTGTATGCGATGTATTGTCCATCTGGAGAGATTTCGCCATAGGCAGCCCTGGGTATGTCTACGGCACTGGGCATACCGCCTTCAGTGGAGATGGTATACAAGCGATTGGTTTGGGTAGGACGGCTGGTTCTGCTGGATCGGAAAAGGACTTCTCCAGATGGTGTCCACCCCTGGACAATGTCGGGTGATGGGTGATGCGTGAGGCGCCTTGGATCTCCTCCTTCAATCGAGACTATATAGACATCCGTATTGCCATCATATTCGCCCGTGAAGGCGATGGTTTGGCCATCCGGAGAGAAATGGGGGAACGTTTCCAAGCCAGGGTGACTCGTCAACCTGCCTGCGTTGCCTCCATCTTTATCTGCGACCCATAGGTCATTGGCGTAAACAAAGACCACCTTTGATGCAGAGAGGGTAGGGAAGCGGAGCAATTGGGTGCCTTGAGCAGATAGAAGACTTGTACTGAGAAGACCAAGGACAATGCAGAGTAAGCAGCGCATGTGTTTATCTTTTGTTTAAAGATAGGGTATCTGCAACATCCCGAAAGAACAGTTTAAGGACACTGCTGAACCCAATCTTCTAAAAGATGAAACGTGAAGTGCGAGATCGGCAATTTCCAATTTGCCGTGTCGGATGCAGCCTTCTTTTTGAGTGGAAAAGATCCATCAGACCGGTTTTCCGTTCGAGTCTAATTGGTGTAAAGGCGCTTCGCAGAATAGGTAAGCCGGCCATAGACCTCAATTCCTTACATCACATTTTAACATATATGACAAAGTGTTAATGTGCTGATTCTTAACATTCTATGATGCCTGGAAAGTTGAAAAATCCGTATCCTTGACGGGTCCAGAGTTCCCTAGATTCCGGACACACAACAAAAATTAGACCATGAGAACCACACAAACTATGAGGTTTGGGGTGCCCAAAACCCTATGCATTCTTCTCACTCTTCTCTTGACCGGGACTTCGCTTTATTCTCAGGCTCCTGCTGACTCCAGCACCTGTTTTCTTGATACCGTCTTTGTACACAAGCGCAATGCGGACGCTCTTCAGTACCGTGTCTATCCTTCCTTTGACTCACTACAGTATCGATATGCCGAGGCAAACTCGATAGTGGATCCCATGCCAGACTCTCTTTGGATGTATGGGACGGAGACAGACAGCGTCATTGCCATCATTAGGGGGTTAGAAGCCGAAACTAAGTATGGAGTGCAAGTGCGAATCTGGTGCACCGATTCACTACGCTATACAGCATGGTCCGAACTACAGCTGGACAGCACGCGATGTCCAGCACCTGATGATGAGACGCTCTCCATGATCAAAGTGACCAACAGCACTGCCGAAATGGGATGCTCTGAAAACTCCTCGCAGTACGAGTGGGTCATTCGAAAAGTGGGTTATTATACCTGGCGTCACGTAGAGACATCTCATGGACACATGAAGTGGTCAGGTCTTGTTGCCGATTGCGCATATGAATGGCAGGTGAGGGTGAAATGTGGTGATGATTGGTCTGACTACACGTCACCTCAGAGCTTTTGGACAAATGACTATGCTCCAAGTTGTGATAAACCCACTGCCCAATACTATCATGTCGGATCCATCACGCACCATTCCGCCAAACTCTCCTGTGATATGGATGCCGCCCAGTACATGTGGGCAATCGTAAGAGATGGAGGGCATACCTGGAGCAACTATCAATCAAGTCACTCTTCTTACACCTGGGGCAATCTGCATCAGGGATATCGCTATGGGTATAAGGTTAAGATCAAGTGCCACAATGGCTTATGGTCAGACTGGTCAGAAGTGAAGTATTTCACGACGGGTCATCATTGTGCGACGCCATATCATTCTCATCTGAGTGTGAAGGATCTTACGCAAACCTATGCGGAAACGCATTGTGAAATGCCGGGTAAAAAATACCATTGGGGCATTCGCAAAAAGGGAACATATGAGTGGCATCACCATACCACTACCAAAAACCACCATGCATGGACTCCGCTGTCGGCTGGGACCAAGTATGAGTTTAAGGTGAAGGTGGAATGCGAAGGAGGGCTTTGGACCGGTTGGTCGCCCGTTGTCTGGTTTGAGACCAAGGGCCACGAATGCTATACTCCGACCAAGGATCACGTGACCATTTCCGATTTAAAGCATGACCACGTTAAACTTCTTTGTGAGATGGAGGCCCACGAGTACCATTGGGCCATGCGGAAGAAGGGGAGCTACGATTGGATCCACAAGACTACTTCCTACGGGCATTATAGCTGGAGCAGTCTTTGGCATAATACGGCTTACGAGTTCAAGGTGAAGGTTAAATGCCACAATGGCTACTGGTCCGATTGGTCTCCCGTAAAGTGGTTTACCACAAAGCACCACAGCTATTGCAATACGCCCACCAATGCGCACTTGAAGACAAGTGACATTAGCCACAACTACATCAAAACACATTGTGAAGTATCGGGCAAAGAGTATCATTGGTCGTTTAGAAAATATGGTTCCAGTGAGTGGCACCACAAGACGACAAACTGGGGGTACCATGGATGGAGCGGCCTTTGGCACAGTACCAAGTACGAGTGGAAAGTAAAGGTCAAATGCCACGATGGCTACTGGACGGGGTGGTCCTCTCCTCAATGGGCTACGACCTCCCACTATGGCCACTCTTGTAGTACGCCCCACAGCTCTCATTTGAAAGTGACTGACTTGAGCAATTCATATGCCAAAACACATTGCTCCGTGGCTGGCAAAGAGTATCACTGGGCATTCAGAAAGCATGGTTCCTCTGACTGGCATCACAAAACGACTTCCTATGGTTCACATGGATGGAGTGGACTGTGGCACAGCACCAAGTATGAGTGGAAGGTCAAGGTCAAATGTCACGATGGATACTGGACAGGATGGTCAAGTGTAGGTTGGTTTACGACCCATCACTATGGATCCAGCTGCAGCACTCCGGGAGCATCGCACATGAGCGTAACCAATCTCGCTCACAACTATGCCAAGACCAATTGCAGTGTGGATGGCAAAGAATATCACTGGGCCATGCGGAAGTATGGAGAAAGCAATTGGATAGACAAAACCTCCAGTCATGGCAGCCATGGGTGGAGTGGACTGTGGCACAACACACGCTACGAATGGAAAGTGAAGGTGAAATGCCATAACGGATATTGGACCAATTGGTCATCTCCAAAGTGGTTTACGACCACCTATGGAAGCAGCTCTTGTAGTACACCACACTCATCTGAAATCAGCGTGAGTAATCTATCACATAACTATGCCAAGACCCATTGCGATGTAAGCGGTAAGGAGTATCACTGGGCCATAAGAAAGTATGGTCAGACGGACTGGATCCATAAAACCTCTTCATATGGAAATCTTGGTTGGAATAGTTTATGGAGCAGTACCAAGTACGAGTACAAGGTAAAGGTCAAGTGCCACAATGGATACTGGACAAACTGGTCTCCCGTGGGATGGTTTACGACCCATGGTCATGGGAGCAGTAGTTGTGTGTCGCCCCATTCCTCGCATATAAGCACCAGCAACATTACCCATAATTATGCCAAGACCCATTGTCAGGTGTCGGGTGCAGAATATCATTGGGCCATTCGTAAATATGGCCAATCGGATTGGAGTCACCATACCTCCAGTTACAACAATCATGGATGGTCTAGTCTATGGAGCAGTACCAAATATGAGTACAAGGTCAAGGTGAAGTGTCACAATGGATATTGGACCGATTGGTCACCTTTGGGATGGTTTACTACGCACAGCAGTGGGTATGGCAGCAGCAGTTGTCAGAGTCCCTCGAGCAGTCAGTACACGGCTGTACAAGAGACCCCAACACTCTTCAGAATGTACAGCTACATGAGCGCGCAAAAATATGAGTGGGCCATACGGAGAGAAGGATATGATTGGTTCCATCATACTACTACGGCAACCCATATGGGATGGGGAAACCTCACTCCCAATACACGGTACGATTATAAACTACGCGTTACGTGCAATGACGGCCACCAGTCCAATTGGTCCGCCAGTAAGTCCTTCTGGACGGGCAGCACTGGGTCTTCCGCCAGGTCAGCTGGAGGTGATCCTGTTCCTTATGACTATGCCGAGGCTGTGGATCAGATTTCTGAATTCACCCTCTATCCCAATCCGGCACACCGAGATGTGCAAGTGAGTGGCATTCTGGCTGGTCAGCGCCTGATGCTCGTAAATGCACAGGGGCAGACGATTCTTGAGCGCGAACTGACCAATAACAAGCAACGGATTGAGTTGGGAGATCTGCCTTCTGGTGTTTATCACGCGCTTCTGCTAAATGCGGAAGCAGTACTTGACAATAAGCGCCTTGTCTTGACCCAATAGGGCTTGCAAAGGGGGGAACTTACCCAAAGAGAAAATGAACAGGGAGATGATGATTTCATCTCCCTGTTTTCGTTTTTCCCTTCAGTTTTCGGCTTTTTCGGAGCGTGACCTACTTTCACGGTACATCCACCTGGTAGTCGTCATACACATAACTTGCTCTTAGATACAGCGCCTTTCCGGAACTGTCTAGTCGATGACTTTCTCGTTCATGATTGAACAGAAAACCATCCGCTTCTCGGTAAGAGATATTGCGGATGCCGCTGATGTGGTCTAAGTGTTTGACTTTCCCGGCTCGAACTCTGCCATCTTCCTGAGAAAAATAGTACCACCAAATATCTGCCGTAGTCAGGTTATCGTATTGAGCAGGGTCGTATACAACTTTGAGAACATCACATAACTCCCCTGTCCAGATTTCTTCGACGCCTTCATACGTGATACGAGGGCCGGGATCCAATAGCTTATACGGGATACCATGGACGTAGGTAGAGGTGTAAATCGAATTTTGTGCGGCGGACGAGGATACGGACACGTCTACGGATCCATCAATACTTTTTGCGCAGTGGTCTCCTTTTTGCTCTAGCCGATGAGTGACTCCATCCTGCTGCCAGGAGATGGCAATGTTTGGTTGGTTTCCATATTGATAATGATGATTTTGAAAAACGTCAGATTCTACTTGACCGGTCGAATCCAGCAGGGCAAAAGCCTTTGTGTAAGAAATGCTCTTGATCGATTGCCAGCGCTCAAGTCCTCCATGGGTCGCTATCGAACGCTCAATGATCGAGTGCGCTTTGGGCTCGATTTCGAGCTTCGGTTCGCTGGAGGTGGCTGGTGAAGGTCGATCTTGGCAGGTCCAAAAAAGAAGGCAGCACAAGAGCGCTGCCTTCGGTTGAAAGAACATCTTATGCATTATTGACCAATCTCCAATTTAGTGCTGGTAACACCAGCGTCGAAAGTGGTCCTCAGAATGTACATGCCCGGAGCCAGATTGTCTACATTGATCTCCTGCATTCGGTTGTTTGGCGATGCTGAGGTCACTAGGCGACCTTGCATATCATAGAGGTTAAGCTGTCTGATGCTTTCGACGGCTCTCACCTGGACTCTATCATGCGAAGGATTGGGGAACACTTCCAGACCAACGCTGCTGGGGGCAAGGTTGTGGACGTTGGTCGTTTCACCAAGACCCATTGCTGCATGAATTCGTGGAGCCATGTATCTGCTCATGATGTCAATAATGGCCCGCGATGTATCGGCATTATTTGGATTGCCTCTACTCGTATTCCAATTGCATATGTACTCGTCAGCAGTAAGATTGGCGTCGATTTCAAAGACGGTATACACCTGTCTAACCGCATCTTCATTATACCAATTCCACGGATACGTGTTGTTGCCAAAACCTACCGGGTTGACCCCTGCCTGATTGACACACTGCACAGGATCTTGTCCCTGTTGACTGGCTGGAGTATAGACGTACATGCCTTCAAGGCCACCCGTGCTGTCTCGTCCTGCTTGTCCCAATTCGTCATCCAGGTCTTTAAATACATCGTTATTGCCTAGCTCATTGGCACGATGAGAGATCGTATCTGGAAATGCTCCTTCGACAATGATGATGGAACCAGTAGCATCAATGGTCACGTCTCTAATGCTTTGGCCATTTTGTTGCCCGGAGCGGATAAAATTAATGGTGGGCACGTCACCAGCAGAGATCCAATCAAAATCGCCCACGCCGCCTTGCCAGTTGATCACGACATCGATATCGGAAGAGTATTCGGCATGGTTGGCCAAATTGAGGGGCGTAACATTGGTGCCCTGTGGGTTACCATGCAGCTCCTCAATTAGAAATGGGACAGCCGGCATCGCTCCGATATCGACAAACTTAGGCTGTTGTGCTTGGTCGATCGTTTTGAGATATGCCATATTGTTGACGCACCAGGCAGCACCGTCAAATCCACCTACCGCAAAATGTTCGCCACTTATGCCATAGGGATTGTCATCTTCTGCCACCGATTTACGCAGGTATCGGACAACATTATGCATATCCTGTGATATGCGATAGGTAGCTTGAAGTACGGTTTCCTTGATCTCTTTTTCATTGCCAAAGGGATTCCAACCAAGTCGGTAACCCATGGAGACTGCCACGTATCCTCTTAAAGCCATTTCCCTGCAAAACTCCACCACGGCGCTGTCTCTTTTGGTACCGATGGGACTGGTGTTAACGTATTGCGGCAGAAAATCTCCAGCGTGAGCCAGTATCACCACAGGCCGATCTTCCAGGGAGTCACCAGATGGATGATATACATCCATAAGAAGCTCGACCGGTGCCGGTGAGTCAGATTGCCCCAGTACGATGGGAAGAATACTAATGTTTGTGCCGTATTGTACATCCGGTGTCATTTCGACATTGTCAAACACCTTGTCAATGTATCGCGTCTGACCAAAGGTCAGATTGCAGGCGAGAGCCAAGGCGAGTAAAGTGTAAGTTGTTCTTTTCATCTATTGAGTAATCTTGTTTTGAAAAATTTTATTCTATGCTGAGTATTGTTGTCCAGACTCAAGATAGAGTTTAAGCTGCTAGATTGAAAAATTCCATTGGGCGAAGATAAATCTACCCACGGCGGGACCACCATAGAGACCATTCTGCTGGCGATTGAGAAGGTTAGATCCACTAATCTTAAAGATTCCTACCTTATCAAAACCCTTACCAATGGACGCATTCAGTTGTACCTGAGCCGGGATCCTACCCGTAAACTGTGGAGAGCTCTCAAAGGTGTATCCCTCCACCCACCGAAAACTCACGCCAAAACCTAAATGTTTGACATTGCCGAGATCAAAGTCGTAGCCACTTAACCCGAGATTGAATTTGTGCTCAGGGGTATTGTACGCCGGGATCAAGGGATCATCGCTATCAATAAAGAGTTTGTTCCAGGAATAGTTACCATTCAACTTGAAATCTTGATTGATGAAATAGGTGAAACCTGCCGAAAATCCGGTCGTATAGGTCACGTCACGAGCATTGGCTGCAAAACGAAATACGGCGGGGTTGCCTGGAAAACCACCAAAGAATGGGACATCCAAACCTATCCGGTATCCGATAAAGTCTTCGTATCGGTTGATGTAGAAAGTGGAGTTGAAGTCAAGCTTTTCATTAAAGAACACACTCGAATAACTGGCTTCGAATGCCAGGGCTCGTTCGGGTACCAGGGGAGGTTCTGAAAAGTAGACCAAGGTATCGGGATTTAATCCGGTCTTGAGGTATGACTCGAAAGATTCTAGGGTGACCAAGTCTTCATAGCCTGTGATGTTCCCAAGTAATATGGCCCCCCCTACACGAAAGTAATAGTACTGATCGATGAGTGTGGGATTCCTCAAAGCGGAGGAAAGAGAAACCCTCACGGATGAGAGGGGATTGATACGGTAGTTGGCAGAAATGGCTGGACTGAATAAATAATTGTAGTTCTCATGCTTGTCGACACGCGCTGCAAAGTTGAGTTTGAGACGATTGTTCATCACCTTTTTTTCTATGCCACCATAAAATCCATATTCATAGGTGGTAAACTCTGATCCGGAGGTATCTATGAAGATGGTCCCTTCCGATAGGGGAGTATACAATCGCCCGTTGCCGCCAATGGTGATTTCGTCCGTCCAACTGGGTCTGAATTTGTATTCGGCATGGGCATGATAAAGAGCAGATCTGTCCACATACTTGCTGCCCCCTTCGGATACCTTGGTACTTATGATATCTTGAAAAACGGTATCAAAAGCTGCTGTTCCTGGAACCAGAAATGCGGCATCTTGAGAAGCTCTTGCCTGATCGTGCAGATCTTGAACGACTTCGGGATGTGCAGCAAGTGTACTTGCAGCTTGTTCAAAGTCATAGAAGAAATCTGGTGCTGGACCGATCTCGGGAAAACCCGGAAGCGCTTTGATCACTTCATTGGCATTTCGAAACCACCATTGTTGATAGCCCTGGGTCCATGCTCCATTGTTTCTCCATCGGCTTTGCAGTTGTTGGGCAGTATTGACGATGTCGTAGGTGTCTCCTGCATTTTCTCCCGTGCGATACATCCGGACGAACCAGTGGTCTTCTTTCCGGATCTCAAACTTGTTCTGCATCGCCCAGACATCGTTGAGACTGAGACGATTATCCAATTGCATAACCGTAGTCCCAATGCCAAAATTTGTTGACAGGATCATTTCTACATCTGGATTGATCTTATAGTGCAGTCCGGCACTAAATTTTGCGTTGTAGCTGTCGTAGTTGGCAAGGTCCTCTTCCCAGTAACCAGTTCTGAAATAGCGATTTAAACCAGGATGTCGAAACTGTTCGAAAAAAGAAGAAAAGTCGGCACTTGTCTCATCTCCATATCGATTGATGGCATCATACCCTCCCGGATTATCGGCAAAGATGCTGTCTCGTTGGTTACCGGCCGATGGATTGGCATTGTCTGCCACCCAGTCGTAAACTTCTAGATAGGAGGCATTGAATTTGAGGCCAAGTTTGTCTTCTCCCTTCTTATTCTTGAATCCTTTAGCCCAGCGCAAGCCTATTTCTTTGAAATCCCGCTGCCCGACCTTTAGCTGCAAGTCCAACCCTTGGTGACGAAAAGGGCTCTTAGTCCTCATGTTGACCACTCCATTAAACGCACCTGGGCCGAAGAAAGCGGAACTCGCGCCAATGACCAGGTCCACACCCTGGACGTCAAGTTCTGGGAGGCCCACAAAATTTCCCAAAGGATAATTGAGTCCTGGTGAAGCATTATCGACGCCATCAATCAGTTGAAGCGAACGCACCGGCGTACTGCTGTTAAACCCCCGAGTATTGACCACCTTCACGCCAAAGCTCACGGTCAGCATGTCAGCCTCTCGCATGGTACCCAAAACATCGTAGAAGCTCGCCTCAGAAGTACTCTGAATTTCTTGCAGGCTGAGGGACTCCACGGTCAAGGATAGCTCCTGTTTGAGGCGAGATCCTTGCCCCCGAACCTCCACAGTGCTTAACCTCAGTTGTTCCTGCTCCAGTAGGACTTCTAAGTTGCCGGCATTGGATTCCGTAATTTCAATTGACTTTGGGAGATAACCTAGATAGGTCACTTCTGCCACAAAGGGGAAGGCCGGATGTTCCTCAAGCGTGATGACCCCATCCGCGTCGGTACAATCTCCTGTGCCGGCACTTGCAATGCTGATGCACGCACCGATAAGCGGTTCGTTTGTTTCCGCATCAAGCACCTTTATGGTGATGGTCTGTGCTAGCAGTGTCGTGCAAAACGTACATAGAACACAGGTGCAGAGGATGGTCAATACGCTTGTTTTCATGCCTCCGTTAGATTTGAATGCTGTTAATCCACTGCCGAATGAGTGCTACGCCTTCCTGATGGATCATGGTACGTCCCGTTTCCGGCATGGCAATGCCAGATTCGACGGAATTCATGCGATACAACAATATGGATTTTCCTGGATCTCCCGGAACAACATTATAATTAAAACCCGCAGACCCCTGAGCAGCAGATACGGGTGTTTTCATCACGCCTAGTCGAAAAGGATCGGTCTGGTCATGATGCAAAAATAGCCCGGTGTTGCTGGCTGGGCCAATCTCAGAATGGCAGTGGGCACAATTAATGTCCAAATAGGCCAGGGCACGGTCATGGATAGGAGCAGACTCATCCTCCCATGCCACCATATTGGTAGGTTTTTCGACTGCGTCTATTGTACTCAAGATGCCCCTTTCTGTCAGCACTGCTATTTGGTCGGCTCCTGGCTGGAGGGGTGAGTCGCATGCCATATTGACCAGCCTGGGGCCAATGGGTTTGACTTCGCCGCGTTGCAGATGACAACCCTTGCAATCGTTGTTGTCCGGCACCAAATAGTGTATATGTTGAGTAGTACCGGTTGCATCTATCCATTTAACCTCTCGCTCTGCTCCGAGAATCTCGAGAGACGCTTCGGTTTGGGCATCGTTCCAGATGTATGTCGCTACTTCCCATTCGGATTTCTCCTTTACAAGCAGCCGCGTTTCTACCACATGATGCCCTTGTTCAGGTTGCCTTACGTCATCGTAGTAGTAGAAGTTTTTAATGATCACACTGCCTTCAGGAAACAGCACTTTTCCTCGTGCATCGGTGGTCATTTGTGTGCCAGAAGGCAGTCGGACAAATCTGCTTTTCTCGGCGTAGTCGCTAAAGAGAGCACTGCTTAGTGTATACGGGATCACCCCTGCTGCCGGCTGAAGTTCATGCATGTCTCCCTGATAAAGATTCCATTCAGAGAGGTGCTCGGGGAACAATGGGGAATCCCCTTTGGGGGATGGGGGTTTGGATCCGCAAGCAAGGAGGACCCATGCACTAAACAGGTAGCAAGACCACTTCATCTTAGCCCTATTCAGGATCGCAGATGAAGGGGCTCACGTCATAGCTGGGATTGGCAAAATTTGCCCCGGCATCCATGTTTAAAAAACCGTCGCCTTCTTCATCTATGCATATGTTGGCGGGATTTGTTCCCTCAGCCATGGTAATGCCATCATACAGGATGGGGGCAATGGACGTCATGGGGGAGCCCGCTGCTACCAGGCCTTCTTGTAGCTGGATGATCTGCTGTGCTCCATTATGGATATAGGCATCTTTAGGAAATGCGTCTGCTTTGCTGATGTCGTTCCCATGGATCTTGATGTTACGTGGCACCGGATCCCAATCCGGCTTGGTCGCCAGGATATTGGGGTCTACGGTGACATAACTCAGAATGCCCAAGCTCATGGTGTTGTTATTTTCAATGCGATTTTCTTTGACTTCCAGGTTGGATGTGCGCAAGATCATTACCCCTGTTCCGGGAGGTACATTTCCCACGCCACTGACGCTATTGGAAGACCGTGCAAAATTGCGATGGTTGTTGTCGTGGATGTAGTTGTTGTAGGCGACGGTGTTTTCGCCATCGTACTTTAAGCCCGGTAGATCAAAGATCAGGAGCCCTCCGGTATTGTGACAAGACTCGTTATCATACACCTGTGCGTCCTTAGTGTTTTCGATTTCAATTCCTGCGACATTGTACTCCGCTTTGCAATTGCGTACAATGGCCCCTACGGTTTGTCCGACATATATGCCAGCATCTGAGGCACCGCGTGCATAGGAGTTTTCAATCGTGACATCATGGCAAAGCACCGGGTAGATGCCGTACCCACCATTGGCCGAATCAGGTTCGCCAGCCCAGATGGTGCCCACGTCCTTAATCAGTACATTGCTGCATTCGGTCATTTTCAGCAGATCACCGGGCGATTCCTGAAAGGTCATTCCGGATATTTCCAGGTCCTCCACATAATCAATGCGAAGTCCTTCCCCTCCTTGATCTTGTGTTGAAAAGTCAAAGATGGTCTGGTCCTGACCCGCTCCACGAAGCGTCACTTTTTTCAGTTTCCCCTTTAGGGAGAGTTTTTCAAATCGATAGGTACCCGCATCAAATACGATCTCCGTACTGTCTTCGATCTGGATAAATGCTCGACGAATGTCGTCCTCTTGACCGGGACCGAAATGAAGGGCGTGCTGGTGATCAGAGACCTCGGTTTCTCCACAGGACAGCAGCAGGATGAGGGGTATGTATAGTAAGGATAATCGCATAGTAGAAAGTCTGCCTAAATATAGGGGAAAGTGTCTGGACCATTCCGTCTCTGGTCGGCTAAATCTCAGGTTGATGGGCTGACTAGCTTATTGAATCCTGGCCGTTTTGCTTCATTGACCTATGCCAACTTCGTTCTAGTAGTCATTGCCTCCGTCTGCGCCCCTTTGGCGGCTTTTGTCAAGCGATTCATCGTAGATGAGTGACTTCCTGCGGACTAGAAGTGCCGACAAGCACGCGCCGCGATAAGCGGTAAAAAACAGATCGATCCAATCTGCGTCTTTGCCTTCAGGGTCCTCCAGCCTTGATCCTTCGGACTCGCTCCATGACTGCGCTTAACCGACCCTCTCGAATTTCTAGCCTAGTCGTTCTTGCTCTGTTCGGCCCAGCGCTCTGCAGCGAGTTTACGAAGATCTTCTACTTCATCTGTCTCATCCAGTATCTCGAGCCCCAGAAGCGTTTCGATGATGTCTTCCATCGTGACTAAGCCCGTCATGCTGCCAAACTCATTCATGACGACGGCCATATGACTGCGCGCTGCGGTCATCTTCTTGAGTAAGGAAGGAAGTGTCTGATTAGCCTCACTTTTCTCTATGGGAAGCTTGATGTCGGCTAAGGTCAAGTGATGTTGGTCATCCGCCAACGTGGCCAAGAGCGTATCTTTTAAAACCATTCCGGTAATGTCGTCTTCCTTCTCGCCATAGACAGGTACCCGCGAAAACTGCAGATTGGCATGTTTTGCAAAGAAATCCTTGAGAAGCATGGACTGAGGCTCCATGACTACAATGGACTTTGGTGTCATGATGTCACGGACGACCGTGTCCTTAAAGGTCAATAGATTGCTTATGATGGTAGACTCACTGCTGTCCAGCGCCCCGCTTTCCTCACCTAGCCTTGCCATGACGGCAAAGTCCGCACGGCTCAACACACTTTTTTCCTTATCGGATTTTAATCGCTTAGTGATGGCCTGGCTTAACCAAACCAACGGAGCCAGTAAGAACAGAAGAATCCCTATGGAGCGAATGGTGAAAGGGGCTAATGCACGCCAATTGTTTGCGCCCAAGGTCTTGGGAATTATCTCAGACAGAATCAAAATCGCCAAAGTCATCAAACCAGCGATGACCGACTCCCAAGAGAGTTCGAGTCCGAGCAGGTTTAGGGAGGTATTGCCAAAGAGTTCTCCCGCCTGCGCCCCCACTCCAATGGCTCCCACCGTATGTGCAATGGTATTGAGCGTGAGAATGGCAGACAGTGGCCGATCAATGTCTTTCTTATATTCTGTCAATTTTAGCCCAATGGCGCCGCCTTTTGCTGTCTGGGTTCGAACGTAGGAAGGGGTAATGCTGAGGAGCACGGCTTCCCAAATGGAGCATAGGAATGAGAATACGATTGAAAGAGCAAAAAACAGGATAAGCAATACCATGGCGCAAAAATATCAAAGTTGAGAAAGTGAAGGGCATGTAGCATTGTGATGTGCATAGGACAAATCTCCTTGATTCGACTCTTCGCTAAGCTCCAATGTGGTTTTAACCCATTGAATTTGAATTAATTACAAGGCACTGAAGTACCTTGGAGTAATTCCAGAGGCAGATTTGTCATACAGCCCCTCTTGACGACCATTTTATTGTAGATCAGGTATTTCCAAAGCTCGAGCGGCCTCCATTTCTGCTTTGGATGCACGTGGGCGTTTACGCACCGGAAGCGGCAGCCCCTCATCGCGAGTAAATTCATCAGGGGTGCGGTAGGAAGGAACGACATCTTGACTCTGTGATCGAATCGTCTCCAGGATCGATCGCAGACTGTCTCGGAGAGGAGCATATTCGGGATCAGCGGCCAAATTAACTAACTCTTCAGGGTCTTTTGAGACATGATAGAGCTCCATGGGAGGTCGCTCAGCTGCGAATACTCGTGCTTGCTGAGTGGTAAGTTTTTGATGGGCATGCATTTCTTGCATTACAGAGAATGTAGGACTACGCAGCGCATCTGCAGGCGGAGTATTGGGCAAGTCTGGATAATAATTTACGATGAGTTTATAGTCACGGGTTCGAATGGCCCTGCCATAGTCCTCAAAATCGTGCCAGTGATCTTCTGCAAAGACATGAGTCTGCTCGACTCTTTTGTTGTGTATCAAGAGGGGAGAAAAATCAATGCCCATCATTTCTGGCGGCACATCGGCCTGGGCGAGTCTCAGGAAGGTAGGGGCCAGATCCAGACTGCTGATTAATCCTTGGTAGCGGCTTTTGGGCTGTACTCGGTCCGGCCAGCGCAGAAACATCGGCGTTCTTATACCGGCATCATATAGCGTTGTCTTTTCCCGTGGAAAAGGCCTGCCGTTATCAGAGATAAATACCACTAGTGTTTGTTCAGACAGGTTTTGCTTATCGAGTTCGTTAAGTACCCTGCCGATGTACATGTCCATCCGGCTGATTTCGTCATAGTAGAGTGCGAAATCTTTACGGACCTCCTCATGGTCAGGGATGTATGAGGGGAGAACCACTTCTGAAGGCAGGTGTGGGCGTGCAATCGTGTTTTCCTGATAGCCTCGGTGGGGGTCGATCGCGGCCAGCCAAAGGAAGAATGGTTTATCCTGATCGCGGGCGTTGAGGAGCGTTACCCAATCTTCACCGCCACTTCCATCGCGCGGCACCGAATCGGGATCTTTGGGTGCTCCACCCAAAACAAAACCCGCGGTGCTGCTGGGCATGATGAGATCAAATCGATCTTTGATTTCATTTCCGAAATGCCATTTTCCGGCTTGTCCTGTCCAGTAGCCATGTCGACGCAGTCGTTCCACAAAAGTGATGTTATGGGCTGGCAATGGCCAATGCAGCTGCTCCGCGTCTGTCTGATGAGGATACTTGCCGGTGATGATACTGGCCCGGCTAGGACTGCAGGAACTGGTGGTTAGGAAGGCGTGATCAAAAGACATGCCTTCGTTCGCCAATCGCTGCAGATTTGGAGTTTGTACAAAAGAATTGCCGTTTGGAGTGCAATCCGAATATGCCATATCATCCGCAATGATTAGAATGATGTTGGGCGGTTGGACTTCTTCCTGGATTCGGCAACCCATTGCCAAAGGAAGGCATCCCAATAGAATCCACATCGTTGATCGAAGCATAACAGGAAAATAAGCAATTGTGCATTTTTAAGTATTTCGGGCCACTATTCAATGTTTCTCGCGTTTCAATAGTCCCATGCACATCATTGAATCCGTATCTTGGAATCAAAGCAATTTCGAAAAATGAAGAACTTAGTCATTATGGCAATCGCAGCGCTTGTAGCACTGGGCTGTGGAAACAATCAGGCAAATATGGAAGTAGCAAATGCTCAAGTGGGTGACACGTATGATCCGGAGAAAAGATTGGCAGAGCTAGGCATTGTACTGCCCGAAGCCAGTAGCCCAGTAGCCAACTACGTCAACGCAGTCACGACAGAGGGAAAGGTCCTTTTTCTTGCGGGTAAAGGCCCAAAGCAAGCAGACGGGACCTACATCACAGGAAAAGTTGGAGAGAATCTGACTGTTGAAGAAGGGTATGCAGCTGCACGACTTACCGCAATCAATCAGCTGGCAGTATTGAAGGCAGAACTGGGCAATCTCAATCGTGTCAAACGAGTGGTCAAGGTGTTGGGCATGGTAAACTGTGCATCTGACTTTGGAAATCAGCCTGAAGTAGTCAATGGATTTTCGGATTTGATGGTGGAGGTCTTCGGAGACCGAGGCAAGCATGCAAGATCCGCAGTTGGTATGGGATCCTTGCCTCGCGGTATTGCGGTTGAAGTAGAAGCCATCGTAGAGATTGAATAGCATGATAAAAACAAGTCTGGCGACACTCTTCTTACTGATCGTGTCCTTAGTCTTCGGTCAGGAAGCCACCATTATCGAATCGAAAAAGGTCTTACCGACCTACCCCTTTTCGGATCCCAATCCAGTGACTGTTCTCACTTCGAACCCTAAGATCTATCCCTATCATACCTATGAGGGATATGGTCTTGAACCCGAGGATCAGGAATGGACAGTCGTTACGCTGGAAAACGAGTACATATCGGTATATGTGCTTCCCGAAGTAGGAGGAAAGGTATGGGGTGCCATTGATCGGAAAAGCGGCAAAGAATTTATCTACCGCAATGAAGTGATGAAGTTTCGCAACATCTCGATGCGGGGGCCTTGGACGTCAGGAGGCATCGAATTTAATTTCGGCATCATCGGACATCATCCTTCTACAGCAACCCCGGTTGACTATCGTACGCAAAAGAACGAAGACGGATCTGTCAGTTGCATCGTAGGCAACATCGATTTGCCATCCAGGACCCAATGGAGGGTAGAGATCCGTTTGCCCGCTGATCGTGCCTACTTTGAAACACGCGTATTATTTAATAATCCAGATCCACTCCCGCAGGCATACTACAACTGGATGACAGCCGCTGCATTTGCCCAAGAAGATCTGGTCTTCTACTGTCCGGGTGACCAATATGTCGAGCATGGGGGAAACAGCCATCCATGGCCAACTCATGAATCAAATGGTCGTGACCTAAGCCACTATCGTGAGAATAATTTTGGTGGGAGCAAGTCCTATCATGTGGTAGGGGAGTACGATGACTTTTTTGGTGGCTATTTTGAGAACGAGGGCTATGGGTTTGGACATTGGGCACCTTATGAGGAAATGCCGGGACAGAAGCTTTGGCTCTGGGCGCTATCCCGACAAGGAGGCATATGGGAGGATCTCTTAACGGATAGTGATGGACAATACATTGAGTTTCAGGCGGGCAGAATGTTTGATCAGTATTCGCTTGGAGCAGACCAGAACCCCATTACCAAAAGCAGTTTCGAACCGGGGCGTTCTGACATCTGGCGAGAGTTCTGGTTTCCGGTACCTAAAATGGGGGGAATTACAGAAGTCTCCAAAGGAGGCATCTTGCATGTGATGGAAGAGGATGGTCAAAGGAAAACGCTGGTATCTTCTTTTGCTGAAACAGTATCCCCCATCATTGTTATCACACAATCAGGCGATACCCTTCATCATCAAATGCACCAGTTGGTGCCGCTTTCGCCCATCAGCGTAGCAATGGGACCAAGCAATAGTGAACAGGCTAGGGTCGAGGTGCCTGGTTTGCAATTGCGCTATGATCCGATGAGCGCTAAGCTGCTGGATCGTCCCTTTGAAATGGATGAGGACCTTCAGCTGGCCTTGTCCGCATCGGAGGACCGCACCTTCCGAAATGCGGAACAGCATCTATGGGACCGAAACTACGAACAAGCGAAGAAGATGTTTGTCGAAGTTCTGCAAAAGGATCCCGTACACTTAGAGTCGATGCTTGGCTTGGCCCACATCTACTTTCGCAACATGCAATTGGATTCTGCCTACTGGCATGTCGACCGGGCTTTGCAGTTGGATGCCTACCATGCCAAGGCTAATTATTTAGCAGGGATAATCCATAAAGCGCTTGGCCATGACACCGATGCCCTGGAGACGTTTGGATGGGCCGCTCGATCGCTTGCCTTTCGTGCCGAAAGCTATTTTCAAATCGCCAGCTTAAAACTGTCGGATGGCGACGTTCAAGACGCTCGAAAATATGCCAATAATGCCCTTGATTTCAATCGCTTTCACCTTGGGGCGCGGCAGATTCTGGTCGTCCTGCAGGCCATGGAAGGAGCCAAAGCATCGGCTGCGCGCAACATCTCAGCAATTCGCACTTTGGATCCTTTAAGTCACTTTGGGCTTTATGAGACGTACAAGCTGACTGAAAATCCCGCCGACTTGCAGTCCTTTCAAAATGGACATCGGAGCGAGTTTCCATATCAGACCTATCTGGAACTGGCCATAGGTTATCACAACATGGGTGTTGATGACCGCGCTGTGGAAGTACTGGAACTGGCCCCTGAACATCCCATGGTAGATGTGTGGCATGCCTGGCTGATAAATGATGAAAGACCTGTCGAAGCCAAAGTCCTGCTCGAGCGCGCCTCAGCTGCATCTGCCGATTTTGTGTTCCCCTATCGCATGGAATCGGTTGCTCCCTTGCAATGGGCGTTGGATCAATCGGACAGTTGGAAGTTTAAGTATTATCGTGCACTACAGTTATGGGGTTTTCATCAACGTGCAAGAGCACTGGAGTTTATGCATCACCTCCGGGACGAACCTCATCTTGCCTCATTCTACCTTACGCGAGCGGCTCTACAGTCAGAAGATCAGTTGAGGTTGGAGGACCTGAGGAGGGCAGCTCAGCTTGACCCTGACTCCTGGAGAGCCCGTCATGCGCTGCTGTCTCATTTGCCCCAGGATGCTGCCAAGACGCTCTCCGCAGCAGAAGAAGCTTACCAGCAGTTCGCCGGTAATGACGCGATTGCATTTAGATACATTGAAATACTCCTGCAACAAAACCACCCGGCAGAGGCCATCAGGGTGATGAAAAATGCACATGTTTTGCCTTTTGAAGGAGCGAGCAAGGGAAGACAACTTTGGGAAAGTGCCCACCTCATGAATGGTGTCCAGCTAGCAGAAAGCCAGAGATGGGATGAGGTCTTGGAGCAAATTCGATCTGGACGCTCATGGCCGGAAAACCTAGGGGTAGGACGACCTTACGAAGTAGACGAACGCAAATTGGATTTTCTCGAGATGCTGGTCGCGCTTAAGCAGGGCTCACAAGAAGATGCCACAGGGCTCGCAAGGACGATGGTAGACCATACCATGCAGTCAGGCAGTAAACGGATGGCAGAAGGACTTCTGGCGTTATATGCCAGCTACCTCGCTAAAGATGAACAGAGCGGTCAGTCCATTCTTAAGCAACTGGATCTCGACACCTCTTGGGATGACGTGCTACGTCAGTTTAAAGGTGCTTTTTATGCCATTTCTTCTGATGATTTGCTGGTAACAATGCTGGATCAGGACGAAGATCAAATCGCTGTGGCGGACATGCTGAAACTGGCTGCCCAATGATGTCAAAGACATGGGTTTTCATCGGGGTAGTTTTTATTTTCCTGACCTCCTGTGATCAGGGCAGTCATGAAGGTACACACTACGATGTGCTGGTTCTAGGGGGTGGTACCGGTGGTACTGCTGCTGCTATTGCTGCAGCGCAAATGGGAATGCAAACTGCTGTCGTGGAACCAACCGCCTGGCTAGGCGGAATGTTGACGGCAGCTGGCGTGAGTGCTATCGACGGTAATCATCATATGCCAGCTGGTCTCTGGGGACGATTTAGGCAAGCTCTCCGTGATCACTATGGGGGAGCCCAAGCGCTGGCAACCGGGTGGGTTAGCCATACCCAATTTGAACCGCATATTGGGGCCAGGATATTGTCTGATTTTGCAGCCGCCGAAGAATCGCTTATGGTGTTTGCCGAGGCATCCTGGAGCTGGGAAACGCTGCAGTACGACGAAGGGATCTGGTCGGTAGACCTCTTGTTGGGCGCAGAAACACATAGTGTGACGGCCGAGATTTTGATCGACGGGACAGATCTTGGGGATGTCGCCGCAGCGGTGGGGTGTGGGTACGATTACGGTATGGAATCGAGGTCGGTGACCGGTGAACAAATGGCACCTGAGGTTGCCAACACGATCATTCAAGATTTTACATACGCCGCTGTTCTGAAAGATTTTGGGAAAGGACATGGAGACCATTTGCTCTCTGAGCCAAAAGGCTACGAGGCAGAAGAGTTTTTGTGTGCATGTGATAGCTTATGTCAGGATCCCTCTCTACAGGTGCATCCCTGCGCTACCATGATGAGCTATGCCAAACTGCCGGGTGATAAATACATGATTAACTGGCCTTTGCAAGGCAATGACTACTACGCTGATCTGGTCATGGCTACTTGGACAGAGCGCGATCGTTTGTACGAGGAGGCTAAGCAGAAGACATTGCGTTTTATATATTTTATACAGCACGAACTTGGTTATCGCCACTTAGGCTTAGCTGATGACGAATTTCCTTCCGAAGATCGGTTGCCGCTGATCCCGTATCATCGCGAGGGTCGTCGCATACATGGCGAAGTCCGCTTGACAGTTAATGAAATCCTTCAACCCTATGCTAACGATCTATATCGAACGGGTATAGCGGTCGGAGACTATCCGATTGACCACCATCATGCAGAGCATCCCGATGCGCCAGAAATCGACTTTCCGCCCGTTCCGTCTTTCTCGATCCCTATGGGCGCGTTGATCCCGGTTGATCATCCTGCCTTGATCATGGCTGACAAGGCCATCTCTGTTTCGAATATTGCCAATGGGTCTACTCGCCTCCAGCCGGTGGTTTTGCAAATTGGTACCGCTGCTGGATTCTTGGCTGCACATGCGGTACAGATGAAAGTGGCACCTTCGGCGGTCCCGGTTCGCACGGTACAGGCCACTATTTTAGAACATCAAGGGTACCTGGTACCTTCTTACGATGTAGATCCGCGACACCAAGCATTTGCAGCAATCCAAAAAACGGCTGCTGTAGGTCTTTTAAAAGGTAGGGGAGAACCCTATGCGTGGGCCAATCGCACCTGGTATGATCCCGACTCTACCATGCATCGGGAAGAATTGCAAGCTTCTCTTGCTCTATTGTATCCGAAGGTTGATTTTACCAGTTCGTCAAGAACTCCGGTGACAGAAACGATTTTGGGCCACATCTTCTCTGATCTGGGAATTGAATCAGTCGGACCCTTGATGGGATCTGAGCCGCTCACGCGCGCAGAGATTGCGGTCCTGCTGGACGAGACACTTTCATTGTTTGAAGACCGAGCTGTTGCATCATCCGGAAAGTTTGACTTGTGACTAAGGTTAGAATTAAAGACATAGCCAAAAAAGCGGGAGTCTCGGTGGGCACGGTTGATCGAGTATTGCACGATCGTGGACGTGTCTCAATGGCTGTCAAGCAACGGGTCAAAAGTGTGATGAATGAGATGGGTTACAAGCCCAATTTTCTTGCTCGTAGTCTGGCCAGCAAAAAAGGACATGCGATAGCCGCGCTGGTGCCGGAGGCAAAGCAGGATCAGTATTGGCAACAAGCCAGATTGGGCATCGAACATGCCATCGTGGGGCTTCGAGATTACAACGTCACTGTAAAGCTGCACTTCTATGATCAAGACAGCGTAAAATCATTTTTGAGTGCTGCTCAGCAGCTCATGAAAAGTCAACCCAGTGCCGTCTTATTGGCGCCACTCTTCCTGAATGAGGGATACCGCATGATCAAGCACTTTCTCGAACAGGAATTGCCCGTAATCTTGATCAATACGGATATGAATTTTCCCGGTGTCCTGAGTTATATCGGTCAGAATTCATTTCAGGCCGGTAAGCTTGCGGCGCGTTTGATTGACTTTGGATTAAAAGAGGACTCTACGGTCTTACTCCTCAATCTTGATGCAGAGCACATCGATGGTGGCCATTTGATTGCCAAGGAAAAGGGATTTCGCACGTATTTTCATAAGCATGTCAAATCGGGAATTCAGATTGTGTCAAAAGAGTTTTCAGACTTTGCCGATTCCCAAGCGACCCGTGTTTATCTGCAGGAGCTCTTTGAGGAATATGGAAATATGGCCAGCATCTTTGTGACAAATTCCAGAGCGCATCGCGTTGTAGATGCCTTGCCAAAGAAAGTATTGAGGAAGATCAGCATCGTGGGATTTGATCTCATCGAACCCAATCTGCGCTACCTCCGACAAGGGTCAATTGACTTCTTACTCAATCAGAACCCGCAGCTGCAAGGATATTGGGGGGTGATGAATTTGGTCAATCATTTAATGGCGTCAAAAACAATCCCTGAGAAGCAGTATTTGCCACTTGATGTGGTGATGATAGAAAACCTCGAGTACTATGTCGACCGCAAACTGCCTCTTCAGGTAGTGTTTTGAGATCAGACACTTTGGTACACACGATACCGACGGTGAACGGGAAATACCTCAGGTCTCATCGGTACCTCTCTGCTTCCATGATCAGGGTCATCTTGGCTGCAACTTGATCTTGGCGAATGCGGAAGAGATGTGAAAATCAGGTGTAGGGTTGTCGGGAATCGCCCAGGTAATCCATAGGACATCTGTTGCGTCACCATCCGAATGAAAATAGTCTCCTCGAAAAAGTCCGGCATCCATTTCTCCCTCCTTTAATATGTCCATTGATTGAAGTGACGATATGGAAATCTTGCCCTCAACTGAATATCCCTCTTTCGTCTGACGAGCAAGCACCTGTAAATCCTCATCCGGCCATTCCCATTTGAAGTCGACTTTGCGATAGTGATGTGCAATATAATCCAGTACTCTTGCCCGCGGATCCATCTCCAGGCAGTAATACGGGTTCATCTCTCCGTTTGCTTTGAAGAAGATTTCCACGCGATCGGAGGGAAGAACTCCCAGCTTGTCGCCATCCTCTCCAGGGGCTACAATGTCATGGTCAGCAGCCGAAAAAAGGAAATAGAAGAACTGCTCACTGTATAATGCTTTGAACGAAGTAGTCTGCGGCTCCACATCGTTCCAGGGAAGTGTAAAATCCGTGAGTTCGATGGCAGAATTCCATAGAGGAGAACTCCCGGTGCCATCAACAGAGATCTCTTCAGCGGACAGGTAGTTGGCCTGGTATTCTTTTTGTGCAGACATATCGACGAGAAAAAAAAGAGCGAGTATGCAGATGAATAATCTCATGTAGGAAGATTTTACTGAGGTACTTGTTCCGGGCTTCGGAGAAGATACATCTTTAGAGGGGCATCGCTCGTGCCGACATATAGATATGTTGCGCCAACGCTTCGAGTCATGGCAAGGGCGCGCACGTCACCACGTAGTTTTAGGCCAGCCTCCATAGTGGAAACATGAGTAAAACCCCCGATTCCGTCGTTGAGAAGGAGCGTACCTCGATTGGCATCAATCTCTCCCAGGGCTACGCGATTGTACGAGCTGTTGCCGGCTAAAATCAGGTCGGTGTCTCCATCTCGATCTACGTCAAGGGCTGCAGAAGCAAAGATGGGAGCCGTCTGCGCTGCGTCAGGAAGTCGCGTTGCAGTCCATGTGGCGTTGTCTTCCCTATCGTAAACTAGGGTGCTAAACGTCGTGGATTGCAAGGAATCTAGATCTGGAAGCAGTGCGAGCAGCTCCTGTGTATTCATTTCCGCATAAGCCTGAAAACTTGTCATGTTTTTCTTGAGGAAAGGAAGCTGTGCTATAAGATCATCTCTACCGACCAAGGGGTAGTTCTGTCCATCCACGTTGTAGGTCATGATGGCGTCAATTGATCCGTTGCGATCTGCATCGCCGTAATGCACCGAAAGAGGACGTTCTTTGCTTGCCTGGAGTTGGCTGTTCTCTCCCCAATTGCCTGCTACGATTTCAAGGGCTGGATCTCCATCTAAATTGGTTGCTAAGAGATTGGACCACCATCCTTGTTCGCTACTGGTCCACTCGTTGAGGAGGGCATGACCTCCATAACCATAGATGGTGATGGGTGTCCACTCTCCCGCTGTCACCAGTTCGATATCTCCGTCGGCATCGACGTCATGCATGATTGCAGCGGAGACGTGATCCTTGACCGTTGTACTGTCAAGAATGGACCACTGTCGGTCAGCAAAGCGTAATAAATAGTTCTTTGCAGACAGGGGATAGTGTCCTTCTCGATATCCGGTGCCAACAAAGACCTCTATCTGATTGTCACCATCTAGGTCGGCGGACGCGATGGCGTTAACTGGTCCTTTCATCAAGACTGCAGAACTCCTCCTAAATTGCAAGGGACGCACTTGCTCGTACAGCCGTAAACTCAAGTAGGAGTGATCTTCCAAGGAGCGTGTACTTATTCCTGAGCCGACCAGCAGATCGAGATCTCCATCGTAGTCTATATCGACCAAGTGCAAGTCGCTGTCTTCGTATGCCCGATCTTCCGTAAAGACAGGAACTGCTTTTGCTCTCAGGCTGCCATCGGCCTGGCCTATCCCCAAAAAGATGGATTGACCTCGCGGACCGCCCATCAGGACCTCTGCATAGCCATCCCCATTTAAGTCTCCTATGGCCAGGTCAGGTCCATGGCGGGAATACATGCGTGGTAGTAGGGGTTGTTGCAGGAAATCGTTGTAACGATCTTCGACATGATGATGAATCGAATCCTCGCCCAGGATAAATAGGGATTCCTCTTTTTCTATGCTTGGTGCCGCTGGAGATCCCTTGCCCTGTTCCAGCGTCTGATCTCTGCTTTGCTGATCCACCTTAAATAGCTCTGATTCCCCATTGGGCCACTGGACAAGACATTGCTCCACATGTGCTGGATCTACCGCGAAGAGCAGGATGGGCTCCACGGAAGATTGATATCCTCGAGTAGTGAAGAGCGTTTGAGTGGAGGATGCACCTTGATGAGAAATGCACACGGACGTACCCAATTGAACTACGCCATTCTGATTGACCGGCCTCAGCTTAAGGTATTCTTTTTGCTCATTTTCCTGCGTCATATTCTGGTACAGAGATGCGATTCCCATGGTCTGATTTACGACCAGATCAAGATCACCATCCAGATCTAGATCCCCCCAGGCCGCACCGCTGCTGATGGTGGGAGTATTAAAACCCCATAGCGCGCTGGCATTATCAAAAAAGCCGTTGCCATCGTTAAGAAAGAGCTGGTCATTGGCTGCGATCTGAGGCATCTTAGTCAGTACCTCATTGATGTCGACTTCTCCATTGTTGCCTCTGTTTTTCAGCTGTTGATCAACCGTATAAGAGAGAAAGTCCATATTGGTATAGTCTCTGGGGTAACCATTGGAAACATAGAGGTCTTGGTCCCCATCGAGATCATAGTCGGCAAACAAAGCGGACCACGACCAGTCGGTATTGCTGATGCCCGCCATTTGCCCTACTTCCTCAAAATCACCTTCGCCGGAATTTACGTGTAGCATATTGCGCATCGATTGGCGATAGAAACCCTGATCTAAGAGTAAGCGATACTTGTCATAACGATCGGCCGCCAGATTTTGCTTGATGCGTGTATTGGAAGCCGGCAACATGTCTAAGGTTACGAGATCGAGGGCCCCATCGGCGTTTATATCGGCTGCATCTGCTCCCATGGAAAATAAGGAAGTGTGCCCCATGTGGCTCTGAAGTTCTTCCTTGAAGGTTCCGTCTTGTTGGTTGATGTATAGGTAGTCCTCTTCGTTAAAATCATTGGACACATAGATGTCGACCCAATGATCCCCATTGAAGTCAGCGGTGGTCACTCCAAGGCCAAAGCCGAGTACGTTGTTTATGAGGCCACTCCGTGGAGTCACATCCAAGAACAATCCAAGTTCATTTTCAAACAGTTTGTCCCCGTAGTCAGAATTTGACTTATTTTTGAAGGTCCCAAGATTCCCTTGGAAATTGGCGTACTCCGGTACCGAATGATTGAGTAGGAAAAGATCGAGATCCCCATCGCGGTCGTAATCTAGGAATGCAGCCTGAGTGGAGTAGCCCACATCATCCACATTGTGTAGTGATCCCGATTCGGTAAAGGTTACCACTCCATGCTGGTCGGGGTCTGCATTGTTAATGAACAGCAAATTTTTTCGGAGTAGGGGGCTAGATGCTCCAGACCTGCAGACATAAATGTCCAACCAGCCATCCGCATTGACGTCGGCCATGGTGACTCCCGTATTCCAGGCACCCGCGGCCGCAACGCCAGATTGCTCGGCAGTCTCACGGAACTTCATCTCGCCACGATTCAAATAAAGATGACTACGCACCAGATTGCCCGTGAAATAGATATCGGGTAGTCCATCTCTATTGAGATCCCCTACAGCTACCCCTCCACCATTGTAGAAATAGGTGTAGTTCAAGACGTTAAAATCAGTGTCCTCCTTGAGTATGTTTTTGAAGTCAATGCCTGATTTGCTTGACGAGATTGAACGAAACCCTTGCTTAGCTCCGGAATCGCATCCAGTAAGAAGGAAAGAAGCGATCGCAATCGCAGAAGCGACCAATTGTGCATATGAAGATCTATGGCGACTCATGGTGTAAAATAAAAAAGCCCACTCTGAGAACGTCAGAGTGGGCCTCTAAGAGTTTATCTAATCTTATTTTTTATCCCACCAAACGCGGGTTGCATTGTTGTTTGGACCTCCCAGGAGCCCTTCAGCTGCTGCGGTAGCCTCTCCATTGTTGGAGTACTCACTCTCCACAAATGTCATTCGACGGTGAATGTCATCAGCATTGAGGTCAGGATTCTCTACGTTCAACAGTGGATAGAGCTTGGGATATCCTGTGCGACGTACTTCGGCGTATGCTTCCCATCCGTCAGGAAATAGTCCAAGCCACTTCTGTGTAATAATCTGCTCTAGTTGACGCTCTTTATCTGCACCAGACTCAAAAGCTACGGGAATGTCTGTCGTAGCAGGCGAGTTTGCATCAGCTGCAGCAGGTGTATTGGTGCTGGCAATGTATGCATCGATCGCACCGTCATCGGCACTGTTTAATTCCTTCATCGACATACGGATACCGGTCTCATACAGATCTTGAGCGGTACCACCCATGTTCCAACCCTCCAAGGCTCCTTCTGCACGCAAGAAGTACGCTTCTGCAGCAGACATAACTTTGTGTGGTGGATTTGGTCCTCCACGGCCCTCAGGCTGCCACCGTGTGTTGATGTCAGAGTTATCGGAATTTAACGCAGGAACCTTGTCCACTTTTGCTTGTCCGTTGCGAAGGCCTTCGTATGGTATACCATCGCCATCTGTATCACCCGAGGCAGCAGGGTTAAAATAGCTTGCCATCCTTGGATCTTCGTACCCTTTCAGCATACTCTCCATGAGTGCACTCATTCGGAATTCTCCCCAGTTGGTGATTGTAGTGAATGGGTTCTTGGAGTTGACCGTCGTTTGGATGAAGGCATTGTCATCATTTGATTCCATAACTCCAGCAGCTACCGCTTTCTCTGCTTCCGTCTTAGCGAGTCCAGGATCTACATACTTCACACGCATTGCTAAGCGCAGACGCAGTGTATTAGCATACTTAATCCACTTGTCGACATCCCCTTGAAAGATCTGGTCATTGGTGCCAAACACGTTGCCACCTCTCATACCATTCAGGGTAGATACTGCTTCGTCAAGAGTAGGGAAGAAATCACGATAAATGTCTTCCTGCTTGTCATATGCCACGGAAGTTTCGCCATTGCCAAAATTGGAGTAGATCGCAGGACCCCAGTAGTCAGTGACTCTGTGATATCCCTGTACTCTCCAAATCTTAGCAAATGCTTCTTCACCTGCTAGTCCATTCTCTGCAGCAAAGTCCTCAACAAATTTCGTGTTGGGAGCAGCTTGACCATAAAAAGAGCCCCAGCAGAGGTCAATCCATCGCCCTACTTCTACGTAGCGATCAGAGTCAAAGTTAGCAGCTGTGGTAGCAAAGTACTGGCAATAAAGATCGGAGAACAAATTCTCAGAAATTTGAAAACGCCAGTGCAAACCATGCATTGCATTGTACTGGGTTTGAGCAAAAGCTTGACCCAGGAGCGATACGTCTACATTAGAAGCAATGAGCGCATCGGGATTGGTATTGAGTTCTTCGAAATCATCGGTACACGAAGTCACGAAGAGCACCCCGACCAAAAGAAGGGGTAGAAATTTTAAAATTTTCATGTTATCTCTTTTAACTGTATTGCGTAATTGACCACTATTCATTGGAGACAATTTGTACGCGTTAAAGTTCATTAATCTTAAAAATCAGCTTGGAGGTTCACACCAAATGATCGCATCGTAGGCGGTGCAAAGGAGTTAAAACCTTCCGCTGCTTTGCCTGTATTGGTAAGGATCTCTGGATCGATGTCTCCGGCTTTGTTGGAGATGAAGAAGAGATTACGTCCTACCAACGAGACACGCAGGCGATCGATAGACGAAGACTCGATGGGCAGTTCATAACCCACCACAAGTTCTCTCAGTCTGACATTGGATGCGTCTACGGCGAATGCCTCTCCAGCAGGTGCATTTCGACCACCCACTTTGTTCCAGAATGCTTCTGCAGTAGTAGCAATGTCATTAGGAGATCCGTCTTCTTTGACGGCTTCGCCCCATTTTGCATACTCCCCTTGTCCGAAGATCAAGTTGGAACGTCCAGCAACGGTCTCTTGTGTATGACCACCACCATACACAATGGCATTGGTCATGGAAGTCACACTACCACCGCTGCGAATGTCGATGAGAAAGCTGACATTGACGCCCTTATAGTTCAGGTTGTTGGTAATTCCACCCAGCCAATCTGGATTGTAGTTGGCTGCCAGTACGGTACGACCGCCGGTGATCATCGGTACACCATCAGAATCCACAATGATACGATCTTGGGCATCACGAACAAATCCTCGAGAGAAGACGTTGCCCCAGGGTTCTCCTTGCTCGATGAAAAAAGCACGGAGAAAATCCGATCCTACCTGAATACGTGGGCGCTCATCATTGATGGCTACTACCGTGGAGCGGTTTCGGGTATAGTTAAACCCTACATTCCACTCGAAGTCATCTGTGCGCACAGGAGTGAAAGACAAGATGGCTTCAATCCCCTTGTTTTCAACATCTCCACCATTGGTGAAGAATTGTGACGCTCCTGATCCTACGGGTAATGCCACTGAGAACAACTGGTTCTCTGAGTTGGATTTGTAATACGTGAAATCTAATCCAATACGATTTTGCATGAATCGGAGATCGGCCCCTACTTCAATCGACTTGGTGCTCTCTGGAAGAAGGTCTTCATTTGGAATGGTACCACTGACGGTCAAAAATCCATTGGCTCCGCCTGCTCCAACTCTCGCGGTACGTAATGTTTGGAATGGACGAGTATCATTTCCTACTTCTGCCCATGAAGCACGCACTTTGGCAAAAGTCACAAAGTCAGGCAGCGTGGTCAAATCGGAAAGGACCACATTCACACCTACCGAAGGATAAAAGAAGGACCAGTTGTCCGATGGAAGGGTTGAGCTCCAATCATTTCTAGCAGTAAGATCCACATAGATGGCATCCTTGAACCCTAATTGAGCAAATCCATAGACGGAATTGACATTACGAGGCTGGCCAAAGCTGTACCCAGCACGGTTGTCGGAGGTGTTTCCTATCGAGAAGAAGTTGGGTACAATCAGGGCATCACCTGTATTTGCACTTACAGAAGTTCCACGCTCCTTTCGAGAGTTTGCCCCTACATTCAAGCTCAAATCAAAATCACTCGTGATTTCAGTGTTGTACGAAACTAACACATCGTTATTCCACTCAAATGCCTCACTTGTACCAGTCGTAAATCTTCCGTTATCAGCTATAATGTAGCTGTCTACCCAAAGACGATCTTCGTTCTGACGA
>JAHQVP010000318.1 GCA_019634275.1 Saprospiraceae bacterium
CAATCACTTGAGGATCATCAAATGGATGAATGAATGTCTGTTCCAAACTGCGTTTTCGCTCCATTGCAACCAGGTAGGCATCATCAAAAGTGTCTCCCTCCAAAATGATGTCTACCCACTCCCCACCAAAATGTCTAACCTTGTTGACTTTTTGAGATGGCGTGGGATAGGGCATAACGATGGTGCCTTTGATTTTCAGCTTCTGACAGGCCATCGCTACCCCTTGTGCATGGTTACCTGCACTTGCACAAATGATCCCTCTTGCACGTTCCTCTTCGGACAGAAGCGACATCTTGTGGTAAGCTCCTCGAATCTTAAAAGAGCGTACCACCTGCAAATCTTCACGTTTCAAATAGAGCTCGCACGCAAATTGGTTGGACAAGTTTTCATTGAGAACACAAGGCGTTTGTGTGACGACGTCCTTGAGGTTCTCCCTGGCCTCCAGTATTGCTTGTACCGTGATCAACTCCATTGAATTTTGTGTGCGCAAAGATAGAAGCAGTTCGATATCTTGGTCCAATGCAGCAACAAATTGCCAACATTGCTTTAGTAGTCAGGGAATACGATGAAGCCATCGCTTGGTACCGAGACAAATTGGGTTTCTCTGTTATTGAAGACACACCACTGTCCCCCACCAAAAGATGGGTACTCATGAGTCCTCCCGGATCAAGTGGTACGCGCCTCCTTCTGGCCCGGGCAAAGAACGACGAAGAGCAGAGTAGGATCGGAAATCAGACTGGTGGTCGTGTATTCTTATTTCTTTTTACTGATGATTTCCAACGGGACTACGCAGCCTATAGCGCGCGTGGCGTCGAATTTATCAGGGAGGTTGCCACATTTGACTATGGTACGGTCTCGGTCTTTAAAGACCTCTATGGGAATCTTTGGGATCTCATAGAGCCTGCAAAGGTTTTGTCGCAATGACGAGTTTGAAATGTTTCAATGGGATCAGGTAGTTAAAACGTCGATCGAAGGACAAGTCATTTCTAACGTCTACCTGGAAGCCTACTTTGGCAAGCTTGTCACGGATTAATGGCAGACGAAAGGTGAGGTAGTACATAATAAATGGAGGTCTGATCAACCAATTCCTAATCCTCATGATACCATTAAACAGTCGCTGGGCGAAATTGCTAAAGCTGAAAAAGGGCAACTTGTCAGTGGTGATAAAATAGAAACTCCCTCCTGGTCGAAGGGCGCGAAATATCCCGCGCAGAAACACCTCCTCCTCTTCTATTGGTATGTGGCCAAATGCTCCAAAAGAGACCACCACATCAAACCGATCTTCGAAAGTCAGCTCCAGGGCATCCCCTTTAAGAAAGGTTACATGAGCGGACAAATCGGCATCATCCATCTTCTTACGGCACTGATCGAGCATCCCGTCGCTCAGGTCGAGTGCGGTCACCTGATCACAGATCTTTGCTAAGTGGATGGTAGCCGCACCAGTACCACAACACAAATCAAGACCCGCTCCAAATTTCTCCTCCGTTTTGATGTATTGGAAAAAGGGCAGTAAAATTTCTTCCGGAGTCTTGTACGGCGATCGATCAAATTTTGGAGCCAAGAGGTCATACCCTCCTTCTACATTCTGCAGGGATTGACGTAAGAGTTCGAAGAATGTAGGCCGTCCTGTGGATTTCAAAACGATACCAGTATTAAGGTCTTAAGGGATCTGCCAATATCGAAGCATGCATGGCGTTCCACTGTTCGTGCAGCTCCTTCACAATAGACGGATGCTCTCGAAAGACATCGACCAATTCCAGGGGATCACGGGTCAAGTCATACAAATGTCTTGCTTGACCTTCTTTGTCAATGAAGAGTTTCCAGTTGCCTTGTCGAATCACATGATCCAATCCATTGTCCGTAGGCAATGACCACAAGAGTGTGCGCGCATTCTGCTCCGATTCTGACAGGAGGTACGACGTTACATCTTCCCCATCAATAGGATTGGTAAAAACAGCATCGATTCCGGCCAGTCGCAGTATTGTGGGAAATACATCCAATCCTGTCATCAGTACGTCATTTTCATCCCCGCCCTTAAGTAGAGGAGGGTACCGCACAATGGCCGGTACTTTGAGTCCGCCTTCATACAACACGTGCTTGCGGCCTCGTAACCCCCCTGTACTGCCATGTGCATTCACTTCCCACCACGTTCTCCAGTTTTCGGTGACCGGACCATTGTCACTCGCAAAAAACACGATCGTCTCTTGATCGATGCCTGCAGCTTCCAGATAAGTCAAGACCTGTCCTATCTGGGCATCCATGTAGGTCACATTGGCATAGTATTCACCGGGACCTCGTGGGATCATCATGTCCAATGGTATCTCAGATTCACCAGAACGAATGGGGACGATGGGGCCATTGGTGTAGGAAGCGTATTGTTCATTGTAGGCCACGGGGTTCTCAATGGTTGTGTGGGGCTCGGCCATGGACAAGAAAAGGAAAAAGGGCTTGGAAGTATCACGACCACCTATCCAGGTTTTTGCTTCATCTGCATACAGTTGGGCTGTAAAACCCTCCTGGATCCCCAGCAGTCTTCCATTGCGATAGATGTTTCTAGGGTTGCGATTGGTCGGGATTTGAAAGGCATTATGCCCATAAGAATAGTCAAATCCATGATCTGTCGGTTGTGGTTCCTCTCTCGATCCAAGACTTGAATTGAGATGCCACTTCCCGATAAGTGCCGTTGCATAACCCCTGCTCTTAAGCGCCTCTGCAATGGTATACTCGTGCACATGCAAATATGTACCAGTCCCCTCCGGTATCCAGCTCTCGATGCCAGTACGATAAGGATGTCTTGCAGTGAGTAACCCTGCTCTCGAAGGAGAACAAAGGGCCGAAGGTGCATAGTAGTTGGTCAACTTTACCCCTTCATTGGCCAACTGGTCTAAATAAGGTGTTTGGATAACCGGATGGCCATAAGAAGAAAGATCCCCATATCCGAGATCATCAACGTAAATGATAACTACATTGGGCTGTGCACAAACACTCCAACAAGCAAAGAGGAACAGTATGGGCAAACAGGCTCGCATCAAATAAGAGCATTGAATAAGATTAGGGAAATGGCGACCGGCACGACCACATAGAGTAAGGGTTTGGTAATGAAACGCCATGCCTGCGGAAGTCCTAGTTTGCGGGCAATCTCGTCGTAGCCGACCACCATCATGCTAAATAGCACGATGAGTAGCGCCCCCAAAGGGAGCATGATGGAGTTAGTCAGGTAGTCGAATAGATCATATGGAGTGTGCCCAGCGATGGTCAATGGGTCTGTTTTGAAGGAAAGAATCATGGGGACACTCCCCGTCAAAAGGACTGCGGCAAGAATGATAAGGGACTGGCGTGAACTCAACTTGAACCGATCCATAAGACTTTCTTTTAGCCCCTGCATAACTGCTATTAGCGATGTAAAGCCGGCGATAAGCAGCAGAAGGAAAAACAGACTCCCCAGCAACTGGCCTCCACCGATGGTAGAAAACAGAGAACTCAGTGTTATGAAGATCAAATCAGGACCGGAATCGGGCGCAAGTCCAAAGGAAAAAAGTGCGGGAAATACGATGAAACCGGCTAGAAGCGCGATGCCAGTGTCGCATAATGCAATCCACATTGCACTGGATACGAGGCGCTCTCCTTTCTGGGTATAGCTCCCAAAAATGAACGCCGCTACCATGCCGACACCAACCGAAAAGAACAACTGCCCCAAGGCCTGAACAAAGGTATCCACTGTGATTTTGGAAAAATCTGGGTAAAGATAAAACCGAAGGCCTGGTCCTACTCCCTCCAAGGTACACGCCCATAAAGCAAGCCCCACAATCAGCACCAACAACAAAGTCATAAGGATGCGAGACACGGGCTCCAAGCCCTTGTGCAGATCAGCGCTGACAACCCAAACTGAAAGAATGATCAATACCACTACTGCGACAAAAATCAAACTGCTGGAAGCGATGGTCTGCTCAAAGAATGCGCTCAACTCAGTACTCGGGATGGCCAGCAACTCGCCCGATAGGCACTTCATCAGATAAACCGCAATCCATGCCAAGATTACGACGTAGTACATCTTGATGAACAATGCTGCGAAAAATGTCAACCAGCCGATTATATTCCAGCGAGGCTGCGCACTCAATTTTCCAAACCCAGTTAGAGGGCTTGACCTCGCAAGAGCGCCCAATCCCATTTCCATGCTAAGCAATGGTACTCCGATCAACACAACCAGGAAAAGATATACCAGTAGAAATGCTCCTCCCCCATTTTCGCCTGTGATATATGGGAACCTCCAGATGTTTCCCAAACCTACGGCAAACGAAGATGCAGTTACAATGAAGGCAAGTCTGCTGGACCAATTTTTGACAGGCACGTCAGAAAAGTATGCTTTTTGCAGCATTCATTCCCGTTCGGCCCTTGGACGCATTATCTGCCAAAGAGCATCATTGTCCCTAAGAGCAAGAATCTCCGGAGATCTTTCGGGAAGATATTCCAGCCATTTTAGGTGGATTGAGCCTTGTTGCGCTTACAGCTCTTCTTCGACTACGGAGACGGTCAGGATGTCCTTATCAAAAAGATACAAGCCTCCTTTATCGTCTCCGATAAGCTCCAGTTTATCGTTCATGGTCCGTGCCAATGCCTCTTCTTCAATTTGCTCAGCCACATACCATTGCAGGAAGTTGTGGGTAGCATAATCCTTTTCTTGAAGCGCAATGTCAACCAAATGATTGATGCTTTCTGACACCATGATCTCATGCTTGAGCAGAGACTCGAAAGCATGTTTAATGGAGGGAAAAGTGAGTGCAGGTTGCTTCAAGGCCGGTACCACGGCAAAGCCACCTCGATCATTGATAAAATGGATCAACTTTAGCATGTGCATACGCTCTTCGTCGCTATGGCGATAGAAGAATGCCGTAATGTTGTCAATGCCCGGCTGGATTTCCGCCCATGATGCCATCGCCAGATACACCTGGGAGGATTCTGCTTCAATTCGGACTTGTTCATTAAGTGCTTCCTGCATTGTCTTCGAGAGCATGATCTATTTTTTTAGTGATTGCAAATATACAAGAACAACAATGAAAAGTACCTAAAAGTTGTAGGCACATACCTAATATTAGGTATATGGGAAAATTAACTAAGACTTGCCCCAAACCCAGTTGGTGAGCTCATGACCAGAGCCCATGGTTCGCTAGCTTTTCGGTCCAATTGTCATACCTTCCCGAGGTACAATATACACGTGTCATGAAAGTCCTCGTCCTTCTTTTCCTCGTCTCGGTAATTGTCTTTGCCTCCTGCAAAACCGAAGTCAAGAGTCCAGAGGAACAGCGATGGGATCAACATGTCAAAAACGTAGAAATTATACGGGACGGATTCGGAGTGCCCCATATATATGGAAATACCGATGCGGACGCGGTCTTTGGGCTGCTTTATGCGCAATGCGAAGATGATTTTGCTCGTGTGGAACGAAACTACATCTGGGCCATCGGCAGGCTCGCTGAAGTGGAGGGAGAAGAGGCGCTCTACAGTGACCTTAGAGCCCACCTCTTCATGACGCGCTCAGAAGCCGAGGCACATCTGCAGGCCAGCCCTCCCTGGCTCAGAAAACTCTGCACTGCTTTTGCGGATGGTATTAACTACTACCTGCACACGCATCCAGAAGTCACACCAGCATTGCTTACTCGATTTGAACCCTGGATGCCCATGTACTTTAGTGAGGGATCCATCGGTGGAGACATTGAGCGAGTGAGAACATCTGGAATCAAAGCATTTTACCAAAATCCACAGGTTCCAGCCGAAGCTTTGGGCTATGCACCTTTGGAAATTGATCACGATGAGGAGCCCAGAGGATCAAATGGGATTGCCATCGCGGGGCAACACACGGCTTCGGGAGATGCCATGTTGCTCATCAACCCTCACACCTCATTTTACTTTCGAGGCGAAGTACATGCTGTTAGTGAAGAAGGCCTCAATGCCTACGGAGCGGTTACCTGGGGACAGTTCTTTATTTATCAAGGTTTTAATGAGAAGACAGGATGGATGCATACCTCTACTTATACAGATGTCATTGATGAGTTTGTCGAAGATGTACAAAGGAGAGATGGCAGACTTATGTACGAGTACGGAAACGAGTGGAGAGAGGTCGAAGAGGACAGCGTTGCGCTACAGTTTGTTCAACCAAACGGCACTATGGTCCGGCGTCACTTTCCGATATACCGTACTCATCATGGGCCCATCACCAGGATGGAAAATGATCACTGGATTGCCACTTCTATGATGTGGGAACCTGTCAAAGCACTGGAACAATCGTATACGAGAACAAAGTTAAGTGGCCATAACGAGTTTCACGAAATGATGAACATTCGTACCAATTCTTCTAACAATACGGTGTATGCCGATGCGGGGGGCAACATAGCATACTATCATGGCAACTTTATTCCTCGACGAAATGAAGCCTTTGATTACACTGCTCCCGTTGAAGGCGACAATCCGTTGACGGACTGGCAAGGACTGCATCCTGTCGACGAATCAATCGTGGTCGTCAATCCGCCCAATGGTTGGCTCCAAAACTGCAATTCCACTCCCTTTACCTGTGCTGGCCCAAATAGTCCAAAGGCATCGGACTACCCTGCCTATATGTCACTCAATCGCGAAAATCACAGGGGCCTTCACGCCGTAAGGCTCCTGGAGAAGATTGAAGACATGACGTTGGACAAATTAATCGAGCTTGCCTATAGCCCATTAGTCCCTGGATTCGAAGACTTGATTCCCGGACTTCTAGATGCATTGGACCGAAGTCCTGGTTCAGCCGGCAAGTACCAGGCTGCAGCCGAAACCCTTCGCAAGTGGGACTTCACCACCTCTACCACTTCGATCGCTATGACGTTGGCCCACTACTATGGCACAGCCTATCAACAGCACGGGCAGGCCCCGGAAGGACTGTCGCGCATGCAACGCATCAACCACTTTGCCCAAGAAAGTCCACTCCAGGAACGCATTGAGATCTTTAACAGGGCCATGACGAATCTAGAGGAAGATTTTGGAGACTGGAAAACTCCCTGGGGAGAAGTGAATCGATTTCAGCGACTCAGCGGAGACATTAAACCGCACTTTGATGACCAAGCCCCAAGTCTTCCCGTGGGACTGGCATCCGGTCGATGGGGCGCACTCGCCTCTTATGGCGCGCGACAGTACGACACCAAGCGCATCTACGGCACATCCGGCAACAGTTTTGTGGCTGTCGTAGAATTTGGCGATCGGGTTGTGGCCAAGAGCCTCCTGGCCGGAGGGCAAAGCGGTGACCCAAACTCTCCCCACTTTTATGATCAGGCCCAACCGTACATTGATGTGAATTTTAAGGACGTCCTCTACTACCGAGAAGATGTCGAAAAAGGGGCAAAAGAAACGTACTTGCCAGGGAAACGTTAGTATTCAATGAGCAATTCAACAATCCACTGGCGTTCTCTCATCAAGGAATTGTTTATTGTCACGGCAGGAGTCCTGATTGCATTGGTGGCCAACTCATGGTACGAGAAACAGAATGAGATTAGGCAAGCGGGCCAATTTTTAACGGGAATCTACGAGGAGATTGAGGATAACATCACGGTTCTAAGAGAAACACTTCCTTATCATAAAAAACTTCTGAAGGACTTACGTGAAGACCCTCTAAAAGCAAACCTAAGTTTAAATCCAGCTCACGTTCGGAACGTCGCCTGGAAACTTGCTGAAAACTCGGTCTTTAAAGAAAACACAGACAATTCCCTCTACTACGAATTATCAAATGCCTATGACATGCATGATTACCTGGTGAACACCCAAATGGACGCTGCAGCCAAAATGTCCGAACTTAACATTCTAGGTCCCTTCTACTTGCTCCAGGCAGGTACAATGTCAGAAGTTCAAAAAACCGCATTTCAGGTTGAGGCGAGCAAAGGCTGGATACCCATCTTTGAGACATGGATATTTTTTGAGCAGAGTTATCTACAGGCATTGGAAGAAATCATTGATAAAAGTGAGTCTGGAGCGAATCATAACTAGGAAATCCTTTCTGGCTCCTGTTCCCAACAATACAAACTTATCCCTCAAGGACGCTAATGGCGACTGCTGATGGCTTGCATTTCACTTTCAATCTGCATCAAGCAAGTTCCTCATGAAAACCCAAGAATTATATTTCTTGGTAACTAACCATTTCGGGTTTATACGCAACTCACATGCCTCGGGCTGTGGGTGACATCAATTGAAAACTGCAGAGTCG
>JAHQVP010000319.1 GCA_019634275.1 Saprospiraceae bacterium
CCTATGAGATGGGCACTGCACACAATCCTCGCCAATACTCCAATTACTACGGAATGGCAAAGGTATACTCAAAGAAGAAGATGGCGGTTGAAACTGCAGAAGCAGTAGTCAAAGCATATGAAGTGGCCAAGGAAGTTGGCAAGGAGGAAAGTGGTCTTAAGTATTTCAAGACTGCCAGTAATGCCATCACCAAGGCGTATAGTGCCAAAGATTACTCGACGGTGCTCAAAGCGGGTCAGGTCGTTTTAGATGCCGGACAGGGAGATGCCAATGTATATTATTACATGGCTAAGAGTGCTATCAAAGAAGGCGATGCGTCTGCAGCCGTCGAACATGCCAGCAAAGCAGAAGAATTAGGGGGCACCGAAAAGGAAGGAAAATTTGTCTATGCACATGCGGAGGCTCTGGAAGCCGCTGGAAATAAATCTGCTGCCGCCGCTAAGTATGCCGCAGTTCCATCTGGTAAATACAAAGAATCTGCCGACTACAAGGCCAAGAATATGAAGTAAGATCCTTTATTGATTCGATAATACACCGAGCCTTGTGAATCTTCGCAAGGCTCTTTTTTTTTGCATTTTAGTAAGTGTTATGCTTGCGGAGCAAGATATTGAAAACGTACATCGCATAGAAGAGGATAGAAAGGCACTTCTGGTCACTCGAGCCAGGACGGTGCCTTGGCTCTTTTTTGTACCCCTTCTGTTTTTGGGCATGGGTCTAGGAGCGGGTGCAGGCATTGGCAGTCTACCGCTTGCCATTCTTGGTGTCCTAATCTCCATTGGAATATTTCACTACCGCATTCGGCTACCTTTCAAAGAAATCGTTTCCGATTATAAGTCAGCAATAGTGGATTCGATTATGACCAAATATCATGAAGGCATCGAATACCGCTACTCTCCAAAAAAACAGGAAGTCAAATCCTTGGTCAAGCGATCCAAACTTATTCGTGGCATCAGCCATTTTTACGAAGAGGACGTCATTGCGGGCAATAGAGATGCTGCACAATTTTACGTGTCAGAAATTAAGTTGAAACAAAGCGATGGCAACGGAGGTCAGCATACTAAATTTAAAGGATTGCTCTTTCACATCAATATTAGGGATTGGAATCTTCCAAAGAGCCGCATCCAAAGCAAGCAGAATGTCTTGCAAAAACTATTCAATGGATTTACCAAGAACGAAAAATTTGATTTCTGGTACGAGACTCGGAATCGAGAAGCCTTCTTTGCTTCTCTAAGTCCGCTCTTTCCCTTTATATCCCACCTTAAGAAAAACAGCAAGGATGTGCGGATAGCGACTGATGGCGACGACATGACCATTCTCCTGCGATCGGACATGAAGCTCTTAGACATACCGAAAATCAGGCCAGAAGAGACCCTTATTCATCAGGCTCGTTTTGATCATGCCGTCAGGCAAATAAATTCACTGCTCTATATCGTTGAAACATTCACAGCGGATTTGGATCTGGAACACGTTGAGGAAAAACTGGATTTACTGGACATTCCTCTACCACTCCCCCAGCTGGAAATACCCGATATCGACAGCAGCCTGGAGAATTAGATTTTGCGTAATTTTCTAGCATGAAGAAATTACCGCTCTCCTTCCTTGTAGGTGCCGCCTTTTTATTGGTCCTCGCCTGTCAACCAGATACGAATCCGCATCATGCTTCTCATCTGGGAGACATTAGCATTGACGTATCAGGCACCGAAGAAGCCGTGAGTGCATTTAAAGAAGGCCTCCTTCTTCTGCATAGTTTCGAGTATGTCGATGCTGCCGATAAGTTTAGAGAGGCCCAGCAACTGGACAGCACCTGTACCATGGCCTACTGGGGCGAAGCGATGACGCACAATCACCCACTTTGGCGCGAACAAAAAACAACCAAAGCCTTGGAGATCCTTGAACGACTCGGAAAGGACGCCGAGACACGAGCCTCGCTGATCAGTTCCGAATTTGAGCGCGATCTCTTCCAGGCAGCGGAAGTCCTATTCACCTCTGACACGGACAAGAAGGTGCGGGATCAGCACTATGCCGAATACATGAAAGGACTTCATGAAAAATATCCTTCCAATCATGAAATTGGCTCACTCTATGCGTTGTCTCTTTTGGGAGCAGTGAAGGCAGGGCGAGATTATGAGCAATATGCCAAAGGGGCAAAAATAGCCGAAGGCATCATTGCCGAGAATCCCAATCATCCCGGAGCACTTCATTACCTTATTCACAGTTACGATGATCCGGACAATGCGCCGAAAGCACTTTTTGCCGCCAATTCATATGCCAAAGTAGCTCCCGATGCAGGGCACGCACTGCATATGCCTTCGCACATTTATGTAGCGATGGGCATGTGGGATGAAGTAATCTCTTCCAATATTGCATCCTGGGAAGCGGGTGTATCCAGAAAGGAAAGAAAGGAGCTCACCAACGATGCACTAAACTACCATGCACTATTATGGCTCTCTTACGGCTACCTTCAAAAAGAGCAGTTTGAGGATGCTCGTCGATGTGTAGAGATGATGCAGGAGTTTTGCATTGAATTGCCCAGCAATCGTGCAAAAAGCCATGTCATCTATATGAAGGGGGCATATTTCACCGAGACCCAGCAATGGGATGATATTTTACTTCAGGATACTTTTGACTATACGCATTTGAATGTGGCCGCTCGTAACACTGCCTTGTTCCTAGAGGGCATGACTGCACTGACACAGGACAAGCTCTCCGTCGTAAAAGAAATAGCAGATCAAATGCAGGTGAACCGCGTGGAAGCCTCGAAGCAAGCGGAAGCCTCAGGAGCCGTTATGTGTGCAGGTAGATATAACCAGCGGTATTCTACCCCATCCGAAGTCAAGAAATCCAAGGTGATCGAACTCGAGCTGCGAGCGCTGTTGGCAGATGCAGAGGAGAACGCGGCAAAAGCCGAACAATTTCTCAGCGAGGCGGTAGCCCTGGAGGAAGAGACCACCTTCCAATTTGGCCCACCAAAAATCGTCAAACCTTCCACCGAGTTGTTTGGCGAATGGCTTCTAAAGAATGACCGCTTAAATGAGGCAAAGGTGCAGTTTGAAAAGACGCTCGAACGTGCACCCGAGCGCTTCCTGGCCAGAAAAGGTCTACTCCAAAGCACAAAAGGATCGTCCTAAGCGCCAGGATTGTCTCCTCGATCGAAAGTTGAATTCTTGAGTTCCCGGGGACAATGCCAATAGAAAGATATGCAGCGATTTGAGGCGAAACTTGCCATCATCGATGGGAATCCCTACGTGTCAGTCCCTCCAGAGATACTGGAAGATCTCTTCGTGCATGCCCAACGCAGAAAAAGTCCAATTCCCATTCAAGGAAGGATCAACAAGGTTCCCTATCGACAGACGCTCGTTCGCTTTAGGGGTGCATGGAGACTTTATGTCAACATGAAGATGCTTAAGGACTCTCCTCGACGAGTTGGCGAGTGCATTCAAGTAGAGTTGAAATATGACCCGCATGATCGCAGTCCATTTTTCCATCCGAAGCTAAAGAAGGGGTTAGCCAGCAATCAAGAAGCCAAAGCAATTTTCGAAAGTCTGCCTCCCTCCCGTCAGGCAGAAATCGTCCGCTACATCGCGCAACTAAAAACTGAGGATAGCGTCGAAAGAAATGTTGTCCGGGCAGTGAATTTTCTCCTGGGAAAGGGGCGCTTCGTCGGCAGGGATCACCCTTGAGCAAGCATGATGCAATCGTCGATGGTCCTTTTTGGGCCCTTACTAGTAGGTAATGAGCGAATGAATCTGCCGATCGAAAGGAAGCAACTTCTTTATTCCATTCAATACGGTAAGATCCATCAGAAAACTAAACCCACCCACGATGCCGACTTGCTCAATCAATTTCGCAGCAGCCTCAGCAGTCCCCCCAGTAGCCAGGATATCATCATGAATCAGGACTTTCCAGGTGGGCTGAATGGCATCAACATGTATTTCCATAGTAGCAGAACCGTACTCGAGGTCATACGACTGTTCCAAAGTCTTCCAGGGCAGCTTGCCTTTTTTGCGGATGGGCACAAAGGGTACGCCTAATCGCTGTGCAACAGCCATCCCAAAGAAAAATCCCCGCGCTTCAATGCCCGCTACAGCGTCTACCCCTGCAAAACATCGACTGATTTCCTTGATGATCTCTGCACATAGTTCAGGTTGGCCGAATATAGGCGTGATGTCACGAAAGAGCACTCCTTCGTCTGGGAAATCTGGAATATCACGCACCGCATCTCGAATCCGTCTGCTCAATTGGCTCATTTGGTAAAATTGCTAAAAAGTGGCTCTTCCACCCGACAAATCGAAAATAAATCCGGTATTAAAACTGGCTTCTGTTGATACAATCCAGCAAATGAGCGCGGCAGCCTCTTCCATAGTGCCCAATCTATCCATTGGTATCTTGGCTTTCATGTAAGCCAGGACGTCTGCACTCGTCTCTGCGTTCATGGGTGTGGCAATGACGGCCGGAGCCAAGCCATTGATCGTCACGCCTGTCTTCGCGTATTCTTTGCCAACGGCCTTCACCAGTCCCATCAATGCAGATTTGCTGGTTGCATACCCCACCATCCCCGGATTGCCCTCCTTCCCTCCTATTGAAGAGATGTGAAGGACTCTGCCATAGTCGTTTTTCAACATATGGGGCAAGACATGTTTGGTCATAAGGTAGGCGCCCACCAAATTTACTTGCAGTACCTTTTCAAAGACGCTACGATCCGTATCAATGATGCTCAGGCCCGTCTCCCCAATGATGCCCGCACTATTCACCAGCACATCTACCCGACTGAATCTGGCATAAAGACGCTTAAATGCCCCCTTTACGGACTCCTCGTCCGTGATGTCGATCACTTCCGTCTCCAGTCTACCTTCATGCTGACGGCCCACTTCCTCCTGCAGCAATGCAAGCTCTTGCTCTAGCACATCAAGACATAAGACGGTCGCACCCTCCACCAGCAGCCGCTCAACTACTGCCCTTCCAATCCCTCTTGCTCCTCCCGCCACTATGGCCACTTGATCTGAAAATCGTCGCATGCTTGTATTGTCCTTTGTCATGACTAAGGGAAGGTAAAGATTTTGAAGAAGTGTACCTTTCTTCCAAAGTAATCTCTATGCGTAATAAAGCTATTGTAGCGCTGGTGGGCTATCTCCTTGCTCTTGGAATCAACTTCGTAGCTGTGCAGTTGCCCCTAAATGGAATGACACCCCCTGAGTTATCCGATCTATATCCCAATCTTTTTGTACCGGCCAACGTCACGTTCTCGATCTGGAGCATCATCTATCTCGGACTCTTGGTCTACGTGATCAATTTCTTTCGTCAGTCCACGTCAGCTCATCAAGCCCCTTTCGATGCCACGCATCCCCTATTTTTCATCAGCTGTCTTTTAAATGCTGCTTGGATCATTTGCTGGCATTATCTTTTGCCTGAGGCCGCATTGATCATTATGGTCGCATTGCTCGTCACCCTGCTCAAGCTCTACTTCTCCATTCGGTCGACCAGAACGAACTCCATTCACTATTGGATAGTCGCCATCCCATTCAGCATCTATACCTCCTGGATTTGTGTTGCTTTA
>JAHQVP010000320.1 GCA_019634275.1 Saprospiraceae bacterium
ATCCAAAAAGTGCATCACCTTGTGTGATCTTGGATCCATCGACATTGATCTGACTCGTACCAATGATGGTAAAGTCCTTGGGATCCTTTAACTCTACTTCTGTGGGCACCTCTCGCGATCCTGCAGCGGAGGCGACAGCTCCATAACCAAGTTCCTTGCCACTCTCCTTGTGATACAGAGTTCCCTCACTTGTTGTCACTTCTTCCGCTGGTACTCCCCATTGCTCAGCCGCCGTTTCTACCAGCAGTTGTCGTGCAGTAGCTCCGGCCATGCGAAGACTTTCCCACCCCTGTCGAATGGATTGGCTGCCTCCTGCGAGTTGGCGTTTAAAACGCAAAGTATCAAGTGGAGCCTGTTCGACAAGCACATTCTTCCAGGCTACATCCAATTCCTCGGCCACGATCATGGGCATAGCGGTCTTCACGTTCTGGCCAATCTCTGGATTAGGTGACATGATGGTCACCACTCCATTGTCCCCAATCTTTAGGAAAGAATTGATATCAAACCAGTTTTCTGGCATCGCCAAAACCTCCTCTTCGGTGGGCGTACAAGATGCCAACCAGCTGAACCCCAAGAGCATACCTCCACCTGCTGCGGTACTGGCTTTTAAAAATGATCGTCGATTGTACGAAGTCTTTATTCTTGGCATTTTATGGTAGGTTGAATTACTTTAATTAGTCATACTAGAAGAAACCGTCATGCAAATATTTCTACTTGCTAGCGGCTGATTTAACGGCTTCCCTTATTCTTAAATAAGTGCCGCATCGGCATATATTGCCATGCATAGCCGTCTGTATTTCCTCATCAGACGGGCGGGGATTGTCCTTTAAAAAAGCCGCAGCCGTCATGATTTGTCCAGCTTGACAATATCCACACTGCGGAACATCGTGTTCAATCCAGGCTTTTTGTAAGGGATGGTCATTGTCATCAGAAAGTCCTTCGATCGTCGTGATCTCCTTATCAGCGGCCGCTGCAATTGTCATGGAACAAGATCGAGCTGCATTGCCATTTACGTGAACTGTACAAGCTCCACATTGCCCAATACCGCATCCATACTTAGTCCCGACCAGCTGCAAGTCATCCCTCAGCACCCAGAGCAGTGGGGTATCTGCATCAACATCGACCGTCCGGGATTGTCCATTAACCGTTACATTAAAAGTTGCCATCTTGCGTTTATTTGGTAATCGTGGCAAGGAAGTTACGATAATCAAACGACCATCGCCAATGCATCACACCTCAGGCGATTTAGAATCTTGTCCATGGAGCACCCAAAGCGTCTAATAAGAATCGCTGCTGGGCAATCTAATGGCATAAGATGGATTTACCCGTTGATCAACAAACAGTTCAATTCTGATCTTGTACTCACTCCCCCTTTTTATCGACAAGCTCATTCCATCGGTCAATGAACTGAATGGCGGCAGCCACCATGGCATCTGTACTTGCTTTGCCTCTTGCGGCAGAAGACTCCTTGGGGCTTCGTTCTCCCCATACACCGGTGCTGGACATTTCGGCAGAGGAAGTTGACTTACCCGTCTCTTTTGCCTTTAGTCCTTCGGCTAGGAAAAGCAACTTTGCGGTAGGTTCTTCCTTGATCACTTCCGGTAGCATCTTTTCTAAATGTGAGGGCAAGGTAAGCTTTGCAGATTCAGCCATTTCCAATTGGACCAATCCCGGCATCAAATAGAGAGAATTGGAAGTCTCCCCGGTGCCGGCATGCCGGTCCAATACATCACTCTGAGGAGCACTCACCGGCTGCAAATACGGCTGGATGGCTTGACTAAAACTTACGGCGACACCTGCCGTCGTCTGATTGATTTGATCCACGAGAAGTGTAGAGATCGCTCTATTTCCTCCATGGGCATTCATGATGATAAATCGATTAAACCCATGGGCAATTAAGCTTTCTACGGCTTCCATGTGCACTTGCAATATGAGATGGGCACTGAGCGAGATCGTTCCAGCAAATCCCATGTGGTAAGGGGACTGTCCCACCATCATAATAGGGCTTACCAGCACATCCCTCTCCTGAGCAATTAATTTGCATCGTTCGATTCCATTGATGATGTCGGTTCCTATGGGTAGATGAGCACCATGTTGCTCCAATGCTCCGATCGGTATAATGACCATGTCAGAATATTTTAGGAAATCCTGAACTTCTGGGACGGTCATATGCGGCAGGTAATTCTTGACCTTACGCTCAGCCCAGAGAGGATTGGTCTGCGCACCAACAGAGACCAAGCCAAAAATCATGATCACCACTAGAGGTGCACTCTTTGTAATTAAATTTGACATTGATGTACCGATTAGTTTCTAAAAATTATTTCCTCCAGATGAGTAGGAACGACAACCTTTGACGTGGGAGAGGCATATTTTACCTCTTCGATGAAAGGCCCGACCTTCAGTTCAAGTGCTCGATCCTGCGAATAACCGTAAGGGATTCTAAAATTGTCCCAATGAACAGGTACTACCCATTTGGGATAGTGCGTCAACTTCATCAAGCGCTCGGTATATTTAAAAATTTCATTTCTCGAAAAATTAACTCCTGCACATAAAATATCAGGCTTCAACCCCGCAATTTCCCTTTCGATGAAATTCATTGAGCCCATGGTCAATATCTTATGAGAAGACAACCTTAAGAAATACATAAAGGAACCGCCTTCGATAAACTCACTAATCTTTAATGGGGCACGTAAAGTATCTGGAAGCACTCGCGCATCGAAGTACAATTTTTGATTCAGGGCCGAATGAAGTGATGGAACAACCCGAACTGAAAAATGCTCAAATTGATAGTCTTCACCTCCCTTTATTCGAAATAATTTTTCCTCTGGAATTCCATATGCGGCCAAAATCCGACATGTGGTTTCAGAGCCTATCACTTTTGCTCCTGTCTTCTTGGCAATGTACGGGACATCAGACAAATGATCGAAATGTGAATGATGTACCAAAATATAGTCTGCCTTACTAATAATGCTATTTATTAATGCGGTATCGGATTCAAAATAGTCGGTGCGCGAGTATATTCGGCGCACATCATTGGGACTGATACTGGGCCCTCTTCCCAGTTTAAGTCTAGAAATGTAAGGGTCGATCAAAATCGTAGTCTCCTGGTCCTCAACAATCCACCCAGCGGTACCCAGGTACGTCATTGATAAGGAATCAATCGACTGTGCATCCAGTTGAAAAAACCCTGTCCAAATCAGCAAGCTCAACTGCATCCATCGGCCGAATCGCCGCGACGCGGTCGATTGTTTTTTTGCTTTTACAAACTCCCCAAGTCTCATCTGCTGACTAATTATAGATCTCCACTACCAATTCGATCTCCACTGCTTGGCCTCTCGGCAATGACGCCATACCAACTGCTGCTCGAGCATGCCTCCCACGATCACCAAAAACTTCTACCATAAGATCTGAAAATCCATTGATCACTTTTGGTTGATCGACAAATGATGGGTCACAGTTGACCATCCCCAAAACCTTTACAATGCGTTTAACCCGGTTCAGATTTCCAAGCATTTCTTTTAGGACAGCAAGTTGATTTATGGCCGTAAGCCGTGCTCCTTCGTATCCTTCTTCAATGGTCACATCAACTCCAACTTTCCCCCTGATTTCACTGCCATCGGCTCTCCGAGGTCCTTTTCCTGCCAGGAAGATCAGGTTATTTGATGTCGACACACCATTTACATAATTTGCGACTGGTTGCGGAGGAGATGGTAATTCTATCCCTAACGCCGCTAAGCGAGCCTCAGGATCGTATCCCGTATCGGGTTTTCCTATTTTATTTGTACTTCCACAGCCACTGAGCACAAGCACAAGCATCAGTAAATGGAATTGTATTTTTAGATTTTGCATGTTGCATTCTATTTTTTAAAATTAATAAGCATCAAGAAGCCACTGCCACAATCATATTTCACTTATTATTCTCTTTATTCAGATAGAAATAATTTATGTGATCTGAGTTACTTTCCACGACATCAAAACGACCATCTCCGTTGAAATCATCGACCCAAATGTCATAGGTGCGTCGAGGACGATCACTAAGGAGCAGTGGCTGCCATTCTTTCCCTCCCTTGAAGTTGAGAAATATATAATTAGGTCGATTGGAGTTTCCAAATGCGACATCTATAGAGCCATCTAAATCAAAATCTGCCACGGCAATGGCATAGGTACCTGCTTTGGATGTATCCACGATCTCACTTCTTATAAAGTTAAGATCGGCACTGCCAAAGTATGCGACATTAGGCTCCCCAATGTTAGCTGTTATGATGTCTAGGTGTCCATCCCTATCCAGATCTGCTATGGCAATGGAGCGAGTGTTATCCGTACCCGAACCAAAAGGCACCTTCTTGCTGAAATCCAGGTGACCATCATTAACATAAATATAATTAGGTTGAGCATCTCGGTTTGCAAGCACCAGATCAATCAAACCGTCGCCGTTCATGTCTCGAGCCTCAACGTCGATCGTGGAATCGTCATTTGACCCGAAACCAATCACGTCGGTAAAAACACCCTGACCATCGTTGATGCAAATCTCATTCTCACTGCCTCGGTTGGTGATCAAGATATCGATATCTCCATCGTTGTCTATATCCACACAGGTGAGATTTCGAGTAGGTTGATCCAATCCTCCAAAGGTGTGCTCCGCTTCGATAAAATGTGCACGTCCATCATTAAAAAACAACCGATTCGGAGCACGATCGTTTCCAACTGCAATGTCAAAATCTCCATCACCGTCAAAGTCAGCCACTTCAGCGGCATAGCTCGTTGATTGGTCCGATCCCAGCAACCTGGAAACACTGTAAATGCCCGATCCGTTGTTTAAAAATATTCGATTTTGGCCAGGCCAGTGTCGACCATTGGCGACAATTAGATCTGCATCGCCATCGGCATCCAAGTCGCCACTGGTCACGGAGGCAGAACGTTCAGCCTCGATCCCGAGGATTTGCCGCGGGCTACTGCGAAATTCAACGTTCTGAGCAACCAGTATTTCGCCAGTGATTAAGAAAAATGAGATTGCAAATAGACGCATGCTCCAAGCTGATTTTTCTAAACATACGTACTTATTTCAAGCAAACCCCCAGTTGTACCAATTGTCATCAAATTGTTAGCATAGATTGCGCTCTTGAAAGGATTAGTTACTTTCGCGCATTGATGAACATATTACGAATCACACTCATATATTTTGCGTCGATGCAAGTCTGCCTGGCCAGTCAGGATACTTTTGCGCTTACCGTACATACGACGCCAGATCCTATCGTAGTCGATGGAATCTTAGATGAAGCAGCCTGGGAGCGTGCGGATAAGAATTCCGAATTTTGGCAGTGGTTTCCCTCGGACTCAATGCATGCTTTGGCTCAAACAGAGCTGTATATGCTTCGGGATGACAAGTATCTGTATATCGGAGCCATCTGCTATGCAGAAAGCGATGATTTCGTGGTGTCTTCGTTAAGGAGAGACTACCGTGCCGGCGGAAATGACAACCTCTCCCTCCTATTTGACCCCTTCAATGATCGTCGAAATGCCTTTCTATTTGGCATGAATGCGTACGGAGTGAAGCGGGAAGCACTCGTGACCGATGGAGGGCGCGATTCGGACAGCTTCAATACCGCCTGGGACAATAAGTGGGAAGGTGCGACCAAGAAGTACAAGGACCGCTATGTGTGCGAGTTTGCCATTCCCTTTACGACCATAAGATATCTCGCCGGAGCAGATAAATGGAGCTTTAACTGCTATCGATTTGACACCCAGCACAATGAGTGGTCAGTGTGGACGCATATTCCACAGAATCAGCAGTTTTTTCGACTCGGTTTCATGGGAGACCTTAATTGGGAAGAACCTTTGGAGAAAACGGGAGGCAATGTCGTTGTGATACCATATGCCTCTGGTGGCATCGGAAAAGATTACGAAAGCGGTGCTCCTGAGGACCTATTGGGTGATGTGGGTATGGATGCTAAGATTGCGGTTACCCCCGGTTTGAATTTGGATCTTACCGTAAATCCGGATTTCTCGCAGGTGGAAGTTGATCAACAACAGACCAACCTCACCCGGTTTGAGTTGTTTTTCCCGGAAAGGCGCCAATTCTTTCTTGAGAATTCTGACCTATTTGGGAGTTTCGGAGATTCCCGCATCAATCCCTTTTTCTCCAGACGGATAGGCATTGCCGTCGATACGGCAACCGGCCTTACCGTACAAAACCGTATATGGGGAGGCGCCCGTTTAAGTGGGAAACTTACCGACGACATTCGCATTGGGGTATTGAACATGCAGGCTGCAAGCGATGACTCCAACGGACTCCCAAGCTACAATTATGGCGTCTTCGCTGTTCAAAAAGCCATTCAAAATCGATCCAGCATTGGAGCGATATTTGTAAACAAGCAGCATTTTTCAAAGCGCGAATTCTCCCCGGAAACGACCCTAAACAATCGAGTACTGGGCGTGGACTACAACTACTTGTCAAAGGACAACAAATGGGACGGCCGTGTCTTCTATCATCGCTCGCTCACGGATGATCAAGATGGGGCATTTGCACATGGTACCCTCATAAACTACTACCATCGCAATTTAGAGGTCTCCTGGAAGCACAGCCTTGTTGGGGCGGGATATGATGCTGAAGTCGGGTTTGTACCACGTCGAGACTATTTCAGCATTAACCCCGAAGTGGAGTTGATTCTGTATGGAAAACCTGGTGGGAAAATCGTCACCCACGGCCCGGGCGTCGAACTCAGCACCCTTTGGAAACCTGAGTTCGGTCGGTCTGATTCAGAAATAAGCCTTTATTGGAATTTTCAGTTCTCCGAGAACCAAAGAGGACGAATCTTTGTGGAACGAAATTTTGTGCACCTCTTTGATTCCTTTGATCCTACCCGGACCGGTGCAGAGGAACTTCCCGGCGACACCGACTTTCGATATAACCTGGCCGGTTTGTTCTATTCCACCAACAGCGCAAAGAAAGTTTTTCATCGCTTCATAGCGCTCGGTGGTGAGTTCTTTAATGGGAACCTACTCCGCTTGGACGGTCGATCCACCTATCGCTTTCAACCCTATGGAAGCGTAGCCCTGAGCTACAGCATCAACCGCATCATTCTCCCCGAGCCCTATGCTACGGCTAATCTCATTTTAGTGGGTCCCCGCATCGACTTGACCTTTAGCAAAAAACTCTTTCTCACAACCCTGGTGCAGTACAACAACCAGATTGACAATCTCAATGTCAATGCAAGACTGCAGTGGAGATATAAACCGGTTTCTGATTTCTATTTGGTGTATACGGACAACTATGCTACCCAAAACCTTTCGATCAGAAACCGATCCATCGTCGCCAAAATCACCTATTGGTTGAATACTTAGCGATCTGAGATTTTTGATTTTTGATTTTCGAAGTCCTCAATGGAGATGATCCCAGCACGGACTACAGCTACACAATTTGCACATCACTCAACGATAACTTCTCCAGCGATCTGAGATTTTTGATTTTTGATTTTCGAAGTCCTCAATGGAGACCATCCCAACACGGACTACAGCTACACAATTTGCACATCACTCAACGATAACTTCTCCAGCGATCTGAGATTTTTGATTTTTGATTTTCGATGTCCTCAATGGAG
>JAHQVP010000321.1 GCA_019634275.1 Saprospiraceae bacterium
AAGGCAAAGAGGAAGAGATGTTCGTCATCTTCTTCCATAATTTCTTCGGTAATGTCCTCTCCCTCAATGGTGTTTTCCAAGGAGATGGAAAGGGTATAGGCAGTGCTTTCGTTGAGGTTGATGTCCTCGACTTCCAAATCGAGTGGTCCGGGACCATCAGGATCGGAGGCAACAGCAACGATGGTATCACCACCAGAAGTTGGGGTGAAGGTGAGGGTCACGCGATCGATGACTTCTTCTTCGTTTTCGCAAGGCGGGGCATCAGGGTCGTCGACGATGTTGACGGTCCAGGTGATGTCCACATCGGTGCCTCCATCGTCAATGCCAGAGGTAGCAGACTTAATGTCGGGTTGATGCTTTAACACAATTTGGAGGTTGCCCGAGGGATTGCCATCTTCCGTGCAAGCGGTTGCCCACGAAGTACGCAATCCCACAGGCAGACCATTTTCGTCCTGATCATCGTAGTTGACGGGATCTTGTCGGTTGTCAACATTTCCATCGCCTTCCGGATCTTCAAAGATGCCTTCGCTGAAGGAAAAGAGGAAGAGATGTTCGTCATCTTCTTCTATAATTTCTTCGGTAATGTCTTCCCCTTCGATGGTATTCTCTAAGGTGATGGAAAGAGTGTAGTCTGTGCTTTCGTTGAGGTTGATGTCCTGGACTTGCAGATCGAGTGGCCCGGGACCATCGGGATCGGAGGCGACAGCGATAATGGTGTCTCCACCAGCAGTCGGGGTGAAGGTGAGGGTCACCCGATCAATGACTTCTTCTTCGTTTTCGCAAGGGGGAGCGTTAGGGTCGTCCTGTACAAATGCTTCCCAGATTACCTCCAATATTTTAGATCCATCTTGCTCGATGACCGAGGAATCTTTCATAGGAAATTGGACAAGCGCCAACCTGAATGTAGAGCTGATATTGCCATCGTCCACACAGTTGGAAGTGATGGTGTGCTCCACCCCAATTGCAAGGCCATTGGTATCCAAGTCTGTAGGAACAGGTTCACTAGCTAAGAGGTCCGGTCCAGCATCCAAAAACAAGCGTAGACTTTCTCCCAGTCCAACTATCGAGTCCTGCAGGTCTACACCATTATCCAGAAACGAAACGTTCACCGAGTACTCCGTGCTTTCTGCAAGGTTAATAGCTTCGGATGGCATAAAAGTAGTGTCATTTGACATGGACGCTCGTACGCTGAATTGACTACTATCACTCGCTGTAAACGTTAATCGAATGCTATCGATTTGTGCCAACTGTGCGCTAACATGGTTGGTCAAGCCCATCAATAGGAAGAGGGCAAAAGTTCTATACATATGCAACATGGTTGCAAAATATGTTTTTGCAACACCATTGCAAAATGATTAACAAGAATAGCAAAGGTTGGTCTACTAATCTTTACGTCGAGACTTAAAGATTCCGCCACTGAATCCACCTATGCCCAATAGAAATCCCGCATCATACCACTGTCCGTTATTGGATGTGGCATACATGTGCATGTCCTCCATTATGAAAGCCAATAAAAATTTCAGAGGGGCAAGGAAGCCATGGAGGATGCCATGGAGAAAGCCCTTTTGCATGCCTGCTCCAAGCATGTCTTCTGAGGTGACTCCACAACCGGTACTGGTGATGGCGAGCGCAGTAAAAGCGATAACAAGTATGCAGTTTGTTTTCATCGTTCTCGAAATTGATTCAAGAATTAAAAGTCCAGACTGATCCCTATCGGTTCCTCCGATCATAGGGAGATCGACAGACATGGCACTTATTTCGACGAGCAAAGGTCCGATGTCCTTTGCACTATGTCTATCTCTCAGACGATGGAGTCCGGTTGAGGTTTAGACAGACATTTTCGCAAAGTCTTTGGCGAAATATGTGATGATTACATCTGCACCTGCTCGCGCGATGCTGGTCAGCACCTCGGGCATGGCGGTTTGATAGTCAAGCCAGCCATTGTTGCATGCTGCCATCAACATGGCACATTCGCCACTGACGTGGTAGGCTGCAATGGGAAGGTCAAAGGATTCTTTCATCAGGTGGATGATGTCCAAGTAGTGCACGGCAGGCTTTACCATCAGAAAATCGGCTCCTTCCTGCAGATCTAGGTCTCCCTCGATCAAAGAAGTACGTTTATTGGCGGGATTCATTTGATAGGTCTTCTTATCTCCGGCCTTGGGCGCAGAATCCAAAGCGTCTCGAAACGGACCGTAGAATGCACTGGCATATTTCGCAGTATAGCTCATGATGGGTACGCTTTGGAATCCAGCCAGATCGAGTGCTTCTCGAATGACCCCAACACGTCCGTCCATCATATCTGAAGGAGCTATTATGTCAAATCCTGCCTCTGCTTGAGCTACCGCCATCTTGGCCAAGACCGGCAGGGTCTCGTCATTCAAGACCTGGCCATCGAGGACGATGCCATCGTGCCCATCAGAGCTGTATGGATCCATCGCCACATCAGAAATCAACATGACATTTGGAAAACGACGTTTTATCTGTCGGACTGCTTCCAGGTAGTAATTTTCAGCTGCATGACTGTAGCTGGCCATCTGATCTTTCAGTGCTTCTGCAACCGCAGGAAACAAGATGAATTTGTCAAGTCCCAGACCTATGCATTCTTCGATCTCGACCAAAGCCTGATCCACCGAAAGACGATAGGTCCCAGGGAGGGAGGGGATTTTTTTTCTGACATCAGATCCGTCCTCTAAGAAAATGGGCAGCACCAATTGTGCGACACTCAGTCGGGTTTCCTGAACCAAATCACGGATCTGAGGAGAATTTCGGTTTCTTCTTGGTCTTCGCTGCATGGGGCAAAAATAGAATCCTTTATTTCAATTACCATGTAGCAACGTTGTGAACTTCATAAAACACATAGGCACAGTAGTTTGAAGTTGCTAGCGTTCTTTTTTTAACCACAAAGCGCACAATAGTTTATCTGGAGATGTGGCACATTTAAGGGAATTGTTCTAGTAGAAGTATTGGCTCTCGAATTCTCTCTGAATTGCGCCATTTCAATCATTCGCCGAATTCATAGCCTCTATCTTACCCCCACCAGATGTCGCGACATTTTGCACTTTAAACACATAGGTACATAGAATTTTTACACCACAAAGTGCACAATAGTTTATCTCCAAGAAATGGCAGTGTTGAAGGAATTATTCCCGTAAAAGTATTTGGCTCTCTACCACTACCATCTTTTGCCATCTTAACCACTGAACCCCATTCACCAAGTGCACCAGATTCCCAAACCCCAGTGACCGGCCGAACTCAAAGTTGGCGTGCCACAACTGATCCATTTGCACTGTAAACACATAGGCACATAGAATTTTTTTCACCACAAAGCGCACAATAGTTTATCTCGAAAAAGTGGCATCGTAAAAGGAAGTGCTCCAGTAGAAGTATAGGCTCTGCACCAGATTCCCGAACCCCAGTGGCCGGCCGTCCTCAAAGTCGGCGTGTCACACTTGACCCACTGCACCATTACCCCCACTGAACCCCATTCACCAAGTGCACCAGATTCCCAAACCCCAGTGACCGGCCGAACTTAAAGTTGGCGTGCCACACCTGATCCACTAAATCTCACTGCACCCCACTGAACCCCAAAGTCACCTACTCATACCGGCCAAACCACTCCAAAATGTGCACAACCTTGGCAATGAGGTTGCTTGGTCTTGCAGCGATGCCGTGCCCGGCACCAGGAATTCGGACCATCTTGGTGTCCACCTTATTTAATTTTAAGGCAGCGTAGTATTGTTCTGTCTCGGCCATGGGGGTGCGGAAGTCGGATTCACCAGTGAGGAGCATGGTGGGTGTGGTCACGTTTCCTACCAATGAGATCGGCGACCGCTTGTGATAGGCTTCGGGATCTTCCCAGGGCATCTTCCCAAACCAGTACTTAGCGAAAAAACTGGGGTTGTCTGCATAAAGCACAAAGCTATACCAGTTGATAACCGGCTTTGCAACCACCGCAGCCTTGAATCGATCCGTATTGCCAACGATCCAAGCCGTAAGCACCCCACCACCAGATCCCCCAGTGACATACAGACGATCTTCATCGACGTTGCCTTTGGCGATTACGGCATCTACGCCGGATATCAGATCATCATAGTCTTCTGAAGGATAGTTATGGTGAATGGTGTTGCCAAAATCACTGCCATAACTGCTACTGCCTCGTGGATTGGTGTATAGCACAATGTATCCAGCGGCGGCAAACAATTGAATTTCTCCCGAGAAACGAGGTCCGTAGTTGGCAAATGGTCCGCCATGAATCTCCAGAATCAGAGGGTATTTCTTTGTTGGGTCAAAATCGGGTGGGTAACAAATCCAACCCTGGATCTCGCGGTTGTCTGCTGACGAAGTGTACCATATTTCCTCCACCTTCCCCATTTCTTTGAAATGCAAAAGATCGTCATTGACCCCGGTGATGATTTTGGGGGATTGGCCAGCTGAACCTACTCCCAGCTCTGCCGGACGTTCTGGCTCAGAAGCCGTATATGCCCAACGACCGTTGTCAGAAACGCTGTAGCTGCCGCTCGCGTAAGGACGGCCTAAAGTGGTTCCTCCGATTTCTTCGATATGCACACTGACAGCATCACCGGTTATATTCTGTTGTGCCATGTACGTGTGGCCTTTGTCATCATATTGATAATAGAGGCTTTTTCCATCCGCCGCCCAATTGATGCTGCCGAGCGACAGATCAGTGGAACAGGTAATGCATCGGCTGTTGGATCCATCAATGTCCATGATGTAGATACTGGACTGTTGATAGCCCAGCAGTTTGTCGTCGTAACCGGTGTATGCGATTTTTGATCCATCAGGAGAAACTTTAGGAGACCCATCAGGGCCAACTCGTGTGGTGAGAACATCTACTTTTCGCGATACGAGATCCAGACGCATGATTTCGCTGTTGTTGGGCTGGTAGTCTCGGTCTTCGTGGGGATTGGCAGAGAAATAGAGGTGCTTGGAATCCGCACCCCAACTCAAGCTGCTGCCGTGATTCATGTCACCGTCGGTAAGTTGCATGGCCGTACCTCCTTCCGTGGTGACTACAAAGATTTGACGATAGGAATCAGAGACATATCCTCCACCATCGCGTCGATATTGCATTTTATCAATAACGATAGGCGGACTATTCCACTTTGCGCCTTCAGGCTTAGCCGGCATTTTTGCGAAACTTTCTCCCTTGTACTTAACGGACATGGTGAATGCCAACCATTTGCCATCTGGCGATGGATAGATGGATCCGGGACTAGTGGGGCTGTCGGTGATTTGCATTTCTACACCTGTCTCGGGGTTTAGGCGGTAGATTTGGCTGCTTCCCTCCTTATTGGAACGGTAGAATATCTCCCTTCCATCCGCTGACCATACTGCTCCACCATGGGCATGTTTCCCACTTGTGATGGGTCGGTTGCCTTGACCATCGAATCCGACAATCCATAGATTGGCTAGGTTGCGATCGGTCATAATGTCTTTGTAGTTTCTGCTATAGACCACCCATTTCCCGTCTGGAGAAATCTTTGGATTTGAGACATACTCAAGATTGAAGATGTCGAGCGGCTCCAGACTTTGTTTTTCCTGTGCCATTCCCGATCGAGTCAAGATCACGGAAAGGAAGAGGATGAATACGTATTTAGTTTTTGGTTGGCACATATCGTTCGTCTTTTTTCAGAATAAAGTTGTTCGGGCCATAGATATGGAAGGTTCCATCGTCATTGGGCACAATATGAAATTTGCTGTTGGGTCCTTTTTCAAGGTCATAGATGTAGAGGGTGTCTCCTTCGACCTGCCATTTCCCAACGTCGTTCATGGGTCGGCCCATGGCATTGACCTCATACACAAATCGATTTTCCTCTTCCAAACCAAAGTAAACTTCTGACACCGCAGAGTAACCCCTCATGCTGTCTGGAACGTGCTCCAAGTTGATGGAGGCTTGATAGCGAGCCGGCTCGATCTCAATGGCGGTCGAGGCTGTTGGAGCTTCCTGCCTTGCTGATTGAGAATTGCTGCAAGCAAACAGCAAGGCGAGGCCGAGAATAGGGATAATTTTTTCCATGTGGTAATGGCTAACTTTTGATCGCGGTAAAGGTAATAACATGTTTTTCGATAGTCGGCAGCTATTTGCGATCAGTCGCTAAATGCACGCTCTGGTAGATATCGGAAAGATCGCCCAAATCTGAACAGCATTGTGTTCGTTTTCGAACACATAAAATATTTTTATATGTGTATTGGGCAGATTAATAGGATCAAATATGCTTGGCACGCTTTTTATTACGATGAATGCATATGGGAAATCTCAGAAATATTCGAATAGCAACACGTATCGTATTCCGCGATCGAATCTTTAGTGTCATCAACATTTCAGGGCTTGCCATTGGTTTTGCCATCTCGCTGCTGATCTTTATGTACGTCAAGTACGAGCGGAGTTATGAGCATTTTAATCCAAATGCCGATCGTGTGGCTCGATTGACGATGGACTACTATGATGGTCAGACGCTCATCGATCAAGATGCAGAAACCTATGCTCCCCTTGCCCCAAGAGTACAGGCATCTATTCCAGAGGTGGTTGACTATGCTGTCGCAGAGCTGTTTACGGATGCGACCATCGAGATAGAGGGTTCCTATCATCGGGTCAAGAGAAGTCTTGCAGCTACCCCGTCTTTTATGCATGTTATGCATCATCCACTGGTGCAGGGAGATCAGCTGACAGCGCTTTCCAAACCGCATGAAATTGTGCTAACCGAAAGACTTTCAAAGCGACTTTTTGGCAACCAGTCCGCAATTGGAAAAGTCATCAAGCACGAAAATGTAGACTTTAAAGTAGTAGGCATCACGAAGGACTGTCCTTCCACAACGCACCTAAAGTTTGACTTGCTCTTGTCCTACGCTACGCTAACGTCTTCGGATAGTACGCTGTTGACATCTTGGAACAACAACAACCAATCGAGTTATGTAATGCTCCGTGATAAGAGCGATTTTCCTGCGCTCGTCAGAGGACTGGAGACCCTGAGTGATCAGCTGATCGCAGAAGACAAGGTAGAAGCAGAGCGTGTCATAGCTCAGCCGATAGCGGACATTCACCTTTATTCTAATAAGGGCTTCGAACCGGAGCCCGGTGGAGATGCTGCGTCAATAAAGATTTTGTTTTGGGTCGCTCTCCTGGTCATCTTCATTGCCATTGTCAATTATATCAACTTAACTACTTCCAAGTCCCTGGACAGGGCTAAGGAAGTAGGTATCCGAAAGGTGGTTGGATCTTCTCTGGCACAATTGCGCACTCAGTTCATGTGGGAAGCGTTGGTACTCAACGTCATTGCTGGGGTGGTGGCTTTGGCTTTGGTACAGCTTGGACTTCCATTTTTTATCCAGGAGGCCGGACTACCAGGATCATACCAACCGCTTCTGGATGGGGCATTTTGGGTGTCCTTTTTTGGACTGATTCTGATCAGTTCGTTACTTTCCGGTCTGTTCCCGGCCTTCATACTCTCTTCTTTCCCAGCCATCTCTGTATTAAAGGGTAAATTTTCTCAAAGTGGATTTGGTGCCGGATTGCGCAAAGGACTCGTTGTCTTTCAATTTGCGGTTACAACATTTTTATTGGTGCAGACGATTGCGGTGGCGAGGCAATTGGATCATATGCGGAGCAAAGATTTGGGGGTAGACATTGAACGTACCATTGTTGTAAAGACCCCTGAAACACCAGAATACGCAAAACATTTCAACAGATACAGAGAAGCGTTAAAGCAGTTGCCTCAGGTAAGTGCGGTGGCGTTGTCTAACTGTGTACCGGGTTTGCCAACGAGTGACATGGGGAGTTCGAACGGCATCAACCTTACCAATGCTGTAATTGAGCACAGCTACAATTTTTATGTGTACTTCATCGATGCAGCGTTTATACCTACTCTGGGTATGGAATTGCTTGCGGGAGAGAATTATCGTGACGCTCCAGGCAATGACCTTAAGGTAGTCGTGAATGAGGAAGCGATCCGGCTATGGGGCATCAATAGTCCACAAGAAGCCATCGGTCAAACCATTGACATGTGGGGAGAAGATCGTGCCATTGTAGGCGTCGTCAAGAATTTTGACCAATTAAGTCCCAAATCGGATCATATACCCCTGATTCTTCGCTATGCTGAAGGTTGGCATACGATGGCAAGCCTTCGCTTGCGAGGGGGCGACATGCAAGAGCAACTTGCTGCTGTCCAGGCACTTTATGCACGACATTTTCCCAACAGTCCATTTGAGTACTTTTTTCTCGATCAGGAATATGGGAAGTTGTACGCCGCAGATCAGAAGTTTCAAGCCGTCTTTCGGCTACTTTCGTCCTTTGGAATCTTAATCGCCTGCTTGGGGCTCTTTGGGCTAGTGCACTTTACTGTTACTAAACGAGCAAAGGAAATCAGCGTTCGAAAGGTTTTGGGTGCTGGGACCATTGATCTGGTATCTCTGCTTTCTCGACAATTTATAGGACTGATTGTCCTATCCGTCTTACTGGCTATGCCCATTGCTTACCTTTTTCTCCGAAATTGGATTGAACAGTACGCCTATCGGATCTCATTGAGCCCATGGCTTTTTGCGATTCCTGCCGCACTGATTATGGTACTGGCACTAATCACCGTGGTGGGTCAGACCTTTCGATTTTCACAACAACAACCGATAGAGGCGATCCGAAATGACTGAAGACGGCGGGCTGGCTTCCCAGCGCTTCTACAGTTCCATAAGTTGAAGATCCTTGTACCAAGCCTCTGCAGGAGCCCCGCTGTGAATTTGCACGCATATTTTACCTTCTGTGGCAATTGATTCATCCTTTTCCGTGTAATCGAGCACTTGGACCTCATTGATCCAGTGTCGAATACGCGCCCCTTCACAACGAATG
>JAHQVP010000322.1 GCA_019634275.1 Saprospiraceae bacterium
AGGAATATGAGGGAGGGCACATTCGCCGGACCCCAGCACAGCCTAATTGGATGCCACCACCAGTAGCATGCTTTCTTTGGCAGCTTGATACGGATGTGGTGACGGTTTATCATGGTACGACTGGCGATCATGCCTTTACAGTTTATTCATTTTGCTGAATCACTTCATGCATCAGCATGGCTGCTTCTCCTCGGGAGAGCACGGCATCTGATGCGGTTGAAACCCCTATGTTTTTCCCGAGTAGACCAGAAAGTATCCTGGCGGCCATCTCCCCCGTGACGGCATGATCAGGATAGGCATATGCAGGAGGTCCTTTGACCGATCGCGCGCCCCACCAATAACTTAAGTAGTTCCGCACCTCATATTCAAAGAAGGGGGCAGACGATTGGGTAGAATAATCATATAGTGATTCCATATACTTGAAGGCGGGATGTCCACGGGGGACATCTTCAAAGTGAGCAGCGGTGATGCTGATTGGCAGTTGAAGACCCTTAATCACCAGACGGGCAAAATCTCCCATGGTGATGGGTTGTTTGGCCCTAAGGTAGTAGTTGTCATCGCCGTCTATCGCACCCAACAGGCTTAGTTTTTGAACCGCTGCGAACTCGGGCGCCTCTGCAGTAAGGTCTTTGTAGAAAAATAGGAAGGATCCTTGTCGGATCAGTTCGTCCTGAATAGCAGTGACGTTGACTTGGCCTAGTGGAGTATTGCCATCAATGGAAAGAACGGCTGCTACTCCTGCTGCTTGCCCCAGTGAGGACCACACCGGTTCCATACGAACACTTGACATGGCAAGATGAGTAGACGATATGCCCACGGGGAAGAGCAGTCCCTGGTGATTGGCGGGCACCATTGCGCCATATGGTATTTGATAGGGGCCCGTCACATCTTCCAGATGAATGTCACCTTCGGCAGCGCCTTCCCCATAAGGGCCGGCATTGCGATCCGTAGGATTCTGCACGTTGTGAGCGTCAATGGGATACATGCCTATGGCAATCGATTCCAGTTGGAGCGGCGGCCGAATGCCATTGCCCCGAAGATCCTTGTGTAGATCGCTTTCGTTTAGGGTATATAGTCCCTCAATGCGTCGTCCTTGCCTCACGTATAGACGATAAGGGAAATGATGGTTGTCTACAAATTCGTCGTCGGCAAGACCCACATTGGGGGATCCGCCCTCGGTCTGAATGTAGTACAGCCAACCCAAAGAATGGTCTCGGAAGATCTTTTCTATCGCCACGCGCTCCTCCCAATCAGAAAGTATGTAGCGTGTCGAATGACCTGCCAGATCGGCTCCATAGTTGATGCCCAATAGATCAAACTTGCCATTTGGCACGATGGGTTGTTGATTGGGATTCCATTTATACTTATTTGCGTCATAATTGTCCGGAGGTGTCATCAGGCGGAAGGGGTGGTCTTCCCGACCGTAGTCTTTGCCGGTCATTCGGAAGGTGAATGCTTGCGTTCTATGGTCTGCCTCCCCTGTACTGCCGGGAAAAATGGTTCCCTTGAGCACTCCGGGCTTAGACCCAAACCCATCTGTATAGATGACTCCGGCATGAGGCTCCTCCGGCGATCGAGCTTCTCGTCCAATACGGTATGGCACGCCGGCAAACTCGGCCAGATCACCTTCATAAGTAGCATCGATGATCACTTGCCCAGTATACGTATGCTGCTCGCCAAGGACTCCGTCATTATTACGCTCTTGCGTGACCACCGCGACCGCTCTATTTCCTTCCATCTGGACGTCAACCGGGACTTGGTTAAATCGGGTGGTGATGGCCGGAATCTCCTTCACCATCTGGCCATAGATGCGAACCGCCGTGCGGGGTTCCCAAACCTGACCTTCCGTTGCATTCCATGGAACGGAGGAGGGCAACTTTGCATGGGCCTGGACCAAAGGATCATCACTGAGTTCTGTGAGATGATAGGATTTTACCCTTTGTCGAAACTCCTCCATGACACCGCTGCTCGCTTCTTTAATATGGTCGTCGAGCCTTAACACGCCAGATGCCAACATCCCCCCAAGTACCGGAGATTGCTCCACCAACATGACCGTCTTCCCCATCCGGCCCGCCGTGATTGCCGCGGCTATGCCTCCGGGGGTTCCCCCAATCACCACTACGTCATAGGAGGGCACTTGCGCTTCGACATGGGGGAAGGTGACGCTGGTGCAGAAGACCGCCAGTATCAGGAGTTTAAATTGTTTAATCAGGTATGCGTCTGTTGTTTGCAGGAGGATGTGTGCTATGCCCATTGAGAAGCGCTTGTTGGCACGTGACGGCCTATTCCGTCTTATCGGCCTGCTCTAATTTCTCAAACTTAAAGGTATATGTGGAAGCTTTTCCATTTTCTGTGCCGCTGATGGTCCGGTTAAAGCCCTGGTTTTCACTAAAGGCATAGACAACTCGGTTAGGGTTGGTGTAATCCGGATTCTCAAAAATGATGCGATCATCACGAAACGAAGACGCTCTAAAGATCTTGGGGTTGCTGTCCTTGATGACGGTAAACAACACGATCTCGCCCTTTACGATCTCGATTTTATTCACCGCTTCATACAGCACCTCTCCTTCTTCGGTGTATTGGGCGGATTGGCGGAGATGCCCATTGCGATCAACCGACCATGACTCAAGGAGCTGTCCATCCCAGGCGGGAGATATCCAGTCTCCTACCAATTGAGCTTTGAGAAAGTCGTACATCGCTCTTATGTCTGGTTTCTTTACTTCCTTGAAGTGAGTGCTTAAATAGACTTGATTCCATGTTCCATCGGTGTATGTGCCCACGGTAAATGCATAGGTGGAATCGTTGAGGTATTTCCATTCATCAGTCACTTCGGTACCGCCATAATCATAATGATAGCGCATGGTGCGTCCTTCGATTTCTACTGTTCCCTGGGTCAATCCTCCGAATACATCAAACTCCCAAAACTTGATTTCTCCCGTTTCTTGATCGAGTTGGCGAATGCCGTGATTGCGTGGCCCGATTTGCGTTTGTTCCTGATCGATATAGCCCTCGGCATTGGCCACCACGATGGACTCATCCAGGTTGTACTTGAATTCGATTTTCTGATAAAAGGGACTGCCATTTCCCCAGCTTCCTTGTGCCAGCCAGGTCTTTGACAGTAGATGATCGTATACGGAAAGATCGGACTGCTGAGCAATGACTTGCAGGGACAGTACAAGGGCTAATGTTGTCGTAATGCATTTCATAATAAAGTAACGGATGAGGGCCACCAATGCTTCTCGAAGGCTTAAAAAATGCTGCCGCATAAATGCCTATTTGTCGCGGAGCTTAAAAAGGACATCGAGCAGCTCGATATCGGGTGCTTTGGTGATTTCGTAGGCTTGGGGTATGCTGGCCGCCAGGTCCGATGCCCGAAATGCGTCCAAAGATTCTTGTGATTCCCAGATGTAGATCCCCCCGTACTGATTAGGCTCATCCAGTTTGACATAATACTTCTGCAATAGTCCGGGGATCTTCTGGAAGAGGGGCTCTCGTTCTTTGGCTCGATGGAGGAGTTCTTGCTCTTCCAAGCTGGATTGCAGTCTAATGATTTGAATTTTCATTTGGTTGTTTTTTAGTGTTTCATCTGTCGGTTCCTCATCGGGATAGTCAGACCATCCGAATGTAATGGATTTAGAGGGGAGTCCTGGCGGATACGGATGTTACGATTTTGCAGGAGATATGGAGAGAGGTCCCATTCACTTGATGTTAATGGGGGAGACAAAGAACTTTAGAGGCATATACAGCGTTAAGAACGCATATCCCCTGTTAACTTCTTTTTATGAAATGGACCCTACGGTTGCCGTGTCATTTTTAATAAGTTCGAGCTCAAATCTAACGTGATGAAATATTTTGGATTACTCCTTTTTACACTTGGTCTCCATGTTGCCACTACCGCACAAGAAAATTGGTCGGTAGACAATCCCCATTCCAACCTTCGATTCGAAGTGGGGTGGGAAGACTTTTCCATGCGTACGGGCGAGTTTAAGGTCTTTACGGGAACGATCGTGACCCAGTCCCGAGAAGATCTTTCTGATGCCGCATTTACCTTTACGGTGGATGCAAGCAGTGTGGACGTTATTGCCGAGCGACTGGCGGGGCACATCAAAAGTGACCGATTTCTAGAGGTGGAGAAGTATCCGGAGATCACCTTCGTATCCAGTGAGGTCTCTAAGACCGGCGATGGGGTCTACACGGCAGTGGGACAGTTGACGATCCATGGGGTGGAGAAGACGCATGAAGTCATCGTCAAACAGAAAGGAGAAAAGGCCACCAAGAAAGGCTACATCATGGGCTTGGAGGTCGAGCTGGAGGTCAACAGGACCGATTTTGGCCTGGATTGGGGCAGCCCCCGATTGGGAGAAAACATTGCGCTGGTAGGCCATTTGCTTTACAAGCTCCAAGAAGAGGACGAAGAAGAATAGGATGCGTTGTTTTGGGATTTTTCTATTGCTGTTCTCCACGCAATGGGCGTATGGCCAATTGCTTACGCTTGATCATGGTAAGGTGGAGTTTCACACCAAATCGATCATGTCGGACATTGAAGCCGAATCCACGGAGATGGAAGCTCGTATGGATCTTGACAACGGATCTGTTGAAATCCAGATACCCATTGCTTCTTTTGAGTTTGAGTACGAAATGATGCAAGATCATTTTAACGAAGACTACCTGGAGAGCGAGAAGTATCCCAATGCTACTTTTCAAGGGACCATCCGCAAGGACATAGAGGTAGGATCGGAGCCTGCGGAATTCGAATTGAAGGGCGCTCTGACCATCCATGGGGTGACACAGGAGACCACCCTAGTGGCCACCCTTTCGAAGAAAGAAAACCTGACCAAGGTGAGGTGCGTATTCCCAGTGGTCTTCAAAGACTTTGGAGTCGATGAGCCATCCATTCTGACAAAATCAGTAGCTAAGGATGTGGAGGTAAAGGCACTGCTCTATCTGAAGTAGCACTCGTTTGCCTAAGACCCTTCACCGATCTTCTGTTCGAATTCGGGACAGTCTAAACGTAATTCGTGATTCCTTAGTTTGGTTTGCAACAGGTTGCAATGGTGTTTGTTTTCACGATTGCCCACGTAGTATCGACAGTTGAAGCAAGATCGCTGGACTTGAATAACGTTCCGCTGGTTGAGGCGATAGATGAGCTTAGATAAGGTCTCGAAAAATCCGGTGAGCTCCTTGCGACTGAAATGGGACAGTTCCTCCATGAAAGGAGTGGCGAACAATGACAATTCCTTCACCAGCCCCGATCCCTTCTTGGTGATGAGCAAGTCATACCTACGGCTGTCCGTGGGAGAATAGTCTCGCTGGAGCAGATCTTTTGTCACCAGCACGCGTACCGCATCGCTAATGGTGGCTTTCGTAACGTTAAATTCTTTTGCCAGATGACTCACATTGCTCAGGTGGGTGCTATGACTGTCTACGAATAAGAGGATCTGAATCTGAATCGGGCTGATTCCATGAATTTTGGCTTTATCCCACAAAAGGGACTTCAAGGCTTCAGAGAGGCGTTCGATACCATTGAAGATCTTGGATTCTAAGTCCAACGAATTGGGTTGCTGGTCTGGCACGATTGTAAAGTACCAATCCAAATTGAAATGTGCCATGATCCAGTGCACAGAGGAGTCCATAAATAGATGCAAAACGGATACTGGTACCCCTCCGTGAAATGCCGATCAATACGCCACGTGCAAACCAAGGCGGCACCCCCCTTGTCAAGAGAGAGTGCCACCATAGACGTGCCGATACACTAGTGCGGAGTGCCGTAAATAACCACCAGATCCAGCCTGGTTTTATAAAAATTAGGAATCCTAACTAAATAAAATTAAAAAAAATGATGGTCATTTGAGATCGGCAATGTCTGCACCAAAATTGATATGCAAGACATTTCCGGTCGGAGTGACCAGTGCGGGGACCGATTTTACTCCGGATTCTTCCGCAGCTGGAATTTCTTCTTTGTCTTCACCGAGATGCACAATGTTTATTCCATCGGGGCCAATCAAGTTGATGATTTCCTGTTCTGCCGAGACGCATACGGGGCATCCTGCGTGATAAAATGTTGATTTACTCATTGTCATGTATTTAATTGATTCCAGCAATCTTGCTGAGTGCAATATAGTTAGGAATCCAAACTAAAGCAATTATTTCTGACTTTGCTTAAGGTTTAATGCCGAAGACATTGTCTAGCATGACTAGGGTAGGTAGGTGATGCGGACGCCTTTATCTTTTTGGCGAGACTACGTAATCCTACGTAGGTCAGCACGAGCACTCAGACATATTTTTGACTTATTCGCAACCCACCAAATGAAAACTTATGTCTTTAGAATCGGATGTTGAAAAAGTCTTGAAGGACGTTGAGAAAGTACCCAAAATCGCAGAGGATGTCGCCATCCTGGGTGAGAAGGCGGTCGTTGATGTCTTCCAGTATGCGGCCAGTGCTTCCAAAAAATTTAGCCGATATCTTGGTAACGATCTCGGTGATGATTTTGAGGCCATATTGCAGCCCACTCCCCAAGTGGTCCAAAGCTTAGCTGCAGCTTTGATCACCCCCAAGCATGGCCCCGAATCAGCGGTCTACAATGCTACACGAGTTGGCAGATCCTCTCTAAAGGCAATAAAGGCCTTTGTTACGAACGACATCATCCATCTCGAGGGCAATTCCAAAGTGGTTACTGATATTAAAGAGATAGGTGCGATACTGCAAGGTTTTACTGGAGCTATTTCCACCTTAGTGCCCGTGGATTTATCCAAGGAATTCGATTTTTTTAATGACATGATGAGGGCTTTGGATAACAATGAATTTGATTCCAATGTCATTGGCTCCCTGGCAAGACCGGTAGATTCCATCTTAGCTAAAATGCAAGACTTCGAAAAGCGATTTTCGGAGTACATCGTTAAGCTAGCGACAGCAGTAAAACAAGCTCTGCAAAATTTGCCTTCAGAAGTGAGGAAATCATTGCCAATTCGATTTCACGTTGAATCTCAAGGCGTTGCCTCCTCAGGAGCTGATGGTGTAATTTCCAACAAAACCTATCAAGAATTACGCATTGGTGCTTCTATACTCAGTATTGCCATCGACGCGATCAAATCCCTTATTGACCGTGTGACTGAGTGCTTCCCACTTGATCTCGGCACGGGAATTGGTGGTGGTGCCGCGGCAGGTGTCTACGCAGCGGTTAACGCCAAAATTAAATTACTCAAAACCAGCCCCGCCATATTTTTACCGATCACAGTAGGCCTGGATGTCTTAAGTAGTTTTATTCCCAATGGCATGACCATCATCGATGCGGCCATGGCGCTGTCTGAGTAGAGATTCCCAAGCCCGCTTTGCAGCGATGCGCTGGCCAGGATTGGCAAGATGGGAATCGATGTCGACAATCGTAAATCAAAAATCATCAATCCCAAATCGTCACCCGAACTACGTACTCATACGTACATCAAGAAATGATCCACAGCTTATCTTAACGATGCAACGTTAAATAAAGCACTTGCTATGGTTAGGACATATACGGCCTCTCTTATTTTCATTTTCTTGGCTACAACATCCCAGGATCTAATAGGAGAAACCTACTATTTTAAGGGTTTTTCGTGGCCAGGGTCTGATCGTGATTGGATTGATGGCCGACATCCGTTTCCAAATGCGAGTCCAACGGATACAGTAGTGTTCGATCATGGTTGGCCCAACGAAGTCAGTGGTGACATCGATTTTATAGGTACACTCATTGTTAGAAAATGGGGCACATTTTACGACAGAGTTCACGCCGCAGGCTTAGAGGTGCACAGTTGTGTGATCTTCCTAAGGCAACTTAGGGTGCACCATTTTTCGAATTATTTGATGGGATCTTTTTGGGACGATTGTATAGTAGAGTATTTTTCAAGCTCGCCCAACGCGGAAACCACATTTTATAAAGAAAATGAATTGCTTGTCTCTTTCAAGATGACAAACGCGGGTAAGATAAATTGTGTCGACTGCCATCGTCTAACTCTTCGGGGTTTTGGTTCCGATTCGCATCTCAACCATGGTACAATAGAAGCTCCCATACTTCTGGAGACTAACGCCACCTTCACCAACTACGGCATCATCACCAACGACATCACCCTCCAATCTGGATCCACCTTCATTAACGAAAACACCCTCGACTCTGATCTTGACCTCCATGTCCAATCTGGGGCTACCTTCATCAATCACAGCACCATTGGTCCCAATGTAAACCTGCGCATCGATCCTGGAGCTACCGTGATCAATCATGGCACACTCAACACCAACTTCCACATGAGCGAAGGTGCAACTGTCACCAATCATGGTACCATTACCGAATGGGCCTTCCTCGAAAACCATGCATCATTGACTAATCATGGCACCTTGGAGAGCGACGTAAATGTTCCTCCGCTTGCCACACTAACCAACAATGGTGAGGTCGATGGTACGGTCTACCTGCTTGGAACAATGAGAGGTACTGGGACCATCAACAGAATGGATGCATCTAGAGATTCCAAGATCCATCCAGGCAATAGCATTGGCACCGTAGAAATCTTGTCTTCCATTTCCAATGGTGGTATGATCTTGGAAATGGAGGTAGATGGAGCCAATGGATCCAGTGACCTGCTTGATGTCACCAGCACGAATGGTCAGATGGGCGTTGTCTACTTAGATGTCAGCTTTCTCAGCCCCCCAAGTATAGGTGATCGCTATCTATTGATCGATGGAGTGACCAGCATCGGTGTGCTGCCTACCGTGCCTCCGTCTAGTACCCAGCGGTATGATATCTTCCATGACGCCGAATCGGATCAGCTCGTACTACAAGTCTCCTCCCTGCTGCCAGTGGAGCTGGTATCGTTTTCAGCAACAGCGCTGCATGATCAAGTAGCACTGCAATGGCAGACGGCCAGCGAGATCGACAATCATGGATTTTATATCCAGCGATCGGGAGAGGGTACGCGGGAGTGGGCAGACATCACCTTCGTGGAGAGTCAAGGCACGGGCGATCAGATGCAGGACTACTTCTATACCGACGAGCAGCCTCTGGCCGAACGCAGTTATTACCGTCTGCGCCAGGTGGACTTCGACGGGAGGGAGGATTTCTCTCCGATCGTCGAAGTAAGATTGGCCGCTGCACCTACCCCTAGGATCTATCCCAATCTGCTGGAGACTGGCGCGCAATATCTCCATGTCGAAGGCGCTGCAGGTAGCAATCTTATCCTAGCCAATCTGCAAGGCCAGGTGGTGCTCAGGCATAAGCTTAGCGGTGACCTGAGCCATCTCCAGATGACCGGCTATCCCCCTGGTATTTATGTGATCGTGATCGAGACAAAGGGCGTTCGGCACGTGGAACGAGTGGTTGTGAAATAAGGCCGTTCAATCAAAAATCAAAAATCGCAACTTGAAATGGTCAATATCTACTGATCACCACCGTGTGCTTCATCGCCCAGTCTTTCAGAGAGCTATTGGCTGCTGCATGGTCTATTTTCGCTAGAATATTGGAGCGGTGCTTTTCAAGCGTGCGGGCAGAAATCTGACGGATCTCACATATCCTGGAGGAGGCCGTCTGCGATGCAACGAGCTTGAGAATGGCCAGTTCTGTCGACGTGAGTTCGCCGAGAATCGTTAAGATTTCCTGCGAGGCATGGACATCATCGTGGCGCAAGCTTTGGCTCCGGTACTTTTGACCATGGAGCACATGCTGGATGCACTCGTTGATGTCGGAGACGGCATCTTCCTTCAGCATGTAGCCCAGCACTTGCAGTCGATTGGCCATGGCCAGGTAGCTGCGTTCTTTGTGGTAGGTGAGGAGGATGATGGGTGTTATCACTCCTTGACCCTGCAATGCTGACACCACTTCAAAGCCATCCAGTGCTGGCATCTCAATGTCCAGTATGGCAACGTCCGGATTCGTAGCGATAATGGTATTCAAGGCATCGTTGCCGTCGCGGCAGGTTGTAATGTTTCGGTAACCCATTTCCAGCAGCTCCTCACGCAGGCCACGCAGCAAAATGTGGTG
>JAHQVP010000323.1 GCA_019634275.1 Saprospiraceae bacterium
ATCAAATTGTACAATTGGAAAACCGAAAGGCATGGGCTGTAAAGCAGAATAGTGGTACAATGGCCGTTCGGAGATGATGATGCCGGAGGCGTGCACGGAAAGATCATTGGGCATATTCGAGCCCGCAAAAGGACGAAACCGCAACCATCGAGGGATCACCTATCGACCACTACATACGTCATCGACTACAAGACGAAGGTTTGTCTCCTTCAGCATCTGCAGAGAAACACACCTTGATCCGACGACTCTCGCTTGACCTCATCGGCTTACCGCCGACACAAGAAGAGATCTCTTCTTTCGTCGCCGACGGAGCAGAAAGCGCATACGAAAATCTGGTCGACCGACTGCTGGGATCAAAACACTTTGGCGAACGCTGGGCCTGGCATTGGCTGGACATCGCCCGATATGCAGACACCAACGGATTTCAGGGCGACCCTACCCGCAAGATGTGGCCCTGGAGAGATTGGGTAGTGCGGGCATTTAACGACCACATGCCCTACGATCAGTTTACCGTAGAGCAGTTGGCGGGCGACCTCCTGCCAAATGCTACCGAAGATCAAATTCTTGCCACCGCGTTTAATCGCAACCACATGTACAATGGTGAAGGCGGTAGAATTCCCGAAGAAACGCGCGTGGAAAATGTCTTCGATCGCACGGAAACCATGGGCACGGTCTGGCTGGGCCTTACCTTAAACTGCTGTCGATGTCACGATCATAAATTTGATGACATCACTCAAAAAGAATACTATCAATTTTTTGATTTCTTCAACCAAACTACCGAAGGAGGCATGGGGCGCAATGGACGCGTGCCCCCCGTTCTGGACCTCAGCGGTCCCATCAAACAGGCTGAGGTGGCTGACATCAAGGCTCTTCTGGACCAAGCTGCAGACGAGCTGCATCAGTTTGAGCAAAAGAAATTCCCACGCGAGTCCGGACCTGCTTCTCAATCAAAAGCAGCTGAATGGCTGAATGGGCATGAAGTCTATGCGCTTTCGCTCTATCCCACCAGGCGTGAATCTTACCTCCAGGGGTTGTTGATCAATCGATTCAAGGAGAAAGATCCGGTCTACGCGGACCTGTTGACATCGATGCGAAAGGCCACCATCAACTACAACAAGGGAACCGCAGACAACCTGCAGGTAATGGTCATGGATCACCTGGAAGTCCCCCGAGCGACATACGTTCTGAACAAGGGCATCTACAACAATCGACTGGATACGGTCCGTCCAGGTATCCCAGAGGCGTTGCCTCGCTTGGGCACCACCGAAATCCGGACCCGACTGGACCTTGCCCGTTGGTTGGTGGATCCGGGGCATCCCTTGACCGCAAGGGTTACGGTAAATCGATTTTGGCAGGAAATTTTTGGACAGGGCCTGGTAAAAACAGTGGAGGACTTTGGTGTACAAGGCGCTAAACCATCTCATCCAGCACTGTTGGACTGGCTTGCCGCAGACTTTATAGAGCACGGATGGGATGTCAAGCGTCTGCTCAAATTGATGGTGATGTCTCAAACGTATCGCCAATCCTCCATGATCACCAACGACCATCTCGAGCTCGACCCAGACAATGTACTCTTAGCTCGCGCGCCGCGCCAGAGAATGCCATCATGGATGATCAGGGATCAAGCGCTTATGCTAAGTGGCCTGCTGGTGGACAGCCTGGGAGGGCCATCGGTGAGACCCTACCAGCCGGAGGGCATCTGGGCAGAGGCCACCTTCGGCAAGAAGAAATATGTTCAGGACCATGGCGAAGACCTCTACCGAAAATCGCTTTACGTCTTCTGGCGTCGCATCGTGAGCCCGACCATGTTTTTTGACAATGCTACGCGCCAAACCTGTACAGTAACACCCTCCAAGACCAACACGCCGCTGCACGCTTTGACCACCCTTAACGACATTACATTTGTTGAAGCCGCCCGGGTATGGGCACAGCGTTTGCTCAGCGAGCTACCCGAGGCATCCCATTGCATCGCCCATGCTTTTATCCAAGCAACGGGACGCGCTCCACAAGCGCAGGAGGCCGAGATTCTGGAAGCGCGCTACCACAATCTAATGCAGCACTATACGAAGCACACAGAGGCCGCCGAGGATCTAATTGCTACCGGTGAATACCCCCTTGAATCTGCCATCGCTATTGCTCCATTGGCCGCCATGACCAATGTCTGCAACATGATACTTAATCTGGACGAGGCCATCACAAAACAGTAAAGACCATGCATCCATATTTCCGACAACAACAAGCGATCACGCGAAGACACTTTTTTGGTCAGTCGGCCGTGGGCATCGGTTCTGCTGCGTTGGCCAGCATGCTGGGCAGCAATTCTATGTCGTCTGCGATCGAACGCATCAGTGCTCCTGACGTGCTGCCCCATATCGCTCCCAAGGCCAAGCGTGTCATCTACCTCTTTCAAAATGGAGCCCCCACGCATGTGGACCTCTTTGACTACAAACCGGTCCTCCGACAATGGCACGGTCGCCAAATTCCAGATGAAGTCGTTGGCGGCAAGCGATTCAGTACCATGACCGGAAATCAAGTCGCCCGGCCTGTGCTGGCGGAGATGCAGCCCTTCTATCAGCGCGGAGAGAGTGGTGCTTGGGTATCTGATCTTATGCCTCATACCGCGGCCATTGCAGACGATCTGTGCTTTATAAAATCCATGTACACCGAAGCCGTCAATCATGCTCCAGCCATCACGTTCTTCCTAACGGGATCTGAAATGGCCGGACGACCGAGCATGGGCTCCTGGCTGACTTATGGGCTGGGCAGTTCTGCAAAAAATCTGCCTGATTTTGTGGTCATGACCTCGCGTGATAAGGAAGCTTCCTGTGGCCAGATATTTTACGACTTCTACTGGAGCAGCGGGTTCTTGCCCTCTAAATTGCAAGGCGTCAAGTTTCGCGGGTCGGGTGATCCTGTGCTCTATTTGCGCAATCCAGATGGTGTCACCCGTGAGATGCGCGGAGCCATGCTCGAGGACTTAGAACGCCTTAATGCCATCAATCATCAAAAGTATGGTGATCCCGAAATCACGACGCGCATAGCGCAATATGAAATGGCCTTTAAGATGCAAATGAGCGTGCCGGAGTTGACCGACTTTTCGGACGAACCCGAACACATCTTATCCATGTATGGTCCGGATGTGCACACCCAAGGATCGTATGCATACAACTGTTTGATGGCGAGAAGACTCGCAGAGCGAGGGGTCAAATTCGTGCAGTGCATGCACGCCGGATGGGATCAACACAACAACCTCACCTACCATTTACAGATTCAGTGTAAAGATACGGATGCTCCCAGTGCTGCCTTAGTCAAAGACCTCAAGCAAAGAGGCATGTTAGACGATACCTTGGTGATATGGGGAGGCGAATTTGGACGCACCCCGTTCCTGCAAGGCGTATTCGATGATTACCGCAATTGGGGCCGCGACCATCATCCCTATGGATTTACGTTATGGATGGCAGGGGGAGGCGTTAAACCCGGACTTAGCTATGGCAGCACCGACGAATTCGGATTTAATGCCGTAGAGAATCGGGTGCATGTCCATGATTTTCAGGCCACGGTATTGCATCTCCTGGGCATCGATCATGAAAAGCTCACCTACAAGCATCAGGGTCGTCGCTATCGCCTTACTGATGTGCATGGGCATGTAGTACATGATGTGATTGCTTAGGGGGCTGGGTCGATCAATCCTGTCCGCCTACACGTCCAGTCAAAAAATAAAGTATCCCACAGAAAGTCGCTACCGCCGAGGAGGAGAAGGCGCAATGAAAGTCAAGGCTGCCTACAGCTTGAATTTTCTAAGGAGCTGAGTGCTCGCTAGACAAACAGCTTGTATCTTGTAAAAAAGGAGATAATGCCACCACTATATAAGCTATACATCACAAGCTTCATCCTTCTGATATCGAGTTGCAAAACACTTCCATCACTTAAAAATGAAAGCAGCGTTGTTTCCCTATCCCCTTTAGAATGGGGAGTGGGTGAATTAGATAAATACCTGGAAATGGATAGTCGGATATATCCGGACAATCCAATTGCTATTGGAACACGAGGGGCAGTCACTAATACCTTTCATGCAGCAGCCTCAAGGGCAGGTATTGAAGCACTTAAGCAAGGAGGTACTTCTGTTGATGCTGCCCTCACTACTGCGTTGACGCAAATCACGCTAAACGCGGGATCGGTGGTCAGTTTCTTTGGCATCTTGAATATGGTGCATTATGATGCATCAAGAGGAGAGCTCGTTTCAATGGATGCTTCATGGAACGCTGTCAAAGCTGAAACTGACCCAATGTCAATTCCAGGCATCGATAACATTGGTGAAGGTCTATTTGCCGAAAGGGAAGTGAGTGGACGAAGTGCTTTGGTAGGTGGATTCATGAGAGGAGTTGATGCAGCACATGCACGTTTTGGCAAGCTTCCTTACAAAGCCTTGTTTGATCCAAGCCTCTATCTGGCCGAAAACGGGTTTGTCCTTAATGATCGAACAGCCGACTACTTTAAAAGAAGAGATAAGCAACTAAGAAGACTCAAGGAAACCAGGGAAACGCTGATAAAGGAAGACGGCTCTTCCTATCAAGCAGGTGATCTTTTTAAGCAACCAGCACTTGCCCGCACCCTAAGAGCACTATCCGTACAAGGATCCAGCTACATGTATAACGGTCCATGGGCAGAGAAAGCGATTGCCGCCATACAAGCTGATGGAGGAAAGATGCGTCTCACTGACCTTGCAGAATATGAAGTAATATGGAATGAGCCTGTGAGGGCAGAGTATGGGGATTATGAAATAGCCGTTATGGGCTATCCGTCCATTGGCTCGGTCAATCTAATCGAGGCGTTAAACCTGGCGTATATATCTGGTCTTACCGATGAGCCTCACTGGACGGAAGATGGAAATTCCCTTAGGAAGATCTGTGACATTACCAATACCAGTACACTAAGTTACCTTCCCGAAATCACAAGGCGCATGCTATATCAGGGAATGGATCTATCTAATGAATCTAGACTAACAAAGGAGACGGCGGAGCAATTGTGGGCAAAAATCATCGAAGGAGTACAAGTGATTAAGTATTCTGATCAGAGCTCCAAACACTCCGACACCGTGGTGGCAATAGACAAGTGGGGCAATATGACTGCCATAACGCACTCTATCAATGCTGCGGTATGGGGCAATGAAGCCATAGTAGTCGATGGGGTGAGCATAAGTGATGCTGCTTCCATCCAAAAGATAATGGTTCAACAGGCTGGGCCAGGCAATAGAGTTCCATCACCGATTGAAGTGGGGATAATTCTAAAGAAAGGGAAACCTTACATCCCCTTTGCTTCCATGTCCACCGGATTGCATCAACAGACGGTTCAGTCTATCCTGAATATTATCGCATATGACATGGATATCGAAGAAGCCGTTAATGCACCAAGCATATTTCTACCATTAATTGAAGCTTCCCATCCCTTGATCCCTAAGCAATCTGTCCGTGTTATGAAAGGGGATTTTCCACCATCTGTACTTGAATCCAGCAAGCTACCGGTAATTGAAATTCTTCCACAGGAAAGGAGGTATGCACAAGGCCTCTGGATTGGCATCGAATATGATCAGAAGACAAAAAAAATGAAAGCGGTGAGTGCACCTTATGCCAATGGAAAGGCGTTGGCATTTTAGGCGCTGGAGTACTCGCCAGCTACTGGCTTCATTTCTTAGTTCAATTCCATGACAATGGAAGAAGTCAAATACGGATTCTCAAATTCCACCAATTCGCCGGCATCTTTTCCTGGAATAGGAAACAGCCTCACAGACAGTGCTTTCTGGTCATACTTCAAAGACAAAGCGGCCACGTCTCTGTAAATCCCTTCAATAACTTCAACAGAAGTACTGCCCGCAATCGGGACCACATCCAAACCCGTTCCGGAGACACTGGAAAAAAGCAACAATTCTTCGACGGTATAGCGTCTTTCAATGAGTCTTTTTGCCAACACGCGATCTTCAATTACCGGAAGCATAAGGCCAGAATAACCACACTTCTTAATGTCAACATCTTTAATAGCACTCGTTATGATTGCACAAGCACTTAAAGTCGTTGCACTTCCAAAGGGTCTTTTGGTCAACGTCTCTATGGCCTCACCAATACTGGCATCAAGTCCAGGTGCGGGAGACGTATCTATCCCATCATACTTCCAATCTGATGCAGATGCGATTTGGACTGCAATCTCCTCAACTGGCCTTAGCTGAAGTTCCATCTCCTTCTTTAGATTTGATTCTGCATCTTCCCAGCTTGACACGGCAAAAACGCTTTTAATCAAATCTGGAGACTCCAGGCCAATGGCAAAACTGTTAACTCCTTCATGATATGCTGCCGGAAAAAAGGGGATGCCTGCTGGGCAATTGGCTGAAGTCGTAAACTTAAAATTTGCCTCTCCCCCATTGCCTTCTTGGGATAAGGCCTTACAAATCTCAGCTGCATTTCGAATGGAGTGCGCGTGGATGCCTTTGTTCTTTGACGAAATCGGCACGCTAAAGTTGATGTTTGCGGTTTCTCTATTGAGCTGAATCACCCAATCGGTGAGCTCCGGATCGTATTGATCTCCCTCTATTATCTCGCCTATTGCCAGTGAGACGTTCTCTCTACAGACAATTTTATCCATCCTTTTAAGATGGTCAATGGTCTTTTCATCAGGACTCCCATCGATCATTTGATGAAGGCTCTGAGTGGCTATTCTAACGGTCTGAACTTCATAGCCTTCCTCAAGATACCTTTGCTCCGAACTTCTTAGGAAGTCGATTGCTTCTAATAGTGAGGCGGTATCCGACATGCTCGACAAGGAGACTCCCGCCGTAATGGTTCTTATTCGAAAGTCTGGTTTGGTCCTGATATTGCCCGCACCGATACACACGATCACTACAAATGGTAACATCCAAAATTTCAACATATTCATCACGCTACATAGTACTTTTCAAAAAATGGTGGGCATCGGAATCAGCGACATCCATCCTTGCTTACCACTTATTCCATGTTTGGCTTTTCACCAACAAGGACAGCAACACTCCTTCATCCAAGTAAATCATCCATTCCATAGGACTCCCTTTTACCTGCCAGAGCGAACTGGTTTCCTCTTACTGGCTTGGATTGAGATTTGTCCCGCCTACTCCGTTAAGTATCTTTCTTTCACAATATTTATATGATGTTTGGTATGTCCAATGGATATGTACCCCAAAGCCCTTGCTGTAATATTGTACTCCATATGGTTTCCCAAAAATGAAGACTGCTCTTCTGTACAGTGTTCAAATAAAATTCTAAATCCCTCTCTAACCGTCTTGAACTCCCGGATCATACTTTCTATGCTGCGGTCCGAAACATCTACATTCTTCGCGTACGCATCTTCGTCCATTGCATACAAAGGTGTTTTATCATCCATCCGTATGCAAACTATTGCTCTATACGAAAAACCTCTTTCCGTATCAATGATATGCATAAACACTTCCTTGATGGTCCACTTGTCGGCCGCATATCTGTAGTCCAGTTTGTCATCATCTATAGACCTGAAGAATGTAACGGTCTCGTTTGTGACATGGTCAAACTGTTCAAAGAAACCATCCTCTTCAGTCAAATCCAAGTACTGTTGATAGCCTGGATAGTACTCTTCCTTTCTAGGAAACTTCATCTATCGTGTTTTACTTACTTCTCTGACAAGGTAGTGAGGAGGAATGACTTCCTTCTCATTATAGGTGACATTCACGAGATTGTGGATTGACAAGTCACTGTGCCGACATGTCCGTAAAGCCAGGAACCAGCATTCGTGATCCATACTTTATCGGCAATAGTTCTACCTGGCAAAATGCAAATCTGATTTAACAATTTCCACCAGTTCAATTCCATCTTCACGCTTAATCTGCAGTGTAATTGCTTCATTGGTTTTGAACAGCTCCCGTGTCATATCGTAAAAATCACAATAGGATTGCCCAACCATATCCTTCCCATTGATGGTCACTACTTCGTCGTTTAGACGTAAACCCGACTTGTCGGCTGATAGACCTCGATAAATCCTACTGACATACACCCTTCCTTCCTTCTTGTTCAAATCAAAACCAAAGGACTTGTCAGGCTCCATCTCTTCTGTCCCTTCAATCCGTGCCAGATAAAGCTCCTTTTTCTTAAAATTTAGCGTTACTACAAAATGCTTGGTCAGTCCAGTTGTAGCCTTCCCACTTTTAGGACAGTGTTCAAAATATAGTTTCTCTTTCAATATCTCTTAGATTTCTATCAATGGATTCTGTAGACAATGTCAAGGCCGACGACTGCAAGGAGTCGTTCACTATGGCCTTTACATTGTCGGAAGAATCATTTCCTTTATCGTGGAGATATTGAATCGGTGATGCTCCACCCAGGCTTGAGTGAGGGTGGTTGTTGTTGTATTCTCGTCTAAATCTCTCTGACAAAATGTGCACTTGTACAAGAGAATTGAATAGATATGCATCTAGAACATCTTCACGATAGTGGCGATTAAATCTTTCTACATAAGCATTTTGTGTCGGCTTGCCAGGCTGGATGTATTGTATCTTTATGTCTCGGCTCAGGCAATAGTTTGTAAATAGGTGGCTCAAGAATTCAGGTCCATTATCAACTCGAATAGTCTGAGGCAGCCCTCTTTCCATTTCCAGTATTTCAAGTGCTCTTACCACATAGCTGCTCGGATAGCTAAATTGAGCATCGATGCAGAGAGCTTCTCGATTAAAGTCATCAATAATATTTAGTATTCGGATTCGTCTTCCGTTTTCCAAGCTGTCTGACATCAGATCGGCTGACCAAGTGACATTGGCCTGTTTAGGTACTTCCAAAGGCTTCTGTATCCTATTTGGGAACCTTTTCTTTCTCTTTCTTCTTAATTTGAGTTTTAGCATTCGATAGACCCTCAAAACACGCTTGCGATTCCATTCAAGACCCTCCGCTCGAATCCGGCCATAATAGTTGTCGAATCCTCGTGCGGGTAGCTTCTCAGCAAGTTCATTTAACTTATCTATGACCTCACGATCATCCCTCTTTCTGCGATAGTACCACATGGATCTATGTAGTCCTATTAATGAGCACGCCCTGCTTATACTCACTGAGTAGGTCTTGCGTAGGTAATCGACACGAGGTCGCTTCTCGCAGGGCTTTAGAACTTTTTTGACAGAACGTCCTTGAGCATCACGATGTCGAGCGCCTGGTCAGCATACATCTGCTTTAGCTTTCGATTCTCTGCCTCAAGCTCCTTGAGCCGCTTGAGTTGTGAGACATCCATGTTTAGGTACTTCTTCCTCCAGTTGTAAAACGTTGCCGTACTTATACCCAGCTCTCGGCAAATGTCCTTTGTCGCTCGGCCTCCATCGGCTTCCCTTAAGGCCTTTACAATCTGGTCTTCGCTAAATCTTTTCCGTTTCATAATCACAGTTCTTTTGTAAGTTAAGAACTGTCCTGTTTATGGGGAAGGCTACAAAAGTGGGAAGGCTACAAGCCGTTTCTCTTAAAAATCGCATTGATGGTTGTCTCCGACGGAATCTGTTCATTCTTTAATTGCCGTTTCAGGAGCA
>JAHQVP010000324.1 GCA_019634275.1 Saprospiraceae bacterium
ATTTCCGGATGTCTCTGCTACCATATCCACAAGTTCAGATCAACAGTTTTCCAATTTGAGCATAAGGGATGTGCATGTTAATGGCGGTACTTTTACAGCCACGCAATCAAAAGACGACGGCAATACGGTCGGTTGGGTGATTGACGATGCAGTGGTGGGTCGAGATCTTTATTGGGTCGGCGGCACCGGTGTATGGGAAGATCCGGCACATTGGTCCTTGTCCAGTGGCGGGCCAGGCGGTGAGTGTGTTCCTAACATCCTTGACAATGTTTTCTTTGATGCAAATTCTCTTGCTCCTGATGAGTATGTAGATACCCGAAACTATTCTACCGCCGTTTGTCACAATTTTACCTGGGACGGGCCACCGGCTTCTGCACAATTTTGGCGATGGGAGAATGGGGGAGACTGTTGTGCAGATTTTCACATTTACGGCTCACTTGATATTCAAACCCCTTTCATACTGAATATGAGTGGCCTTGAGTTTAGAGGCTCTGGAGATCAGGATTATATCATCAATACTGCAGGAGTCTTTATGAACTTCGTGCAATTTGTCAACAGTACGCAACGCAGGTTGACAGATGATTTCCATGGCAGGGAGATCAGAATGAATGCGGGAGGACTCAAGACCTCAAGTCATTCGATGGAATTGCAACGCCTCGAGATTGATAGTCGCGGTGCAGGAGTGCAAATGGACTTGGACTCCTCCCATATTCTCTTAACCTATCCCTGGTCAAGATCAAACTATGCCTCTTTGCATCTGGGGAGTGATGAGAACTTGATTTTCGACCCGGATCACTCCCTGATTGAGTTAAATAATGATGCCGTGAGCCATATTCATTGGCATAGTGAATATGCCTTTCATAACGTCTTGTTTTCTTCACAGGTTGGATCGGCTGAATTGTTTAGGGGTGGACGAGATGAGCAGCTGCTCGGTACGGTACCCATGAATAAATTGGAGTTTAGAGGAGATGGCGTCGTGTACGGCGAACATCGTATTGATTCTCTGTTATTTGCCAACGGTAGATCGTATACATTAGAGAGCGAAAAAATACAGACCGTAGTCGATCATTTGCAAATACGAGGCAACAACTGTATTCAACTTGGTCTGAGGTCTACGCAAGCCGGTAACCCGAGCATCATCGAAATGGCACAGGGAGAGGTGGACGGAGATTTTATCCAGATGCAAGATCAGATCGCAAGAGGAGGAGCGCAGTTTTTTGCGGGTGCCAACAGCGCTGATGTTTCAAATAACGAAGGATGGATTTTCGAAACAGTACAGGAATACGTCGAGTTTGGAGTACTGGGGAACGATCGGATATTTTGCGTTGGACAGGTGTCTCTGACCCTCAACGAGGATGACCAGATAGGTGCTCAGGGCTATGTCTGGTCGGATGGTTCTACCGGGGCTGAATTAGACGTCTCCAGCCCTGGCAAATATTGGGTCGATGCGACCTATGTTCAAGGATGCGTATTGCCGGACACCATACTGGTTTTGGAAGCAGATGATTTTAATGTGGACTTGGGCACGGACCAATTGTTGTGCTCAGGAGTTGCACTTACACTAAATGCCGACTTATCCCTGGTTGGTGCACGCTATACCTGGGGAGATGGAATAAGTGGAGCTGAGCGTGTACTGGACCAGGCTGGAATTTATGATGTCACGGTGGAGCTAGATGGCTGCACCGATAGCGATACCTTGCGGTTGGACTATGTACAGGTTCCAGATTTAGCGCTGGCTGGTAGTGGAGCCTGTTTGGGTGACACTTTAGATTTAAGCATTGACATTCCTAATGTCTCCGTATTGTGGAGCACAGGGGCGACGTCACCTGGCATTCGGGTATATGCTCCTGGAGAGTACTGGGCCCAGATATCGACCAATGGATGCAGTGATGCAGATACACTAGAAATTGCATTTGAAGATCCCATTGTTTTTGATTTAGGTCCAGATACCCTTCTTTGCGAGGGAGACGAACTCATCATTAGTGGGTTGCCTGACCAGAGCAATGTGCAGTACCTTTGGGAGGATGGGGTAGCCGTTGCAGACCGTTCCATATCAACAGCCGGGAGCTATCGACTGAGCGCAGCACGGGGCCTCTGTGCCTTTACGGATTCTATCTCTGTGACTACGCTGGACCTGACGCTTCCGGACTTGGCACCAACAGCGCAATATTGTGCTGGCGAGATGGCCAATTTTGCGGTTCCGGTCGATTCTGACCAACGCATATTATGGAGTACGGGCAGCATGATCGAGTCCATCAGTTTGGATGAGACCGGTACCTATTGGGTGAGAGTCGAAGAGGCCCATTGTGCCGTATCGGACACTTTCGACGTGGCCTTCACCGTCCCTCCAGCATTATCCCTGGACGAGGAAATGGCCATCTGCCAAGGCGATCGGGTTAAGCTTGGAGAAGACATTCAAGGAGCTACTTATATGTGGTCGACAGGAAAGGTGACTGCCGAGGTAGAAGAATCACCGTCAGACAATACCCTCTATACCGTCGAAGCACGGTTCGGTCGCTGTGCTTCTGTTGATAGCATTCTTCTTATCGTCCGTCCTCGACCCATGGTGCTCATTGATGCTCCGGCAGAAGTATGCCCGAGCACTGACTATAGCATTGCGATCATCAGTGACGGAGATGCCCTGAGCTGGATGGATGGTGATACATCGGCAATACGAGAGTTCTCCTTACCTGGCGACTTTCAGGTAACGGCGCAACTAGATGGTTGTTTTCGAGACACTTCTTTTATCGTCGAGGCATTCCCCACGCAGTTTCGATCTCTAGGACCCGATACCTTGATTTGTGATGACACCGAGATACAGATTGACTTGACTGTGCCGCAAGGCATTAGTTACGATTGGAATGATGGGTATACGGAATCGGTTAGGACATTGCAAATGGCAGGATCTTATGCAGTCGAAGTAGATGATGGCAACTGTGTTTTTCAGGACACCATGGAACTGACTACTCGATCTTGTGTCTACTTTAACGCATATGCTCCTAATGCATTCTCGCCCAATGGAGATGGGATAAATGATGAGTTTGCGATTGTATTTGATCCCAGAATTCCGATTTCCAACTTTCAATTGGAGATCTTCGATCGGTGGGGAAATCAAGTCTATGCCGCCACTGATCCTTCCCGCTGGTGGAATGGCATGATCAAAGGGGAAGTTCTTCAAGGAGATGTGTACCTGTATCACGTGTCTTTTGATTACATTGACGACAATGGCCCGGGGAGCTACGAACATGCCGCAGATGTCCTGTTGGTGAGATAGTGTATGGCTTCCCTGGTGGGGTTGTAGCTGATGAAGGTTCAAAAGATTCGGGAAGGTTTAAGTGCATTTACCGCAATGCTTCAAGAAGGCTTGCCTGAGTCCATGCGTGTAAAGCATGAACTTGTGATCCGATTTAACAAACACTGGTCTTTGGATCGCATTGATCTGGCGACCATGTATGGCGACTGCTTCCAGTCTGATACCTCTGGGGCGCTATGGGGAGGATCTAAATTCTCAGCAAGAGAATCGATGATCTATCTCCTGGAGCATGATCCTCACTTTGGACGTTCCATCTTTCGTGATCTCTTCAACGAGGAGAGGGATATCGCTTTACGCCTTGTTCGATGCAGAGAACACATCGCAGGCTTCTTTAAGGATCTAAATCGATCAGAAGCTGGGTGGATGGACCCTCGCCACGACGACAGGCAGATTACCCTATATCTGGCATTGGCTTTTCCTCAGCACTATACCTTATTTGATTACGAACATTTTTTGCATTCGATGCTGCAGCTGGGCATGAACAAGGCACCCGAGCCGCACGAAGTAGTGCGGTTTTTCAAATTGTCTCAGACGCTCTTCAAAATGGCAAGTCAAGAAGTCTCTTTGCTTCAAACTTATGCCGAACAGATAGAAGGCTTTGTGCCAAGCACCATGATGGTAAATGATTTTTACGAATACCTGCAGGCTTCGAAAGACTCTTAATGATCAAACTCTTCTCAGAATCGAATGTTACGTTTGCGCTGTCCAAGTGCTAAACTGCTAGAACCAATGAAAAAAAGACAATGGGTCGTATCGATCATCCTGACCTTGCTGGTGCTATTGGTAGGGACTTTTCTATTCCAATTTTTTCGGGCTCAGAAAAAGTCTACTGTTTCCGATGTAACCCAACAAGCACCTTTGCGTCAGGTCATTGTCGATTCCTTTATTTCTGGCGAGATGAGCAATCCAGTATCTTTGGACGGTCGCATTAATGCCTATGAGAAAATCGTCCTTTCAGCGGAGGTGACGGGGAGGCTGCAGTCAACCGGCCGAGTGATCAAGGAAGGCGTTCGTTTTGGGAAAGGTGATGTGCTCTTCCAGGTGGACATGCGAGATGCGGAACTGGCACTTTTTGCTCAGCGCAGCAGCCTCATGAATGCGATCACGCAGATGATGCCTGATCTCAAATTTGACTTTCCAGATGCCTTTGTAAAGTGGAGGAAGTATCTGGACGACTTTAATGTGGAAGAGACGCTGCGCGAGTTGCCAACCGTTGTTGATGCAAAAGAGAAGTACTATCTGGCTTCCAAGACCATCTACAATCAGTTTTATTCCATTAGGGCTGCCGAAGATCGATTGTCAGATTACCTTATTAGAGCGCCGTTTTCTGGCGTTGTGCTCAATGCCGAAACCTTTCCTGGCTCCCTGGTGACTCCCGGTGCGAATCTCGCTACCATTATGAATACGGGCAGATATGAGTTGATTGCTCCGATCAATCCATCTGACCTGAGTGCGATACGCCAGGGCCAAACTGTACGCCTGTGGAGCTCAGACAAAGACGCATCTTGGCAAGGTAGAGTCAGTCGAATTAGTGATCAGATAGATCAAGTGACACAAAGTATACCGGTCTATATATCGGTTTCGGGCAGGGGACTGCGCGACGGTATTTATGTACAAGGAGTGTTGGATGGTGCCTCTATGAAAGACGTAGTAAAACTACCTTCAACAGCCGTGGTAGACCAGCAGTATGTTTTCATGCTGGAAGATTCAGTGGTGAGGAAGAGGCCGATAGAAGTCCTAAAGCGCGTGCCCGAAGGGGCAATAGTTCGTGGGTTTACGGCAGGTCAGGTAATCACGGAAGGGACACAGGGACTGTTTGATGGCCAACTGGCCGAAGCAATTCGGATTGAACAATGAGAGGAATCATAAATTTCTTTCTGCGCAACACCGTCGCAGCCAATCTCCTGATGGTGTTCATATTGATCATGGGTGCCTTGGGTCTGAGTCAGATAAAGACTACGTTCTTTCCTGAAACAGAATCGAGGCTGATTCAGATTACTACCATTTATCCGGGAGCGTCACCGGAGGAGATGGAAGAAGGTGTCGTGACCAAGGTAGAGGAGAACCTGATTGGCGTACAAGGCATCAAGAGGACAACATCGATATCGTCAGAGAATTCGGCCCAGATTACTGTGGAGGTCGAGCGTGGATTTGATGCGGATCTCATCATTCAAGATGTCAAGAATGCAGTCGATCAAATAAACTCCTTTCCCGTTGGAATGGAGCCTCCTATCATTTTCAAGGTTGATCAGCTGAGTCCATCGTATACGTTTGCTTTGAGTGGGGACGCCGATTTACGCGCACTCAAGAAGTATGCTTACCAGATCGAAGATGACCTACTGGCCATTGATGGCATCAGCCGAATTGCTTTGGCAGGTTTTCCTGATGAGGAAATCGAAATCACGTTTAGGGAAAGCGAGATGAGAGCGCTCAACATTACATTTGACGAAGCCGTACGAGCAGTAGCAGACGCCAACCTGCTATCAACCGGGGGTACCATTAAGACGGAGAATGAAGAGCTGCTCATTAGAGCAAAGAACAAGGAATATTACGCACAAGAACTGGAAGAAATCGTGGTGCGTACCAATCAAACTGGTGGCGTCATTCATCTGCACGAAATCGCCACTGTCCGTGATCGTTGGGAAGACAGTCCTACTCGTACCTATGTGAATGGCCAACCAGGAATTGTGATCACGGTTTCCAATACTACGGAGGAAGACATGTTTGCAAACTCCGATGCAACACAAGCTTATTTGGCTGAGTTCATGGAGGACAACCCTTCGCTGTCTGTTACGCTCATTCAAGATGGGAAGGATTATCTCAACGAGCGTATTTCTTTCATCAAGGAGAACGGACTGATCG
>JAHQVP010000325.1 GCA_019634275.1 Saprospiraceae bacterium
CAGTTTTCCAAAATTTGCACACCGTATGGTGTATCACTTCCAGTTGCTTGCTGCCAAGCGATTCTCCAAGAGCTATTCGATGCAGTTCAACCTCGGTTACACTCACCGAAACTTTGTTAATGTAGATGACATCAACTATGTCATGAACATTGGTGTGGCCAGTCGCATAAAAATGTCTAAGCGTTTGGCTCTCATACTGGAAGGGAACATTCCCATGCGTTTCGAAACTGTTGATTTTGATTCGACCATTCCCTGGGGTTTTGGACTCGAATGGGAAACCGGTGGTGGTCATGTCTTCCAATTAAATTTTACCAACGCTACCGGCTTAGCCGAGACGGACTACTTGAGCTATACCTCCACCCGTTGGGGTGATGGGCAGTTCCGATTAGGATTTACCATAGCACGACAATTTAGACTCTGATCATGAAATCCTCCCTCATAATCCTGCTACTGGGAAGTGCCATTTGTTTGCTCGCACTCGCCCCCAGGAATGCTCCAGATCAACAAGAATCTGTTGCTGCATTGCTTGAACTTTTCGGCGACAGCCCTTCCCCTAATCGACCGAATATGGACATCCCGTTCGTTTCGATGGAGCGCGGAAGGGACCTGGTGTTGCATGGCAAATCCAAGCTTGGAGGGCGTACCTCCCGTAGGCAAAGCAAACATTTCACCTGCACCAGCTGTCATAACGTAGTCAAAGAAGACCCCGACCTCGCAGACCCGAGTCCCGAAGCGCGCCTGCAATATGCGGCCGATCAAGGCCTCCCCTACTTACAAGGCAGCCCTCTTTACGGCATCGTCAACAGAACCAGTTTCTACAACGGCGACTATGAGAAGAAATATGGCGATCTGGTGAAACCTACCCGCAACAACATTCGTGAAGCCATTCAATTATGTGCCATCGAGTGTTCGCAAGGTCGCCCTCTAGCAGACTTTGAGATGGAATCGGTTCTGGCTTATTTGTGGACGCTCGATCTCAAGCTAGGCGATCTAAACCTCACTGAAGATGAAATGGCGACCGTACGAGAATCCTATGAAACGGGCCGTGGAAAGTCTAATGCGCTCAATACCCTTAAGTCAAAATTCATGGATTTTTCACCTGCAACCTTTATCAATCCGATCACGGGACATGATGAAGAAATGAAAAACATGACGGGAGATGTCACTAGGGGGCAGCAACTCTATGAACTCAGCTGTCAGCATTGTCATCTCAAGAACAACTACAGCTATCTGATTCTAGATGATGAAGATCTAACTTTCCGCTACCTGAAGAAAAACTTTGATCGCTATCGCAATCATTCGTTGGGTCAAGTGGTACGCTATGGCACATACCCTAAAGGGGGAAAGAAAGCTTACATGCCGCTGTACACACAAGAAAAAATGACCAACCAGCAACTAGCAGACTTAAGAGCCTACATCGAACTAAAGGCTTCCTGAATCTGAGCTGCTGCGTCCCAGTCAGCAAAAATCGAGTGATCAACTCGATTACTCACTTGTACATTCGATGGTCCTCCCTGGTCAGATCGATCAAAGGACAGCAGTACTTTGCCCTCCTCTCCAACGAGTTGGTAGTTGTCCCATGGCCACACAGCTCGTGGCTCGCTGTCACTGGCATTGGGGTAAAAAGCCCATTGCTTGATTAGGTTGTCCTGTGTTACCCAAACATGATACTTGTTCTGTGGGGTGACTCCCACGCCATCAAAAGTTAAAGCAAGTACTTGCGCTGGCTCACCGGACATGGTAGAATCTACCCCCTGATGCGTCACATGGACCCCGGGATCTCGTAGCTTGAAAGGCATCACCAACCAATAGGAATCGTTGATCCAAATGCCCTTTGCACGAGTCAGCAGTTTTTGCAGGGAATCGGGATGTTCCACTACCTCCGCGCCTACTTTGACTTTGCCTTCACCGCTGTGCACATTGTACAGGTAAGTCGTAGAGTCTCCCGGCGAATCGATCCGAACATCTCCGCTCTGCGTATCCCAAACAAGGTCACGGCGTCCAAAAAAGGTCCAGCGGAGAACTCCCAGTCGCTGGTATGCCACTTGTCCTCCCATGGCCTCTTCGACCAGCGATATCAAGGCGGACGATGCGGCATCGGCGGTACCGCTCTTTTGTTCTATCTGAACCTGCTCTACAGCTTTGGGTTCTGTCTGACATCCAACGAAAATCAAAATCAACAGTATGAGAAACAGGAATCTATTCATCGCCGTGTGTATAGAGTAGTTAAAAAGTGCCCGAAACAGGAGTCGAACCTGCACGCCCATAAGGACACATGGCCCTCAACCATGCCTGTCTACCAGTTCCAGCACTCGGGCAGCTTGGAAAGGTGAGACAAAAATAGCCTTATTATCCGTTATTCAAATGGTCCGCATAGGTAAAATTGACGACACTCAAAGTACTGAAAACCAAGCGCTCAAATCTACGATTATGTACATCAACAATTGTTTATCAGCATTTTAAACATAACTCTTATATTTAATTTATAAATTGCGCGTGTATTAGGGAGCATACACACTCCGCGACATGACGAAGACGACTAAGAAGAAAACTCAGTCCAAGAAGAGGACTAAGAAATCCGCTGTACGCTCAGCAGCACTGGATCGGCGATGGCCCAAAGTAATGGCCGTCATATGCACACTGATGGCCATTTATCTCCTGCTGGCCTTTACTTCATACTTGACCAGTTGGTCCTTGGATCAGGATAAAGTGCATGAGGCAGGCTGGTCATTGTTGCTAGAAGACAGCACGGTAATACACAATTGGTTGGGTGCCTTGGGTGCTGTAGTCTCGCACAAGTTCTTTTTCCTAGGTGCGGGATTGGCTTCTTTTGTATTGGTTCTTCCACTACTAAAACTGGCTCACAAGCTCTTTACTGAGGTACCTTGGAAAGGGTTCAGAACGGCACTGCAATATTCGCTGGTGTTTGTGCTAATCGTATCGCCTTTGCTGAGCTTCGTACTCAGTGATTCTGCCTTCCCCTGGGGAGGGGCGTACGGAGACTATGTGTCTGGTTGGCTCCGCACCGTATTGGGCACCATTGGGGCCGCCCTCCTTTTTGTCTTCATTGGCATTGGCTTCATCGTATGGAATTTTCACCAACTGCTCACCACGGATACTTTTTCATTTAAATGGCCAAAAATGAGCCTGGCCGAGTTGCTTCGTCCCGGAACAAAAGAACCTGCCCATATGGACAGCGATACATACCTGGCCCAGAAAAAAGACCGCTCTTCCCCGATAGAAACTTTAAAACCAACTGAGCCAGGACCTATTGAATTTGATATTCCCAAGGTTCCCGTCGAGAAAAGAAAGAAATCCACTGATCCGTCCCCAACACCCGAACTTGAACTAAAAGTAACATCCGAACCACCAGCCTCGGCGCCAGATCCTGAAGAAAAGCCCATGGAAATCACCCCACTAAAAGTGGAAAAACCACGGGAGCAAGAGCTGATTGTAGAACAAGAAAATAAGGTCCACCTCGATCCTTATGATCCCACTGCCGATCTCTCCCGGTACGAACGTCCCAGGCTGATCAATCTGGTGGACTACTCGGACTCCAATGTGGAAATCAATCGGGAGGAGCTAGAGCAGAACAAAGATCAAATCATCCGTACGCTGCTGCACTATAAAATTGAGATCACCAAGATCCAGGCCACCATTGGACCGACCGTGACGCTCTATGAGATTGTTCCTGCGCCTGGTGTACGCATTTCGAAGATCAAAAACCTGGAAGACGATATCGCGCTCAGCTTAGCTGCACTGGGCATCCGGATCATCGCCCCGATACCAGGCAAGGGTACGATTGGGATCGAGGTACCCAACAAAAACAAGCAAATAGTCGGTCTAAAGGAAGTGCTAAGCACGGAGAAGTTCAAACAAGCGAAAATGGATCTTCCCATCGCTTTGGGAAAGACCATTGCCAATGAAGTCTTCATTGCAGACCTGACAAAAATGCCGCACTTATTGATTGCAGGCGCTACCGGTCAAGGAAAATCAGTGGGCATCAATACCATCTTGATGTCACTGCTATACAAGAAACATCCTTCTCAAGTAAAATTGGTCTTAATCGACCCCAAGAAAGTGGAATTGTTTCCCTACCGAAAGTTAAGTGACCACTTTCTTGCCTTCTTGCCTAACCAGGATGAGCCCATCATCACTGAAACAAAAAAGGTCGTCTACACGCTGAACTCGCTTTGCATTGAGATGGATCAGCGTTATGATTTACTGAAGAAGGCCCATGCCCGCAACATCAAGGAGTACAACAAGAAATTCGTAGCTCGGCGCTTAAATCCAGGAAATGGCCATCGATTTATGCCATTCATCGTTTTGGTGATCGATGAGTTTGCGGACTTGATCATGACGGCCGGGAAAGAGGTGGAGCTTCCGATTGCACGGCTGGCGCAGCTGGCACGGGCGGTTGGCATACATCTGATCATTGCCACACAGCGACCCAGCGTCAACATTATCACAGGAGTAATCAAAGCCAATTTCCCTGCTCGACTGGCTTTTAGAGTGACATCTAAAGTCGACTCCCGAACCATCCTCGACGCCGGAGGCGCAGATCAACTGATTGGACGCGGAGACATGCTGTTGACCGTAGGTGGTGACATGATCAGGTTGCAATGTGCATTTGTAGACACTCCTGAGGTCGAAAAAGTGATCGACTCCATTTCAGAACAACAAGGGTTTCCAAGTCCGTTCTTCCTGCCGGAGTATGATGGAGAAGAGAAGAGCATAGGCGGTGGCAGTGGTCTTAAAGAATCTGACCTGGATGACATGTTCCAGGATGCTGCCCTTTTGGTGGTGCAAAACCAGCAAGGTTCAACCTCGATGATCCAACGACGATTAAAACTTGGATACAACCGGGCCGGACGCATCATGGACCAACTGGAGGCCTTGGGCATTGTGGGTCCCAGCGAAGGGAGCAAGGCACGAGAAGTCTACCTTCATACAGAACAAGAGCTCTTCCATCATTTGGAGCAACTACAGAACTGACGTCTTACCGCTCATCTCAAGAAAAAGTTAAAAAGAGCAATTTAGGAGACCATCTATTGGCTAGATTCGTCTTGAATCTAAATCGCAGTTTTGAAAAACACGTTGCTCTACATCATTTGCCTGCTCTCTCCCTTGGTTTATGGGCAGGAAATCGAAAACGATCCGCAGGCAAAAGCGCTTTTAGAGCAGGTCGAAAGGAAGATTCAAGCCTTAGAAAACGTTGGCTATGCTTACAATTTGACCATTGATCCTCCCGAAGAAGAGCACTATAGCGTCAAGGGCACATTCTGCCAGGCCGGTCCACAATATCACCTAGATCTTGAAAACTTTACGTTTATCTGCGACGGCTCCAGTCAGTGGGTGGTCGACAAAGTTGGGCAAGAGATCCAAATCCATGACTATGAAGAACCCAGCCCAGATGACCTCACAGATCCACAGAATCTGCTGAAAATTCATCAAAATGACAACTTCAGATACAGGCTATACGAGCCAGGATCCATCGAGTTCATTCCCAAATCGCGAGATTTTGAATACTTCCGAGCGGTAATGAAAATGAACAATTCTGCTGAAATTAAGGAAGTGCAACTCTGGAGTAAGGATGGCACGCACTATCACCTGGACATTCTAGAGCACACCTATGACAAGGCACTGCCTGAGGGTTTCTTTAAACTCAAACCCAGTGACTACCCATCCTTTCATGTCGAGGATCTTCGCATTGATTGATCCTTCGAGCCCTTTGTTGGGCTCACCTGCTAATATTTCCTACATTCTGGCCCTGGATACAAATCAGCTATGGGTTTGCGAACAACAATAATTCGATTATTCGCGCAGTATCGGATGCGGCAGATTTATCGTCAGGCGTCACAGGCCATTGCCATACAGGAGGCTTTGTTGCCCAAGCTGATCAACCGAGCCCGCAACACCAAATTTGGTCGTGATCATGGGTTTTCTCAGGTTCAAAACCATCATCATTTTACTGCTCATGTTCCCATTCGCGATTACGAGGGTCTGCGCTCCTATGTAGAAGAGGTAGTCCAGGGGATACCTGATGTCCTCTGGCCCGGCCTGCCCACCTACCTCGCCAAAACCAGCGGCACCACCTCGGGAACCAAGTACATTCCCATGACCAAAGAAAGTACTCCACATCATGTTCGATCCGCGCGTGACAGTCTATTCGCATACGTAAATCGAACCGGCAAAGCCGATTTCTTTGCTCATAAGATGGTCTATCTGTCAGGCAGTCCCGAGCTCTCCAAGACCAATGGCATTTTGACCGGGCGCCTGTCTGGCATCGTAAATCATCAGATCCCTGCTTGGATCAAAGGAAATAAACTGCCCAGTCGATCGGTGAATGTCATCGAAGATTGGGAGCAGAAAGTAGCGGCAATGGTAGAGGAAGCCAGGGATCAGGACATCAGCTTGATTGGAGGAATCCCGCCATGGGTGCAGATGTTCTATGAAGAATTGTTGCGGAAAACCAGCAAGGACCAAGTCCTGGACGTCTTCCCTAATTTTCAAGTCTTTGTTTATGGAGGCGTCAATTTTGCGCCATACCGCCAGAAGTTGGATGAATTAGTGGGGCGCGGCCTCGATGTGATCGAAACGTATCCCGCATCAGAAGGTTTTCTGGCATTTCAGGATTCCACGGAAGATAAGGGCCTGCTCCTCAATACAAATGCCGGCATCTTTTTTGAATTTGTACCGAGCAGCGAAATATCGAATCAAAATCCGAAGAGACTCACGCTTGCTGAGGTCGAAGTAGGCGTAAACTATGCCGTTATTCTCACAACCAACGCCGGGCTATGGGCCTA
>JAHQVP010000326.1 GCA_019634275.1 Saprospiraceae bacterium
AGTCAGAGGCGAAATCATCGCTGCAGCACCCTCCTACAGCATGGGCGTCTTCTTAGACATGGATCGCTAAAACGGTGGGAGCAGGGATGCCCTCACCTCGCGATGGGGTAGACAAATGTCCGGTGCGTACCGTTATTCTTTTATGCGCTACATCTATCCTCTGCTTTTGTTCCTGGTCGTGCTGTCCGCATGCACAAAAGATGCAGATGATCCTACCTTGGAAAACCCTACTTCAGACTTTTGGGAGTTTGGTGATCCAGCCAACCTTGGCTTTGATCTGGACAGTCTCAATGCCGCTGTTGAAAGAGCATCATCAACCCCAAGTTTCTATGGATTGGTTGTCATTCGCAATGAGAAAATTGCACTGGAGCGATATTTCAAGGGGCGCAATGCCAGCACGCTATTCCATTTGAGGTCAATTACGAAAAATGTCACCTCCGCCGTTACCGGTATGGCTTTGGAGAGGGGCATCCTCTCTTCTCTGGACACTCCTGCCGGTCAGTATTTGAGCGATCTTTCAACTGGTGCAAAGTCAGACATTACCTTAAGACATTTGCTCAACATGACGTCTGGACTGCAGTGGGACGAAGACGCTGAAGTGGTGCCTCTGATTGAACATCGATTTCCTGATCCCGTACAGATGATGACGGAGCGCCCATTGGTTGCTGAACCCGGTTCGACTTTCAACTACAATTCAGTATCTCCACATCTTGTAAGCCACATCTTGACTCAGGAAACCGGTGAGCGATTTGAGGAGCTGGTGGAGGAAATGCTCCTAAAACGTCTTGGGATAGAAAATAGCAGTTGGGAGTATGATCCTCAGGGCCGAGCATGGGGAGGATTCGGATTGCAATTGACCGGAAGAGATCTGGCCAAGTTTGGTCTGCTGTACTTGCAAAACGGGGTCTGGGAAGGAAACCAACTTGTACCGCAAAGCTGGGTCAATTTGTCAAGCGAAAAGCAATATCAGTTTACACACCCTTCTTCTGGATATAGTCTGCAATGGTGGACAAGCTCGAATTTCGGCGGGATATTTTATGGGATTGGTCATGGTGGACAAGCCCTTATGATCATACCATCCAAAAACATGATTGTGCTGGCGCTTCAAGAACATTTTGTGCCGGGAAGTCAACATACCTCACAATGGCGTCGCTTTGCTGATTCGATCTTCCCGACGCTCTATCACGCAGCCAGGTAGCATGGCAAATTCAGCGAGTCCCTGACCTTGGGCAACGGACTGCTTCAAAAGAAGTTCAAAAGCCACTGCTGGAAGACCACAATCAGAAGTTTCGATACATTCGCACTGTGTCAAAATTAGAGGGAATGAAACGGCGACCCGACTTCCTTTGCATAGGGTTTCCTAAAACAGGCACTACCTGGCTTGGAGCTGTGCTAAGAAGCCACCCTGATGTATTCATTCATCCAGCCAAGGAAGTCAATTTCTATTGGGGGATGGTTACTTCAAAACGATGGTACAGCCCTTATCTGAAAAATGCCCTCTTTAGGCCTCTGGTCAATTACAATTTTCGACTCAAGAGAAACACGTGGCGGCGCTGGAAAACAGCCTTGAAAAAGGAGAAAAAGTCCCTCTGGAACCCAGCCCAATGGAGGATGCTCCTATATTTTTCTCCATGGCAAACACCACGATGGTATTCAAATCAGTTTGACCCCAGACAATTATCAGGGGATCTCACTCCAGGATATCTTTCAAGATATACGGAAAGAGAAATCGAGAAGCTGATCAACCATAACCCAGAGGTCAAAATAATGATAAGGATGCGCAATCCGGTGGATCAGGCATGGTCACTGGCAAAGATGACCCATACGGCCAGAAATGAAAGAGGGTACGCAGGCACTAGAGATTTTAAACACATCTTGGACGAATGCCTAAACCACATTTTGCAATGCGAAACCAAAATTAAGCTTTGGCAAGATCGCATACCACCAGCCAATCTACACTTGAGCTTCTATGAAGATTTTCAAAAAGATCCCAAGGCCCACCTGGAGTCCATTCTGTCCTTTTTAGATTTGACCTGGCCAGCGTCAGGATGGATCGAAAAACCCATTCAGCAGAAGCTGAATGTGGGAAAGGAAGATCGCTACTTTTCTCACGAACTCAAACAACAAGCGGCAGCTAAAGTACTTCCTCATCTATCCAAAATGGAAGACACATTCGGCGCTCGTATCGTGGATCAGTGGATTGAAAAAACAAGGCATCTGGCGTCACCGTCTCTCCCACAGGTCGAGTCTTAGGGTGTTTGGTCTGCCGCGATCTGAAGGAATGCCTACGTTGGGCCGATCGCAAGACACAAACCCCATTCGAGCTATTTTGTGGTCACTATGAGTAAGGAAAAAAGTGACCTATTCCAGTACCACCATGGCCTTCATGACACCATGGTTGGGATCGATCCATTTCGGAAACTCACCAATCATTGCATCGAAAGGCGTGGCGTGGGTAATGAAATCGGAAACAGGAAAATGTCCCGTGCGCAAATACTCCACCACTGCGACAAAGTCTTGCCTGGTTGCGTTGCGGCTGCACAACAAGCTTGTCTCTTTGGCATGTAATTTCGGATGTATAAATCCCAATTCTCCGTTGTACAGGCCGACCAGGATGTACTGACCACCATGACTCATATACTCATGCCCGCGCTGCATGGCCAACTTATTTCCAGTGGCATCGATCACCACATCAGCAAGGTCGCCATTGGTCAGTGAGACTAATTCTTGCAATGGTTCACTCCTTGCATCGACTACTGCCGAGACATTAAAATGACGGCTCACAAATTCAAGGCGATCAGGTACTACATCCATGGCAATCACCCTGGCGCCACGTTCCTGCGCCTGTGCAATGATGCCCACTCCAATGGGTCCGCACCCGATTACGACGACCGTTTTACTCACCATTTCTCCAGACCGCCTCAAGGCGTGGGCTCCAATGGCCAACGGTTCCACAATAGCAATGGCTTCAAAAGGGAGGTCGTTCAAGGCTAAGAGAAGCGTACGATCAACAACGATCTGATCCTGCATACCACCATCGGTATGTACTCCCAGGACCTGAATCGAAGTACAGCAATTTGTCTTACCGTGACGACACGCAATGCAGGTACCGCAACTTACGTAGGGCATAATGAGTACTCGATCGCCTGGTCGAATATCACGTACACTAGTCCCTACCTGTGAAACTTCACCGGCCAATTCATGTCCTAGTACACGGGGGTAGGTAAAGAAAGCTTGATTGCCCGCAAAGGCATGCAAGTCTGTTCCACAAATGCCGATTCGCCTAATGTCGACCTTAACTTGATGCGCTCCTACTTCCGCGATATCGTCTACCTGTACCGCCTCAAAACGACCGGGTTCTCTACAAATAATCTGTCTCATCGTTGCACCTTAGGTAGTTTAAAGATGCATTGCGTTTCCACCCACTTCTGCCCGGGCGCGGCCCAAGGCAACCGTTGTTGAAATTTCCACATCAGGGACTCCCACTCTTGGACCTTTGGATTGGCCTTGTCCATAGCGGCCTTTTGGGTCGCATCGTAGTCAGGGGCTACCTCCATGATCATAAAGAGTCGATTGCCAATCCGATAGATCTCCATATCCAACACTCCAGCATCACGTATGCTGCTGGTTATTTCCGGCCAAAGCTCTTCCGGTTTGTGGTATTGGATGTACTCTGCTATAAGGCTCTCGTCGGGCTTAAGATCACAGGCCAAACATATTCTTCTTTGCATCAGGTTTTGTCTTGATAAACATTCATAACGCGATAGGCAAATAGAGCCACCATGAGAAAACAAATTAAAGGCAAGACAAAAGAGAAGTTAACCTCTGGTACTCCTAGAATCTGGACATCGGTATAACCGCTGCCTCCAAGATCCAATATTACCCCTTGAGCAAGTGGCATGATGGCACCACCTACAATCGCCATGACTAGGAATGCAGCACCAAACTTTGCATCATCTCCCATTCCTTCAAGTGCAATACCATATATAGTGGGAAACATCAGGGACATGCAAAAAGAAATCATGACCAAACTGTAGAGTCCTGACATGCCAGGAAGGAAAATGGCACCTAATGTGAAGAGCATGGCCAAAACGGCAAAATAGAGAAGCAATCTGCCCGCGTTGAGATAGCGCAGGAGGAAGGTGCATATCCATCTTCCGACTAAAAATATGCCTAAGGCAGCCATCGCATAGGGCACGGCAGATCGATTGTCAATGTTAAGGGTTTCGGCATATTGATAGATGTACGTCCAGCACATAATCTGTGCCCCCACATAGAACATTTGTGCTAGGACACCATCACGAAATTTGGGATTCTTAAATATCCGTCTGATGGTCTGCCAAACTCCCTCAGACAGGGATTCGCCCTCTTTTTCAGGCATTTTGACCACGGCAATCAAAATCAAGATGCCGATCACTACTAAGCCAAGGACTACATATGGATTGCGAATAACCAACAGGTCAGCAGACCGGACGGTCGCTTTAGCAGCTTCCGAGAGCGCATCATACACTGAATTTCCTGCCTCATCCACGTCATCGGACTGCAGGGAACCAAGAATAAAATTTTGTGCCGCGTAAAGTCCTGCCAACGCTCCAATGGGATTAAAGGCCTGAGCCAGGTTTAGTCGCTGCGTGGCGGTGCTATCCGGTCCCATAGATAGGATAAAGGGATTGGCCGTGGTCTCCAGAAAAGCCAGTCCGAATGTCAAGATATACAGTGCCACTAAGAAAAAGCCAAATTGCTCAAAGGCAGCTGCAGGATAAAAAAGCAGTGCCCCCATTGCATATAAGGCCAGCCCTAGGAGTATTCCCTTCTTGTACGAATAGCGCTTTGCAAAAATGGCAGCCGGAAGTGCCATAGTAAAGTATCCACCATAGAATGCCATCTGCACCCAGGAGGCTTGTGTATTATTCAATTCCAAAACCTTCTTGAATGCAGAAACCATCGGATTGGTAATGTCATTTGCAAACCCCCATAGGGCAAACAATGAAGTGATCAAGATAAATGGAACGAGTAGGTCCTTCGGTACGACTGGGTCTTTCTTATTCATGTCTTCTATTAAGTGAGGGATCTGTCCAGATGGACATATCCGCCATCAACAAACAAAAACTGGCCTGTGGTGTGCGACGACTTTCCTGACAACAAAAAAACCACCATTGCCGCCATCTCAGATTTTGTAGTCATGCGTTTCTCTAAGGGAATTTTAGCACTGATTTCCCGCTCTTTCTCCATTGGATTCTCAAACGTGGAATCCAACCATTTTCTGTATAGAGGCGTCATGACTTCAGCAGGAAGAACGGCATTGACCCGTATAGAATGTGGCAGAAGTTCTGCAGCCCATTCGCGTGTCAGCGCCAATTGTGCTCCTTTAGCTGCCGCATATCCAGAAGTACCACCCTGCCCTGTCAATGCCACCTTAGAGCTGACATTGACAACCGATCCCTTGCTCTTCTTCAGCCACGGCAGGGCATAGTGTACGAGATCATAATAGTGAAAGAGATTTACGCGAATCGATCTTCGGAAAGCTTCTGGACCAGAAACCAATCCAGCTCCATCATTTACGCCCGCATTGTTTACGAGACCATCTATTCTCCCAAAGTGTTCTACAGTCTTTGCTACCACGTGCTTGCACTGCTCAGATGTGTCCAAATCACCATAGATGACGTGCACATTGCCGCCTTCGCCACGAAGCTCTTTTAGGAGATGTTCCGTAACAGCACCCTCTGATCGGGTAGCGATCATCACACTTGCACCCTCGGCATGAAGACTACGCGTAATGCCTTCACCTATTCCCTTAGAACCACCCGTAACGATAAAGACTTTATCTGTAAGCTGTAGATCCATAATGCTTCATTAAATGTTGCAAGTCACGAGAGCGTAATTGCTGTCCCATTGTCCAACTGCGACATCCGAATGTAACAAATCAATGAAAGACTATTAGGTGACCGCCCGATGACATTCATGCAGTCAGTGATCGAACCGACTCCACTTCATCCGATTCACTCTCTAATAAACCACCGATCCCTCCGCTCACCTCCGGTCCGTCGGGATGAATTCGCCAGCATATCTTGAAAACAAGGTCTAATCCCTCCGCTCACCTCCGGTCGGTCGGGATGAATTCGCCAGCATATCTTGAAAACAAGGTCTAATCCCTCCGCTCACCTCCGGTCGGATCGGGATGAATTCGCCAGCGCAAATCGAAGATTTGCTGGCTCATTCACTTTCCAATGCAGAAATTACTGAAGATCTCTCCCAGGAGGTCGTCGGTACTGATTTCCCCCGTAATCTCACCCAAGTGATGCAAAGCATGACGGATGTCGATGGCAACCAAATCTGATG
>JAHQVP010000327.1 GCA_019634275.1 Saprospiraceae bacterium
AGTCCAAAGAGAAAATTAACCTCGGGGTGATTAAAAATGTCGCTATTCTTCATTTCCGGGTCGTGAAGATCAAGACTTAGATCGCAATCGAAGCGGGCCAGCATGCTGTAACTCTGGCTATTTCCTCCCACCTTGAGAATATCTCTGAAATGACAAAGTCCCCAAGTTATGCCCCGACCATTGCCGTTATCCAGAAAAGCATCGGGTACGTAGGCACCTGGTGCTATGGGCATCAGAGCGGTGATAGCGGCCACTTCAAAGTTGACGCCGTCGGGAGCATATTGGATCGTATTGTGCTCCAGGCCATGTCTGCTCACCAATGCGGCAATACCCTCCTTAAACGGGAACATAGCGGTCTCGTGACCTGAATTAATGACGGGATTCAAAGGGTGTTTAGCAAAAGGACCGAAAGGATGATCGCTGATGGCGAGGCCCTGAGCGCGCACTCGCGGATTTCCACCCATTTCCCCCTTGTAATAGAGATAGATTTTGTCCTTGTAGACTAAAGGATAGGGGTCGTGAATGACATGTTGGTCCCAGGTTCCTTCTGGTCCATTTTCGATGATGATCTTATTGGAGGGGATCCAAGGACCATCGGGTGAATCGGAAACAGAGGCCGCTACCGGACAATAGTCTCCCCGCCCGGGTCGGCCACCGGGCATCTCAGTATATGCTTGGTAATAGAGGTAGTATTTATCCTCAAATACCAAGATATCTGGAGTAGAAACAGATCTCCACCCGGCATGAGGTTTTTCCAGTCTCGGTACGGCAACACCTTGTTCTTTCCAGGTAAATCCATCTTGACTGGTGGCGTACCATATTTCGGCCAGGTCCCAATCTCGCGAAGGCACAGTCTCGCTTCCGTTTTCGGCATCGGGAGGGGTCGGTGTATGTCGATGTGTATACCACACATAATAGGTTCCATCGATGTTCAGAACTTTGGTGGCATCCCGTCTGGAAATGGTGGCATCTCCACCTCCGTAATCAAATCCTTGCAATGGCGTGTATTTGAATCGCGAGAAAAGTTCATTGGAGTGCACTTCACGCCCCATGTAGGTGCCCTCATAGATTCGGTCAAAAGCCGCACTCAAGGGAGTGTTCGGTTTTTCGTCCGGTACGTTTCCGTAGGGAAATCCATCTGGATGATCGTCAATGGAGAGCGATTGTTTAGGCGAATTAGAGCATGCCAGGAACAAGCACCCGATTAGGAAAGAAGTAGCCCGTTTTTTCATTTTTATATGGTCTAAAGAAGATCTGCTTCTTGTGCAAAAGTGTTTTGAAATAGTTCCATGATTGCCTCGGCCTCTTTCATCCACTTACACGCAAGCAACATGAATTTTCGGCATACGTAGAAAAATCCAGAAGGCCTTCAATGCCTACATCTGCCATAACATATCGTCCCGCCAGATGATCGGCCACCCCATTCAGGATAGCCTCTATGAGATCAATCGAGGAGCTAATTTTTGACATGTTGCCAGACTGAAAAACATCAACAAGTTTCGGCATAAATGTTTTGGCCTGGATGGATTCCACCAGTTTGGTTGTTCTCCGATTCTTGATAAAACCGGGATTGAAAGCAAACACTTTAATGGGTAGGCCTTCTTCTTGAAGTTCCAGGTTGACTACTTCTGTAAATCTAACTACAGCAGTTTTAGATGTCCCATAGGCCGAAGCATATGGTTTTGGAACATTGGCCCCGCCTCCACCCAGGTTAATGACCACACCGCGTCGGTTGGCTTTCATACAATGGATGGCGGCATGGGTTCCCAAGAATGCCGTATATAAATTGGTCGAAACCTCTCCCCACCATCTTTTTGGATTGATGGTCCAAGTCGGACCTATTGCCTCCAGGTCATTGGCTCCCACGTTGTTTATCCATCCATCAATTTCTGATCCATCTTGGATCATCTTCTGGGTGGCATTTGTGACTTGTTCTTCATCTCTCAAGTCGGCGACAAATGGAGCCGCCCAGCCTCCAGAATTTTTGATCTTTTCCACGATCACGTCCAATTGCCTGGCGTTTCGACCGACACACAGCAGGTGATGACCATTTGCAGCCAACCCTTGTGCCAGCATGCTGCCGATGCCACCTGTGGCACCTGTTATGACAATCCTCTTTGATCGAACGGATTTTGAATTTGTCACGGGGTTCTCAGGTCTTTGTCTTTCCATACGACTTGCAGTGTCTTATGCATCAACGCGCGTCCAGGCCTGTCTCCTGTGGCTCTCCAAAATGGCATCGCATAATGCAACCTCATAGTGCCCCTCCTTGAAGGTTGGATAATCAACTTCCCCATGCTCCAGTATCGCATTATAGAAAGAACGGAAGCATTGCTTAAACGAATCGGGAAACCCTTCGTTATGCTGTCCTGGATAATCGATGTACGTCCGCGCCAGCTCGCTGACCAAAGACGGATCTTTGACCACTATTTGATTAGGGGACGATCGATGCCCCACCCACAACTCATTTGGCCGTGCCGAGTCCCACTGAAGGGACTGTTGAGAACCAGCGATCTGGTAGCTGACGTTATTCTTACAACCTGCCATAACCTGACTTACCCACAACACTCCTTTTGCCCCGTTCTCGAATCGGAAAAGGATGGATCCACAATCTTCCGTATTGATTTCGACTTCTTCGTACGATTGCGCCTTCGTCATTTTACCAGAAAAGGTCTCGACTTCCCCCAAAGGACGTTTGCGTAATGGATGTACAATGTGTAAGTCTGCAAAGACCTCTACGATTTTAAGACCCGTGATGGAGGTTATCAGATCCATCCAGTGGGTCCCTATATCAGATACAGCCCTCAGCGGTCCGCCATGTTCGGCAAGGACGCGCCAATTATAATCGGTATCGTAGAGGAGCCAGTCCTGAACATAGCTTCCGACTACCGAATAAATGTTACCGACAGCGCCTTCTTGCACCCGCTGCCTTGCTTCCATGTTTAAGGGGTAGAAGCGAATATTGTAGGTGACAGCAGCAACCAATCCGCTCTCCTTTGCCAGTTTTACCAGCTCTGTTGTTTCCTGGCTGTTCATGGCTAACGGTTTTTCACACATGACGTGCTTGCCGCCGAGCAAGGCCTTTTTAGCCATCGGATAATGCAGGACATTAGGCACGGCCAAATGAATGGCATCTACTTCCGGATCCGCAATGATGGCATCGATGTCCTCATATTCCATCTCCAGTCCCAAGTGCTGACGTGCGCGAGCGGTCTTGGCCGGGGTACTCCCTAAGATTCCCTTCACTCTGATTCCGAGCCTGCGAATGCCTTCAACGTGCACGGGACCGATAAAGCCGGTACCTACTACCACCGAGGTCAGTCTACTATAATGCATGATATTTCCATTTTGCTTCTGTTTCTAAGGGTGTGCTTCCATATCGTGCGATTCCTCTGCACTGCTATTCAAGGAAAGTCTCTTTCTGACGCATGTCGGCCAGCACGCGAGCCATTTCCTCAACGCGCTCTGGGAGGCTGTCCGCCAGATTATGATGTTGGCTAAGGTCAGTGTCTAGATTGAATAATTGTACTGCACTAGAATCCTGGGGATATCCAAAATGGGTTTCGGCCCACTCCGGTGGTTTAGAATGATACCCTGTGGAATGATTAATGTAGACCCAATCTCCTGACCTCAGCGCATACCTACCTTCAAAGGTGTTGTGGACAATCGCTTCGCGAGACCCGTCCATTTCATGCTCGGGTTCCAACCAGATTTCAGCCATGTCATGGCTGTCGTGTTGCAATCCTTTGGGCAATTCTATTTCCAATAGACTGGCTATGGTTTGCAAGATGTCCACTTGCGAAATAAGCTGACCAGATACCGTGCCTGCTGGGATTCTTGAGGGCCATCGCACCACAAATGGCACGTGGTGACCGCCTTCATAGATATCGCGTTTCAGCCCACGGAAGGGCGAAGAGCTATGGTGATCAAATGTTTGCACTCGATCATAGGCATATCGCTCAGGACCGTTATCGGCAGTGAAGATGACGAGGGTGTTCTCAGCTTCCCCGATCGATTCGAGTGCGGATAAAATTTGTCCAATGCTCCAGTCTGTCTGCTGCACAAAATCACCATAAGGACCCGCCTCGCTCGTCCCCTGAAATTCCTTGTTTGGTATGATGGGTGCATGGGGTGAACTGAAGGGCACATAGAGAAAAAAAGGTCTTGAGGCCTGAGCTTGACCCTCTATGAAGTCAACTGCTTTTTGGGTGATCGTGGGCAAGACATCAAAAAAGTCCCAATCCTTGAGGGCTGGGCCTGGCCTGGCCTCCCAGCTGCCTTCCAGCGCCATACCCTTTGGTGTTGTCATCGTTTCTGTAGGAACTTCCAAGACTCTATCGTTCTCTACCCACGCATAGGGTGGGAAATTGATGGTGCCGTCTCCATAGTAGTACTCAAAACCTCTTTCGAGCGGCCCTCCAGGCACAGATTTCTCCCAATCGTATGCCTCCGGAGGGTAGAAGGTCATCCAGCGGTTCCACAATTGCATGGAATCCATTGCAGTCCAATTGGGCTTACGGATGGCTTCCCAGTCCCATCCAAGGTGCCACTTGCCGACGCAACCCGTGTAGTATCCTTCACGCTGGAGGAGGTGGGCCAAGGTAAACTGTCCTTCCTGAAAAGCAGGCGCACCCATGGGCCCTACGATACCATGAAAATCGCGCCAGTGGTATCTTCCCGTCAATAAAGCATAGCGACTAGGGGTACAAATGCCAGACGAAGAATGGCCATCGGTAAATTGTAGCCCATCCCCGATCAGCTTGTCAATGTAAGGGGTCTGAATTTTGGAAAGTGCATTCTGTGCTGAAACGTCTCCGTAACCCAAATCATCAGCATAAAGGATCAATATATTAGGGCGCTCTTGACGCACATCGCCGCAGGACCAATGCAGCAATACACCGAGCAATACCCAGGGGATAATAAACCACGTTCGCATTAGGAGGGAAAATAACACTTGTTTTTGTGCTCCCCTATTTCAAAAGGTGTCTATCGCTTACAAATACTGCACTACAGTCTGCTCTCCACTCGAAACTTTGCCTTCAGGTTCCTATTGGCGGATGGCAGATTCGTATTTTCCATTCCACAATTTCCAATTTGTCATGCATTCAAAATATTGGTCCCTCTTCATCACTGCAAGTCTCTTTTTGATACTTGAAGGCGAATTGGCAGCGCAAGATAGTCCGAATATCATCTTCATCATGTCGGATGACCATACCTCTCAAGCTTTCGGAGTTTATGGAAGCAGGCTGGCGGGTCTAGATCCCACTCCTAATTTAGATGCACTGGCCGAAGAAGGAATCATTTTTGACAACTGCTTTGTCAATAATTCGATATGCACTCCCAGTCGAGCCAGCATCATGACGGGGCAATATCCTCAGACGAATGGTGTCCTGGACCTAGATGGCCATCTCGAACCGCCCCATCAGCATTTGCCGAGGGAAATGGGGTCTTTGGGATATCAAACGGCCATGATTGGAAAATGGCATTTAAAGAAAGAACCTGCTGCCTTCGACTATTACTGCGTACTGCCTGGACAGGGTGATTATTTTGACCCAACTTTTAGGGTTCGTGGAGACGGCCCTTGGACGGAAAACACCATTCAAAGAAAAGGCCATTCATCAGATGTCATCACTGACCTCACGCTGGAGTGGCTGGATGGTGAGCGAGACCCCGACAGGCCTTTTTTTCTTATGTATCACTTCAAGGCACCGCATGATATGTTTGAGTTCGCTCCACGCTACACCGATTATCTTGAAGATGTGGAAATACCCGAGCCAGCCAGTTTGTATCATAATGGACGTAATGGTTCGGAAGCAACTCGTGGCAAGAACAACATCCTCCTGAATGAGATTGGGTCGTCCGTATCTCACCGAAATACGACTCGCAATATGGGCATGCATATGGACATTGATCCGGCGCTTCCTGACCCCGAGTACGCCCACCAGGCTTACCAAGAATACCTCAAGCGCTACCTCCGATGTGTCAAAGGCGTGGACGACAACGTAGGACGTCTGCTCGCATACCTGGATGCCGAAGGGTTGCGGGACAACACGGTCATCATCTATACAGGAGACCAAGGATTTATGCTGGGAGAGCACGATTATATCGACAAACGGTGGATGTACGAGGAGTCCATGCGCATGCCCTTTTTCGTTCGGTACCCAGCCAAGATTCCAGCAGGTCAGCGCACCCATGCCATCATAAACAACACTGATTTTGCTCCCACCATTATCTCAATGGCAGGTGGCCAAGTGCCTGGCATCATGCAAGGGCGAAGCTTTGCGGATATCCTATACACGGGTGAAGAGCCTTCCGACTGGCCGCAATCCACTTACTACCGATATTGGATGCACATGGCACATCGACATGCCAATCCTGCTCATTTTGGCATTCGTACCAAGCAGTACAAATTGATCTTCTATTATGGGCGATACTGGATCGATACGGACCTTGACCCGGAAGCCACTTATAAGAGTTGGGGCAACCGGTTTACTTTTCACACCCCTCCCGCATGGGAGTTCTACGACCTGACCAAGGATCCTCAGGAAATGCACAATCGATATCATGATCCACACTATGCCGAGACCATCCATTCCTTGAAAGAAGAACTGAGAAGAAAACGAGAAACCTTAAAGGAAGGAGATGAAAAATACCCGCACATCGCTAAAATCATTGAAGAACATTGGTAGCACAACCAATAGCGGTTGATTTAAGACATCATCGGACGTCACACGTTGTCCAACAAGGATGTTTGTCTAACACTACAAACTCTGCTCTCCTTTTGCCACATGACTGGTCACCCGGTGCCCTTGAAAACGTCGGATATACTGATAGTCATCATTCATATACTGATGGGTCAATCCCCATGACAATGCCGTCCAAGGGTCTGTGTCATCAGCCAGGGTGCGGTTCAATCCAATGGCATGAGGCGCTCCCGGGATGACTGACATGATCTCAAAATTAATGCCATCAGGAGCCCATTGAATCGTGTTTTTCTCCGGTCCGTCAGTCGTGATGAGAGAGGCAATGCCATCCCGATGAGGCCAGACACAGATTTCATGTCCACTGTTTGAAACAGGATTGTACGGAGACTTCTCATAGGGACCCAACGGATGATCAGCAATGGCGACACCGTGCCTTATCTGGCGTCCGCCAAATGTGATTTCTTCGCCCATCTGTTCTCCTTTATAATAAAGGAAAAACTGACCCCGATAGGGAAGGATACAAGGATCGTGAACCTTATGGCTATCGAAATCTCCCTTACGCTCCACCTGAAATCGGTTGTCTTCGTCTCCACGCCAGATACCGTTATCGGCCGGCTTCAAGATCGGTTCAGTGCTTTTATGCCATGGTCCGTAGGGCGATGCAGCATGGGCAATTCCAATCTCGTTCTTAACCCGTATGGTGTAGGGAGATCGAACCGTTTGATAGACCAGATAGAAGCGGTCTTCGTGCTGCATTACTTCGACTGTAAACACGGAACGGTCATCGTAGCGCCCAGGTTCTCCCCGACAAATCGCTGGGCCTTGTTCTTGCCATACCCAGCCGTCCTCAGAGGTAGCAAACCATATGTCGCTGCGATCCCATGGAAACACCTTGTCGTTGTTGATATCCCCGGCAAAACCATCGGTCGGACCCAGGCTTTTGGTATACCAAACAAAGTAGCGATCATCATGTCGTATGATGGCGCTGGGATCCCTTCGTACAATTCCTTCCTCGTAGGCGAGGTCTCCCTGCAGATCAAACACTTCAAATACACCAAACCAGCTATTGTCCAAGCGTCTCCAGGACAGAGCACGCTGCGAAGCAGCACTAAGGTACTCGCCATTGGTGATTCCCAAGCGATCTAGTTCCTCTTCAGAAGGTTTGCCTATCGACATGTTGATGTTCTTTATCTGTTGTCACACTACCGGTGAGCTTTGTACATAAATCTAAGGCCATTCGAGCAAACTTCGCATCTCCAGTCAAATAGACTTTTTCTGCACAGCAAGGATTTCCCAAGCTGACGGCAAGGAGGCCGATTTCCTTGATTTCATTACATTATACCCTTTAAGGAAAGGAATCTCTCTTGAAAACACTAACTAGACATGTTGCTAGACTGCTTTCATTATGGGTGCTGGTCGCAAATCCATTCTTTGTCCAGTCTCAGATTGTAGACGGCCCCCAGTCCTTAAGAGAGCAAGCCCGTCAATTGCGATTTTCTAATCCTGAGGCTGCACGGCGATTCCTGGTGGAGTCACTCGAGCAAGCCCTGCAAGAGGGAGATACAACACAAATTATCGAAGTGTTGCTCGGCACGGCCGAAATGCATGGGCACCTGGGACAATATCAGGAGTCGTATGACCACCTTTGGAAAGCCATGATGATGGCTGATCCTGACAAAATCGAACATCAACACGTTGAAGTATTGATTTCCTTAGGCAGGTACTATAGTTTCTACAAGCGAAAAGAAAAAGCCATCGAATACCTGCACAGAGCTCTCCAGAATCGGAAAATGCAACTCGCAAACGGTCTCGTAGACAGCACTGCACTGCTCAGGAACTTCTATGCGCTGTGTTCCACCTACCGCGAACTTGATTTACCAGAGCAAGCAGCACATTACATCGACAGCTGTCGTATATACCAAGGTGGCCAGACTCCTTTTCTCAAATTTGAACAAGCCTTCGTAGACTATAAGAAGGGCCATGTTAGGGTTGCCATGGATTCCCTAAGGTCGATCCAGTCTTGGTTTGCTGAGAATAATCCAGGATTTCAAGTATTGCTCAACACGCTTATGGGGGATGTAGCCAAAGATCTCTATGGAGGAGCTCAGAGCCTCGTCCATTATGAAAAAGCGGCGCAAAACTCGGAGTACTATAATAGCCATTTGGATTTTGCCCCTATCATCTACCAAAAACTAGCGAATGAGTACCAGGCTCTAGGCGACTTCGAGCGAGGCTACCAGAATCTCCACAAAGCCAAAGAACTTGATCGGCGTTTCTTCGATAGTCGCAGTTCCAACAACGTGTCGCTATTGGAAATAAAGGACGAATTCCAACTTTCGCAAGACCGTGAAAGAGATCTACGCAGAGAACAGCGCATGGCAGAACTCGAATATGAGGACCGAGTAGCCTTCTTACACAATGTTCTCTTAATCGGTGGAATGGTAGCAATGGCCCTGCTTGCCCTTCTCTATTTCAATTACGTGCGCAATAAACACCGTACCGAAAAAGATCTGCTGCGCAAGAAGAAAGAGCTTGAGGTCAACAAAGCCAATGAACTTGTCGAACTTAAAAATCGAGAACTCGCCGCCTCTTCTTTAAAACTTATTGAGAAGGATGAAATATTGGCCGATGTCAAAGAGCGTATGCTCCAACAAAAAGGTGATTTGAAAGAGACAGAGGTTAAAAAACTTGTCCGATCAATCAATCACAACCAAGCACAGAATTGGGAGGAATTTGAGCAGCGCTTTATCGCAGTCAACAAGAATTTCTATGCCAATTTAAATGCTCAGTTTCCCAAACTAACCAGAGGCGATCAAAAAATCTGTGCACTGGTAAAGCTAAATCTATCCAGTAAGGAAATGGCAAAACTCCTTGGCATATCGATCGAAAGTGTGCACACCAACCGATACCGACTGCGAAAAAAATTGAAGCTGAATCGAGACGTCAGCCTCACGGAGTTCGTGGCTAAGCTTTAAGGTAAGGGGACAGTTTTGCGAAGTCAAACTCTACGCCAATTCCCGGTTGGCAAGGGGCCAGAGCTCGATGGTTGTGGACTTGCAGTGGTCTTAAGGTATACTCGTCAATGGGAAAGCTATGCACCTCCAGCCAACCCGCATGCGGCTGTGAGGACACGAGACTTACATGCAATTCTTGCATGCCATGGGAACAAATAGGGATTCCATGTTCCTGCGCCAATTTTGCCACAGCCAACCAACCTGTGATCCCTCCGCAGTTTGATGCATCGGGTTGAATGAAGGATAATTTTGCATGCTCAAAAGCCATTTCAAATTCGTGAATGGTATGGAGGTTTTCTCCCATAGCCAATGGAACGTTCGTGGCATCTGCAATCTGGCCGTAACCAAGATAGTTATCTGGAATCGTAGGCTCTTCAAACCAATGGATATCGAAGGGTTCGAAGCGATGTGCAGCCTCTATGGCCTGTTCTACACTCATCGAATAGTTGGCATCTACCATGAAGGTGCAATCCGGGCCTATGCATTGCCTCACTGCCGCCATTCGATCCAGATCCTCTTGCAGGTCTCCACGTCCAATCTTGATTTTCACCGCATTGTACCCTGCATCCAAATAGGATTCCACATTCTGAAGAAGTCGTTCCTTGCTGAACATCAAGTCAATCCCCCCACAGTAAGCCTTGCAAGTATCATCGAATCCGCCCACAACTTGCCACAACGGTTTCTCAAGGTAGCGACATCGCAGATCCCATAACGCGATGTCGATGGCCGATATAGAAAAAGAGGCTATTCCTCCTCTGCCTACGTAGTGAATATGCCAAAGCAATTCCTCATGGATTTTCTCCACTTCTGCACTGTCCCTACCGATCAAAGCAGGTGCCAGATCATGCTCTATCATGGCATGTATGGCATAGCCTCCCTTGCCCCCCGTATAGGTATAGCCAACCCCCTTGCGCCCATCTTCAAGGGTGATCTCCACCATGATCAACTCGAAGAAGTGATGATCACCATGCTTGGCATCTGAAAGTACTTCCGCCAAGGGGACTTGATACAGAGAAGGCCTAACCGATCGAATACGGGTGTCCACTATTCAGAAAAATTTACATAGACGGTCTTTTTCTCAAGATACTGCTCCAGACCATAGCGACCGTCCTCGCCTCCTGTGCCACTAAGCTTCAGACCGTTGTGAAAACCCTGATGCTGCTCTCCATGACCTCTATTCACGTAGATTTCTCCAAACTCCAGTTCACTATGCAGTCGCATTATCTTACGCATATCATTGGTAAATACCATGGCAGCCAGGCCATATACGCTGTCATTGGCTTTCTGCACTACCTCATCAAAAGTGCTAAACTTCAATACCGGCAGAACAGGTCCGAATATTTCCTCATGAACGATCGTCATATCTTGTTCCACATTTTCCAAGACCGTAGGCTCAAACCAAAAGCCACGTTCAAAATCAGATCCAGAAGGACGACCTCCTCCACAGGTAATCACCGCTCCGGCCGCCACACTTTCTTCTATTAATCTTTCCATATGGACAATCCCGGCAGCGTTCATTTTGGGACCAAGATCCGTATCGGCCAGGTGAGGATCTCCGACTTTTAGCTTTTTTACCTCCTCGATGAACCTGGACATAAACGCATCATAGATTTCTTCCTGTACGTACATGCGTTCATTGCATGTACACACCTGCCCACAGTTGTCAAACCGGGAGTGCAAAGCGCCCGCTACCGCTTTCTCAATGTCAGCGTCTGCAAATACAATGCAAGGGGCCTTTCCTCCAAGTTCTAGCTGAACATGGGTCAGGTTCTGTGCTGCTGACCGGGCGATTGCCTGGCCAGTAGGGGTTCCTCCCGTCATGGTGACCATTTTGGTCAAAGGGTCCTCTACCAGTGCCTTGCCTACCGCAACGCCACCCGTGACCATGTTGATGACCCCTGCAGGGACCCCGGCCCTATTTGCCAGATCGCAAAGGGCCATGGTGGAGAGGGGCGCCTCCGGAGTTGGCTTCAATACCACGGTATTGCCTGTGATTAGCGCCGGGCCGAGCTTCCTGCCTGCCAGCGCCAATGGGAAATTCCATGCGGTAATGGCCACCACCACTCCCTTGGGTACCTTTTGGATTAAAATTTGTTCGGATTGATTGTCGCTTGGCAGTATATCGCCTTCCATGTGCCGTGCCCATTCGCACGCGTACTCTATGAAAGTACAGGTCACTTCCACCTCAAAGCGCGCCACCTTAAGAAGCTTTCCCTGCTCCTTAGTGATCAGCAGGGCCAGCGCTTCTTGCTCCGATCTGATCTCCGCCACAAAGTCTCTTAAGACATTGGCTCGCTCACGAGCGGGCATCGACCGCCACGTTTTTTGCGCGGAATCGGCTGCCACTAAAGCAGCTCTCACATCTTTTGGGGTAGCGTTCTGGACGGTTCCCACCTGGCTTTCATCGATGGGGCTTATGATTTGATCAACGGTATCAGACGACGCGTCCACCCAGTGACCATCGATGAATAATTTAAACGCTTTCTCCATGCTCGTTTAGATTACTAAAACTCTTACTAATCAGGATGTACTTAACGTCCCATCCATCCGCCGTCCACCAGCATAATTGTTCCATTCATGTATGCTGAAGCATCTGAACATAAAAAAACAACAGGGCCAGCAAAATCCTCAGGTTCTCCCCAGCGGCCTGCTGGTATACGCGCCAAGATAGATTCAGCGCGAGCGGGGTTATTGCGCAGTGCTTCTGTATTATCGGTGCTGATGTAGCCAGGAGCAATCGCGTTGACGTTGACACCATGCCCAGCCCACTCGTTGGCAAATGCCATGGTGAGTTGTGCAATCGCTCCTTTGCTGGCGGCATATCCTGGGACGGTGATTCCCCCCTGGAAGGTCAACAGCGAAGCCGTGAAAACGATCTTACCGGAACCTCGTTTGAGCATCTCCCGTCCGATCTCTCGCGTCAGGATAAACTGGGCATTCTGATTGACTTCGACCACTTTATCATACATCTCATCCGGATGATCCACCGCAGGCTTTCGCATAATGGTCCCGGCATTATTGACCAAAATGTCGATTCGAGAAAAGTCTGCCTTTACCTTTGTGATAAAATCATAAAGTGCAGATCGATCGCTGAAATCGCATTGATATCCCTTAAAACGTCTACCGATGGCTTCCACCTCCTGCCCCACTGCACTGCTTCCATCTTCTTCCAAACTTGCAGAAACTCCTATTATATCAGCACCTGCTTCCGCAAGACCAATGGCCATTCCCTTTCCTATTCCTCTCTTGCAGCCCGTGACCAGTGCCGTCTTCCCTTCTAGTCGAAAGGCATTTAGTATACTCATCTCTTTTATTGTTGGCAATCGAGCAAAACCTTCATTCCATCTGGCTGCTGATCGATTTCTTCAAAAACTTCTTGAATCTCTGTGAGAGGCCTTACCCGCGTGATCAGTGCGTCAAAGGGCAATGTGTTTTGACTGATCAGCTGGATGGCAGACTCGTAATCCTCTCTTTCATAAACGCGTGCTCCTATCAATTTAAGTTCCTTCCAAAAGAACTGGAAGAGGTTGACGGCCTTGGGCTGTCCGTGAATCGCCACCATGACGATCCGTCCTCTGATACCAGCAATATCTGTCATGACATCAACGGTGGCCTGAACACCGGCTACCTCAAACACGACATCAGCAAGTCTCCCTTGAGATCGGATGTTTATGGCCTCTACCAGATCCTCTTCTGCCGGATTGACGGTATCAAAGCCGAGTTCTTGCGCGAGCAATATTCGCTTGGGATTGACTTCCGAAATGACAACCTGGGCACCCCTTTGCCTGGCCACCAGTGCAACCAACATCCCAATGGGTCCTCCTCCCAAAACAACGGCTAACTCATCCGGCATCAATTCGGAAAGTCGAACATCATGGCATGCTACCGCCAGTGGCTCCACAAGAGCTGCCAATTTCAAATCCGTCTCAGGAGGAATCGTATGCAGCGTAAAGGCAGGCACATTCCATCGCTGCTGCATGGCACCAGGACTGTCGATGCCAATGAATTTTAAATCCTTGCAGATGTGACTAAACCCCTTATCAGAAGGTTGTTCTCCTCGATCATCCAAAGGTCTTACCACTACTTTCTCTCCTACCTGAAAACCTTCTACTCCGGCACCGATCTGCACGATGGTTCCAGACATTTCGTGCCCGATGGTAGCAGGAATACTTACTCGCTGATCCATCATGCCGTGAAAGATGTGTACATCGGTTCCACAGACGCCGCAATAAGCTACCTCGATCTGCACCTCGCCATGTCCTGGAGAAGATACTTCGGTCTCCTCAATAGAGAATTGATGATTTCCTTGATAAAAACTTGCCCTCATGCTAAGGATTTGTCCATAATTACGAAAATACGGTAGCGGCTAAGCAAAAAGCCAAATCTAAGGCCAGATGTTGCGATGTCAAGTTTTTGTCCATCTATCGGTGGAGCTCCGCAAGCTGCATCTGTCCCTAGATCGCTAATTTGTATCAATGAATGCCAGCAAAAAAATCAATCCTTACCGATGTGCAGCCGCCGTCGCATTTGGCGGCCTCGTCTTTGGCCTTGATGCCGCTCTTATATCGGGAACCGTTGGCTTCATCACCACGGAATTTGGATTGAATGACCTTCAGATCGGAACAGTGGTGGGTGTCTCAGGTTTCGGTGTATTGGTTGCATTGATCTTGGTAGGATACGTTTCTGACCAATGGGGCCGGCGTAAGACCCTTAAGGTCATTGCTGCGCTCTATGTTGTATCAGCAGTATGTTCGACTTTGGCCCCCAGTTACCTCACGTTGGTAGCTGCCCGTTTCCTCGGAGGCCTCGCCTTTACATCGATAACACTCTCGGCTATGTACATCGGGGAAATTGCTCCGCCAGCCAAGCGAGGACAATTGGTCGCCATCAACCAAATCAACATTGTTGTAGGGCTGTCAGCCGCATACTTCATCAACTACCTTATTTTGCAGTTGTCACAGTCTGACCTTGACTGGGCCGTGAAATTAGGCATCGATCGTCATACTTGGCGTTGGATGTTGGGGTCAGAAATCCTGTTTGCTGTCATCTGGTTCTTTCTCCTTTTCAGCATTCCGCCCTCTCCTCGTTGGTTGGTTTTAAAAGGTCGCATAGAGGAAGCCAAAGGCGTGCTGAGAGGCCTTTTGGAGCCCGATCAAGCAGAAGAAGAATTGGCATCCATCATATCCAGTGCAAGCACGAAGACCAAGACCTCCTCGCTTAGAGATCAATTCAAAACACTTCTGCATCCTTCTCTGCGCATAGCGGTGATTGTCGGACTCGTCTATGCTGTAGTACAACAAATCACCGGCATCAATGCCGTACTGTTTTACGCGCCCACGGTCTTTGAACAACTGGGACTGGGTAAGAATAGCGCCTTCATGCAGGCGGTTTGGGTAGGATTGGTCGGATTGCTTTTCACGATCTTAGCACTCTTGCTCGTGGACAGAGTCGGGCGTAGATCGCTCACCCTTTGGGGACTACTCTGGGCCATTCTAAGCTTGGCCATCTGCGCCTATGGGTTTCATCAGGCCACTTACATTTTGTCAGCTGCCGATCTGGCCTCCATCAGCACCTTTGATACATCGTCATTGGCAAATATGGCGGGCATCGAATATCGCTCAGATGTTGAATTTAAGGCCGCCTTAAACCAGTCTCTCGGTGGAGGGGCGGCCAAGCAGCATGAGGCTGTGCTGTTTAACATGGCAGCTAATTTGCCCAGCACCCTCGTTCTCTTTGGAGTCATGAGCTTTGTGGCTGCCTTCCATTTCAGCATCGGCCCCATCATGTGGGTAATCTTCTCTGAAATCTTCCCCACACGTATCCGAGGCCTCGCCATTCCAGTATTCGCACTTATCACCAGTACAGTAAGTTATCTGGTACAACAATTCTTTCCCTGGCAACTAACCAACATGGGCGCTCGAGACATCTTCCTTTTTTATGCCGTTGCAGGATTTATTGGTCTACTGGGACTCTACCGATATCTCCCGGAAACAAAAGGACGCTCCATTGAACAAATCGAAGCCGAGCTGGCACTAGGGTCGGACTAGGTCAGCTTTCAGAAGCCTACTTTTTCACTTTGACGTAGAGTGAGGACGATCGGTCGACCTGCGTATACACAACATCCTCCTGTACCTTGAAGTAAAGGCCTTTGGGCGTGGGGAGAAGGTAGCACGTACCAGGTGCCAATGCCAGATCAGGTTTCCCTCCGATCTCTATTTTCCGAAGGGCCTTTAAGGTGCTGGCGACGCCTCTGCGCCATGCCCCTCCTTCAATGATCACCAGGTGTCCTCCATTCTGACGGGCTTTCCTCCAAACTTTTGAGGGAACCGGAACGCGGATACCCTCCTCATGCATCGAGATCAGGAGAACCTTCCCGGATGCATCGCTCTTAAAGGTGGCATTAGGCAAAAGGTCCCGACTAAGGATCTCCATATCCTTGATCGGTCGGGTAAAAGGATCCCACTCCACGAGGTTTTCATTGCAGAGTACTTCTCTCCACCCATCCTGAGCATGGGCCATTGAAATCGTCATGATCAGAGGCAAGAACAAAAGGGAAATTGACTTTACGATCTTCATTACTCGAGTTGTGTTTAATTTGATCACAAAGTCCTGGTCTGATCGAAGTTGATCATCACCCTTTCGGGTGATTTATCACGTCAATCCTCTATGCCAAATGGCAACCGATTGATGACGATCTGGCCATTGCTTATGACGGTGACCACATCCTGCAGCGCCCGAATGTTATCCAGTGGATTGTCTAAGACGGCAATGATGTCCGCTTCGGCACCGACAGTTAGTGTGCCAGTGGTTTGCGTAAGGCCCAGAAGTTTAGCACCGTTGGTCGTGAGCGCTCTTAACACCTCCCAGGGTTCCATGCCCAACCGCAAAAAATGCATTGCCTCCATAGACACCCTGCTTGTAGAGGCATCCAGATAGCTGTTGTCAGCGCCCGTAGCAAACGTAACGCCCAGATCCAATGCCTTTCGAATCATGGCCTCGCTCTTTGGGATCATGTATCGTCCTCGCATATTGACCACCGGTTGATCATAGTCTCCTCCGGGCTCAATCAGGTCCATGAGCGTGATGAAGGTGGGTACCAGATAAGTGCCCTTTTCGGCCATTAATCGAAGTGTCTCTTCAGATAAAAATGTGCCGTGCTCAATGCTGCGGGCTCCTGCTAAGACAGCTGCTCGAGCGCCTTCGTCGCCATGAGCATGAATCATCACGGGCAAACCGAACTTAGCTGCCTCATCGACCACGGCTTCTAACTGACTTTCCGTGTACGTCTGCTTACGAGGATCCGTGTCGGGTCTGCCGGCTCTCTCTGTTCCACGTGTCTTGATGACTTTCGCACCCCGATCTGCATTGATTCGGACCAGTTCTCGCAACTTTTGTGCGTCGTCGACTCCAGCCATCAGTGAGCCCAATCGAGGATCGGCCAAAACCGTCTCCCCCAGATTGGGAGTCACATAGACTCCAGCGGGAATGACATCAGGCCCAGCGATATGCCCATCAGCCACCAATTGACTCAATGTAACGTCTTGGAAGGCTGCTACTCCAGCGGTTCGTACGGTAGTCACCCCAGACATAAGGGCAATCCGTGCGGATGCGAGGGACGACAGATGCGTGTGCACATCGATCATGCCAGGCATAAGATGGGCACCTTCTAAATCTACTTGTCGGAATCCATCGGGAATGACTTCCTCTGGTCCTAAAATACCTGAGATGGTTTTGCCAACAATTAAGATTGAATGGTTCGAATCAATCTTACTCAAGGAGGGCCTGACCAAATGTGCGTTGACCAGGGCAAGAGAATCAGCAGCCTTCGCTTGCGAGAAACATGAGGTGACTACTAATAGTGAATAAATGATGTTGACATGGAAGGACATAGCTGAAGAATTAGCATCTTAAGATAGGCCTTGTCAAGCACTGTGCAGAGCCCTTTCTGTTAAAGGGTTCACCGAGCTCATTAAACCTACTGCTTGTCTCCGCCATCATCGCAGGAGCAACGTTGCATTGCTTGAGGCTGCCCCACAACGTGCGATGTATTTCACTACCCTTCAATCAAGTTTTTAAGATACTTATTCACCAGCTTCCGTTTTGGGTCATAGGCAGCAATCAACGTCATCCAATCTTTCATCTTGGGTATGCGTCTGCGCAAGGTGGATGCCGGCATCGTCGTCAGTTTGCCCCAATGAGGGCGCACACCATATGGATCAAGAGCCTTTTCAATCCTTGGCAGCAAGGCCATGACCTGCTTTGTATGCGGCTTCCAAGTAAAATGGATCGCCAGGCAATCCTGCTCATAAAACGGACTCATCCAAAATCGATCGGCCGCAATCGTTCTAATCTCAGAGATGTATAAATGAGGAAATATGGCATCGCCCATCTTTTCAATGGCTTGCATTGCCTGGACTCCATTGGCAAAGGGAACAAAGTATTCGGCTTGTAATTCTTCGCCGCTGCTTGGGGTGAACTCCATCTTAAAATGAGGAAGACGTTCATACCAGGGTCCTTTCAGTCCCATTTGCTCCGTACAACTTTCTGCTGAATGATCATCGATTGGGTGCATATGGCGGTCTGCCCGTTCAGCACCATGAAGCGTATCAGGAAGTGCTCCTATTTGCTCTTCAAAACCTTTGACCCAGACCTGATTTACGTTTTCCTTTTGCCAATCTGTAAATAGGCTCACGCTATGTCCCAAGGACAAAATCTGATCAAAATGATCGTAAAGTGAGGGCGAGGGCAAGCCTCTAAAAACCACCTGCTGCATGGGCTGAGAAGGCTGCAACTGGAGCGTAACCTGGCTTACCAGGCCTGTTGCTCCGAGACCAACCAGTGCCCCATAAAATGCCTCGTCATTCCGATCCAGCACTTTCGTTTGTCCATCTGGTGTAATCAGTTCAAACTCGCTTACCGCAGTCGCTAAACACCCATTATGTCGTCCAGACCCGTGTGTTGCTGTTGCGCAAGCACCTCCAATCGAAATATGCGGCAACGAAGCCAGGTTCTCAAGTGCCCATCCTGCCTCGTACAACGAGTGGCATATGGATCCATATCGTGCTCCTGCTGCAACGGTGCAATACCCTTCGCTCACTGCTCCGAGCGCAGCCAGTTGAGATGTTGATAAGAGTAATGCATCACTGTTGGCGATTTGAGAAAAGGAATGTTGAGATCCGAGAATCCTAAAAGCAGATTTGGATTGCATCTCTTGAGCAGCCAAAGCCGCACTTTTGGGACGTGTCATTTGGGCCCCATAAGTCACGTTGCCTGCCCAATTTTTGGCTCCCCCTGCGGCTGAGCACGCAGCAAGGCCTGAAATCGAAGACCCTACTCCAAGGGCAGCGCTCACTTTTAGGAATTGGCGTTTATCCATACAGGAAGATAGGAATAGCCTACTTTTTGTCGCAATCTCGTTTCGCTCAATTTTTACATGAGCCCAACAGCATCATTCCGGCACGATCTAGCCCGCACTGAAGTCACCTAAGGACTGCAATAATCCATCGGACATCATCCTTCTCATTACCTTTACCATCATGAATTACAGAACACTTGGTCGCACCGGCCTAATGGTCTCCCCACTTTGCTTTGGAACCATGTCATTTGGTGGCATTGCCGATTCATCCACATCCAAAGCCATGTTTAATCAATGCCGGGATGCAGGAATCAACTTCTTTGATTGTGCTGATGTATATGAAAAAGGACGCTCGGAAGAAATCTTGGGAGCACTTATACAGGACTGTCGCGATGAAGTTGTCATTACAAGCAAGGTATACTTTCGAACGGGCAGTGACATCAATGCCATGGGAGCTACGCGCTATCACATTCGGAATGCCGTCGAAGGAAGTCTCCGCAGGCTTAAAACAGACCGCATTGATCTCTACTTCATTCATCGGTTCGATGATAAAACCCCCATTGAGGAGACCCTCCGTGCACTGGATGATTTGGTTCGTCAGGGTAAAGTACTCTATCTGGGTGCCAGCAATTTTGCGGCATGGCAGATTGCGAAAGCCAATGGCATTACCGCTCGAGAGGGGTGGACCAGATTTGAGTGCATTCAACCGATGTACAACCTGGTGAAACGCCAAGCAGAGGTAGAGATCTTCCCCATGGCCCTGTCCGAGGATATGGGTGTCATTCCATACTCACCTCTCGGAGGTGGCTTGCTTTCTGGCAAGTATGGCACTCAGAAAAAGCCAGCACAAGGTCGCCTACTCGAAAACAAGATGTATCAAATTCGATATGGCGATCACACATTGTACGATACTGCTGAGCGGTTTACGGAACTTGCTGAGGAAGCTGGGTACCACCCAGTCAGCCTGGCTATTGCTTGGGTAGGCGCTCATCCTGCCGTGACGGCCCCCATCATGGGGGCCCGCAATCCAGAGCAGCTAAAAATCGCCATTGCGTCGCTGGATATAGCGATGGATGCTGCTCTTCGGGGCAGAATTAGTGCTTTGTCATCCCAACCCGCTCCTGCTACCGATCGGAATGAGGAAAGGAGCGAATACAACTATGGATTACGGTGATACTTAGTGGAAGCTGAAGTGACCGCAAAAGAAATTAGAAGCTAGTTACTTGATCAGATGACCCGAGGTGAATTTATTAAGATGTGTAGTCTGCTTGGCATTGGATTGCCAATGGGAGCCACAGCAGAATCCTGTGGCAAAAGCGAAAACCCAATAAGTCAAGGCGATAAAGTGATCATTATCGGGGCCGGTGCTGGTGGTCTGACTGCCGGATATCTTCTTCAGCAACGGAACATAGACTTTGAAATACTTGAAGCCTCGAGTTTGTATGGAGGTCGCATGAAAAGAACGAAGGACTTTGCCGACTTCCCAATCCCATTAGGTGGCGAATGGTTGCATGTAGGAACAGAAGTTTTGCGGGAGATTGTTAATGATGCGTCCATACATGTTGATGTGACCACCATACCCTACGACCCCAATCTTGATTTTGGTCTATTGGAAGGCAAGCAAATCAGCATCGAGGACGCTGGATTTACCACAGACCAAAAATTTATTAATTCTTCTTGGTTTGACTTCTTTGAAGAGTACATCGTCTCTTCCATACAGAATAGGATTAGGTATAACAACGTGATTGAATCCATAGATTATTCGGGAAGTCGCATCGTTGTAAAATCTGCCACAGAAGAGTTTATTGCAGATCGGGTCATTGTCTCTGTCCCTGTGAAAATCCTGCAATAAGGGTTGATACGCTTTTTGCCCATGCTGCCAGCTGACAAGGTGGAGGCCATCAAGAACGTGAGGGTTTGGGATGGATGCAAGGCCTTCATCGAGTTTTCTGAAAAGTTCTACCCCTCCTTCATTGCCTTTGACATTCAGCCAGAATCAGCAGGTCAAAAATTATATTACGACGCCTCATATGGACAAGATACCAGCCAACACATTTTGGGTCTATTTGCTGTGGGAGTAGGTACGATCCCTTATGCGCAATTGCCTGAGTCGGAATTGATAGACTTCATTTTAAGCGAGCTTGATGAGCAATTTGATGGCAAGGCATCAAAGAACTATGTGAAGCATATTTTCCAAAATTGGAATGAAGAACCTTATGCCCTCGGAGCCTACGTAATCGATCAGGAAGACTGGAGAAGAATAAGAACATTGGGAGAATCGGTGGAAGGTAAACTGCACTTTGCCGGAGATGCCTATACCACCGGAGAAGATTGGAGCAGTGTACATACCGCAGCACGATCGGCTCTGAGAGCAGTAATGGAGCTGGTCGGGTAAATAGCTAACCCCTTTCTAGCAGTGAATGCAGAACTACTCTACGTTTCTAGATTTTGAAAATTGTGGATGGAGAAAGTTGGAATTTTTGCAGTCTCGGAATCTCTCGATCTCGAAGTCTCGAAGCCTAATCTCCCCTTCCCCATTGACCCCGTTTAAATTTACGCTCGAGGTTGCCCATCTGCTTGAGATCAGCTTGTAGGGCATCTCTTGCTGAAATGCTCAACAAGACTTGATTGTCTTTCCAAAACTCAGGATCATATTTATGGGGAACGTCACGCAAATCCATTGTGCGTTCCAATCTCTTGCCCAGCGCTTTTTTCTTGGCTTCTTGAATCTCGTAAACATAAAGCGCCCGAGAAACGGCATATTGCTTTCCATCGGGAGCCTTCACTGCATACTTGTAGGCAATACGACTGGGAAAATACTTGTCCCCCACCTTTCGGTAGGTCACTTCATGAAAAGTATGGTCAGCCTCATTTCCCCTGGTCATTTTCAGTATGGCCAAATCCTTTTTGTCCAGCACGATAATACCTGTACTTCCAGCGTAGCCTACCGTGCCCTCTTGCTTAGTTTGGTGAGATTTGTACCCGACCTCAATCAGCGTATCGCCATCTTCTCCATATTCCCGATAATGCTCGATCTTATAGGTCGAGCGTTCCTGGGGCTTTTGCTCCAGTGAAAAGAACTGACGTTGGCGGACGTTGTTCATGCGTTCATAAATAGTATAGATTCGATCGAAAGCGAAGTATTTCTCAACCTCACTGGGCATAGGTTCTGTTCGCTCCCGCACGCGACGCATTTGTTCCAGCTTAATGATGCTTTCGTCTTCGGGAGAAACGAACCGTCGATCGGTAACGTTGATCATTGACTCGATAAACTCGACGTACTGAGTATCAATGACCGAATACTCTTCATAATATGCTTTGGCCAGAAACTTTCGGGTCCCATAATTTTTAGGTATGCGATTGATCGCCTTTCTGAGTATACGATGTACGTTTTCTTTATATGTAACCGTGACTTCATCAAGCAGGAGCGCACTGGGCCTTAATAGAATCACCGTATCGATTATCGGTTGCTTAAGGGAGATTCGCTCTACCTGGTACCCTACCGCGCTGATGAGCAAGGTGTCATTCAAGGACTCCGCATGGAGTGCCATTTGAAAGCGTCCAATTGCATTCGTAACAACGCCTTTGTTCTGCTGGGTCATCAGGAATACATTGGCATAAGCGAGAGGCTCTCCGCTCGATGCATCTTTTACCAAGCCACTTATCTGTGCATACTGACCATACCCTGACAATGTCAGAAATGAACAGACTACCATTAGCAAATGCCTACGCATACCGCTAAGATCGCTGTACTTCGCCAGTCATACAAACATCTGACCAATCTAGCTGAATCTGCTGTCCTGCTGCTATTGAATAACAAGGAACATTAAACAGAAGCCCGATGAACCACTTCAAGTCGGGACTTTCTGCCTTTGTTGTCGTCTGGAGAAAAGGCTGCTGCGGCAGCAAGGGTCGCTTTTAAGTCAAACAGGTGCACCTTCTGAAGCCACTCGGTAAATCGAATCAGATCCAATTGCTCCTTTCTTTTTCCTTCTCCCTTCAAGGCGTATCCGCTCATCATTATTCCAACGTTTAGAACAAAGATGCACTCTCACCGTGCAATCAATTTGCACGGAACATGATTTCCTTATTTGATCAGTAAAAATCCATGGCCATAAATCATCGATTGATTGTCAAAGTTCTTACCAAGGGATTCAAAAATGACCATAGCAGAATCGCTTACAGAAAAGGACAGGGCTTCGGCAGGGAGTTGACGGTGGTTGGCCTTCTCAAAGGATGATTGCAATAAGGAATCAATCTTTGCGGAAGGCAGCGAGCCCAATTGTCTGCCATCCGAATCTTTAAAAACAAGCTTGTTGCCTTCATGAACACCTACATATCCAGGCCCTTTGTCCACCAGGGTAAAGCGATGCGCCAGGCGATAATGCTCGACCGACATAGGATGTGTCGGATCGAGTTCGATGGAAACATACCCAAGCTCAGCACGGGACTGCACGTCACTTATGCCCAAATACTTTCTGAGATCATATGCATCCTCCATGGCAGATTCTTTTGAGGCGACCTGATCGAGAAGAAACTGGCCGCGATTGCTTTCAAAGAAATAGGAGATCCCTGATGAGATCTTCATCGCCGCTTCATTGGATATCGGGGTACTTGCGGGATAAACTGACAGATCTCGATAGATCCCTTGCTCCACCAACGTATTCTTCAAACGATTCCATTGATTTCTAAAAGAAGTCTGGTAGGCAGAAAATGGCCCAATCACACTGCCCAAGACAAAGACAAATAGGCTGGCAGGAAGCAAGACCAGATACTTACCCCTGGTCAGGCTCATGAGGATGCTGACAGAAAGAATCCAACAGGCCAATGCAAGGACAAAGAACCTAGGTTCGGTCAGTCCATACTCACCAATGCGCCGAAAGAGGGCAAGCAACAGTACCACTGCCATGGGAATGAGCACTGGAAAGTACCGTCGGCCGTATGCTGCCAGCAGGGGTTCCCGATTGCCCATCGAAGGCACAGTGATGGAGCGATGGTGTGGAAAACTCAGCAAGTACGCCAGAATGCCCACCGACGAAAATCCCAAAATCAACTTTGAAATCCATCCGCGCGGCCATTCGTATTCGAATAGAATCTTACCTGAGTACGCATATAGAATGATGAAATACAAAATCACCAAAGGAACCAACACATACTTCAAAAATATTAGCAGTGGAGGTGGCATGGTTACTGAGTCTTCGGCAATGTCTGCCTGCCTGGGAAAATGATGCAAGAAATACATGGTGAATACAAAACCGATCAGCCAAGCCCAAACGGTCAAGAATATCTCGTCGTCGATGTCCATATCAAACAACTTATTCAGCGCCAGAATGGCCAACATTAAACCGATGCCACTGCTGATCACGTAAAATGCACCACTCACTGCATTGTAAAAAAGTGTCTTGTTGTATTCCCAAAACTTCAAGCCATCGTCGCCTTTGACGAATGGTATAAAGGCAACCAGCAGGTGTGCAGCAAGGAGCAAGCCAAGCAGGCGAGTACCATATTTCATCTCGTCCAGCGACTGGGCAGGGGTGAATATTGCGTAAAAGGCGAGCAACACAGCTACTACTACCGTTGCCACGATGCGCTCAAAGCCAGTTGTGGTTCGGTTGATCTCGGGTGCACGAACCGCAATGAGCAAAGGCATTGCCAAAAAACAAATGGATAGCAGTTTTGCCACTCGTATCCCGATCTGATCATCGGATTGGTGGTGTGCCAACCAGGTAGCGAGTACGGAGCCAACTACAGCAACGGCACTGGCCAGTGGAAATCTACCGAATACCCCAACGGCTGTCTCCAGTAGTCGCCAGATTCTCGGAATTTTCGAGAAAGACATGGGGCAATGTAAAGAATTCAGATCAGTGAGCTGATGGATATGATGGAGAAGGGCTCTTGCAGGAGGCGGTGCTTCTCCCTCCCCAATGGTTGTCTTGCATTCCACACCAGAGACCTTTCCACTTCGTTGCGTTTTGCTCCACTTCTACATCTACAGCAATACCCAAGGAGTAAGATGGCGGTATCAGCATACGCGCTTCCATGAGCGCGGTCCCCTCGACACCAGAGACCTTTCCACTTCGCTGCGCTTCGGTCAAGGTGAAAAGCAGGAGCCTTCCCGGGGAGGGAAGGCTCTTACTAGAACTCTGTATAGTAAACTAACTAACTCAAGGTTCTTTCGTGTGGAATTCCGTTTTCGGATTAGTCCAACACAATCATTTTGCGGGTTGCTGTATACTCGTCGGTATCCAACTGGTAATACAGCACCCCGCTCGCGTTTTTGAGATGACCTCTGGTCAGATTGATGCGATTGATGCCTTTGCTAAAATCTCCTTCTCTGACCATGACTACTTTACCTGTCACGTCATATACGGTCAAGGTCGCTTGCAGATCTTCTGGTAATACAAAGTCTACCGTTGTCTGGCCCTTAAATGGATTAGGTTGATTTTGCTGCAAGGCAAAATCTGCATCATCGGATGCCTCGATAAATTCGAGGGCTATGTCGTGGACGATATCGCCCGTATAGGCTTCAGCAGTAGTGATGGCACTATTTAATGCAATCGCATTGCTAAGCTGAACGTCCTGTATGGCTTCTACCACTAGCGTGATAACCTCGCCTTCTGCACTATTCTCTGCACTCTGGTGCCAGCTGGCAGACACCATGCCTTCCTCCATGAGCTGCAGACCAAAATGATCTTCTGCCAGTCCGCCAACGCTTACGATCTTCAACATCTGGTGATCAACAGCCATGGTAAACTGGTATCCTGCTATGCCAGGCGCTGGAGTGAATTCGATGCGGTGCAAATCACCCAACTGCAATGCTCGATCTCTTGTAGTAAACGCGATGCGTTCGGATGATCGGCTCATGCTCCTTGAAGGATCACTGTCGAGGTTTACATCTCCAATCTTGATTCCGGTAAAATCGAGTCGCATTGCATCAGAACCACGCACTTGATAAGAATCCTTGCCATCGATTGAATTGGCAAAGCGCCATGAATCAGAGTTCAGCAATTGATCCTGTACACCCAGAATGAGTTTTCTCAATTCAATTAAATCAAGGGCATTGATCTTCTCATCCGCATTGGCATCCGCTGCGACCAGGCGATACCCCTGAAGCACTTCTTTGCCCAATATGTGCTTCTGGATCTTAATGAGGTCCGCAGTACTGATTCCATTTAGGTGATCCGAATCCTTTTTAGGAGACACCATCATTTCAATTCCAAGTGCATTGGCAATGCGGTAGACTCCACCGGTATTGGTGAGGAAGTTCAGGGCCTGGCCATTTGCTAATGTAGCCTTCACCTCAACCTCTTCCACACTCTCTTCCAGCTCATTTGTGATGAATCCAGAAACGTCACTTCGGCTAATCTGGCATGCTCCCATATTGTTCTGAAGCACCAGTACAAGGTCACAGTAGTCCATCGCTCCGCTCGGCAGACTCACCACCCATAGGCGCACAGGCAGTGGTGTACTTGGATCATAATCGGCACATGTCACCTTCAAGCTGTCAGCATCTTCCGGATCTAGGGTATCGTCATTGATGCCATCAAGCTTTTCAATAAATAGTGCAAGAGAATCATCACTGCACGCGGTGGTCATGCTGCTTTCGTACTCCTGGGCCCACACTACAGCACATCCATCATCCACTACTCCATCCTGGTCTGTATCCACCGGAGTCAGTTCTGCGGTGAGACTGGTCAGGCATACCACGCCGGGTTTTTTGTCACTGGTGACCGACATGGCACTTGTAGCGGCCATTTCGTTCTGACACTCATCCCGAACGATCGCCTGGATGGTATAGGATCCAGGTGCAATTGCTACCGTAGGTTCGATCATGAAATTGCTGGTTGTATCTCCATCGATACTGCCCGCTCCCGAAGCAGCAATCGAGTTGTCTGATGTGTTTACCACCTGCCAACTGTAGTTGATCAGTCCGCAAGCATCGGCGACCGTAGCCATGGTACTCATTCTAAAATCACATGAGCCTCGTGCTGCTGCATCCGTGACGGGTTCGATCGAGATGGTCGGTGGCGTTTCGTCTCTGACGACAATCTTCTGTACATACTTGCCAATGCGATCTTCAAATCGAGGATTGTTCATCCAATCATCTGTAGGTTCTCCATCGCACCAATCCATGTAGCACCAGGTGCGTATGATCTTCAAACAGCTGCCGTCCCCTCCTACGACCTTAAATACTTTGTCGTAGTGTCCAACACCAACGATGCGGCAGTCATCATCAAAAGTATACGTGAGGTATCCGGTACTATCAGGATGGGCAGCTCCTGCTACATTTCCTGAACCATCTGGATCATATATAATGCCACAGGCATCAATCACTGCATCTGCTGGTTTCGCAAACATGCCATCTTCAACCGGGCACTGATTTTCTACATAAATCTTTTGCAAGCGCACCACGGTGTCCACTTCCTCGCCACCACCCAGGCTACGACGACTTTCGTCAGGTGGATCACCACATCCTTGCCAAACTTTAAATTTTCGATAGATCACGCCTTCACCACAGTGGTCAAAAGATGACCAAACTGACTGACTGCATGAGACGTTTTCCGCACAGTTGACCACGATTGCACCATGTGTCAGATCTTTACTGACCAGGTTGTATCCACAAATGCTGTAACTGGAATCTTTCCAGATGTAACCGAGGTGTTCATCGTGTACGCGCAGCTGCACCATGGTATCTCGACAGTAGCAAACACTGTCTTCCAAAGCGATATCGCAATCCAACTCATCACCTGCTCCATCGATAAGGTTGCCATGTGCATCTTTCCAGGCCTTAACATACCCTCCAAAAGTAGATTCCAGTGAGGCCAATGCGGCAGCATCTCCTCCTTCCGCCGCCGGGATTGTACTATCCAGTCCCAGGTCCTTGAATGTCTTGCAGCTGATGGTAATTTCCGTCGTTACGTCTTTGGCAATCTCGACCGGAGTTTTGTCTTCCACCCAAACTTCTGTCCATCCTCGGCTCCAGTTGCACCAATAGTCGATGGCCAACACCTCCACAGTGACGCTTTCACAAGCATCCGTGCAGTCGAAAGGCACCGCATCGCTCCATCCTCCTCCTATCTGTGCATAGTTATCGATTTCTGCTGCAAGCCAAGAGTCATAGGCTGCAGCAATGCTGTTTAAGTAGAATTCCTCTTCCGCATCGGTTAACTGCTCCTCTCCCGTTATGCCATCGATCAATCGCTCGATTTCGGTTTCCGACAGATTCATGGTGCCCAAGTTGATCAATCGAAGGATGTAGTCCAATACTCGATTGGCAGCAGATGCAGTTTGTACGGGGAAATAATCGCAGCTATGCAAATAGGGCAAATTAATCTTGAACTTTCCAATTCGAATGGCATCGAGTAGACGATTTACTGCTTCGTTCAATCCGATATCGCCTGATACTGCGATCAGCGCTTCAATCTCGTCTTCATCTAAGCCCAGCATCAGAGACTCTTCAATCAGTTTATCTACGGCATGCTCGTCTGATAAGCCACCGCACTGAAGTGTACCCCTTTTGGTCAAATCATATACCCAAGCATTGTAGAGCAGCTCTCCACATGCGGTTCCATCATGACAGAGCCATTCCATCATTTTACTATAGTGCGCTTCGACGGGATTGCAGCTCTTGTCCGTCTCGAGCTGCGCGATCCACAAAGTATCGTGGTGTTCGCCCGCGTAGCAGAATTCTAAAGAAGAAGTTGTGGTCGGATCCGCTGCAGTACAATCTCCATCGATATTGGTGCATAGGTCTATGCAGGATTCATACCAGTCCGCCCGGCGAACAAAAATTCTTGGGTCCCCACAATTGTCCCAGCTGCCCTCGTCAAAGCTCTCTGCATTGACCCAGATCTTCTTATCCGAAAGACTTACGGTCAATCCCTTGTCTACCACTGCAACAGGATCTGTCTGATCTTTGGTCATGATGTAGCATGTATCTCTCCCTACAAGATGACACTCGTCGAAAGCTTCCACTACGATCATCTCTGGCCAATCCGTTTTAGGGACCTTAACCTGTCCATGATAACTCCAAGTGCTGCTCTCTCCCGCTCCATAACCATCTTCGGAGCTAGGATTGTCATTCACGTACTGGTAGGTAGCTCCATTAAATTGGGCTTTCACTGCCTTTACTCCCGACCAATCATCCGACACCATTACCGAGGGCAAATAGGTGTGAGCGGCGCAATCGTGAGCACCTGCCGGGACAATGATGGTACGCTTCCAAGCGGATGAATTATACCCAAAAGGGCCATCCCCATTGAATGCTTCGCACTTGGGATCTGTCCATGCACGTCTATGAAAATCATCGATTACACAGGAGACCTCAGGGACAAGCGTATCAAGGTCATACAACCACCAGGAACAGCTCCAATAACCATCGGCTACTTACTCGAGTGGAGAGACGCTAATATCGCATGTTGGATCGCCAGCAGCACCAGCACAGAGTTGCTTGATTTCCAAATCAACTTTGTATACAGGTGAACAATCGTCCTCGAACTTGTGCACTTTTCTCTTGAAGACCACTCCACACTTTGTTCCATCAAAGTCATTGGTCAGTTTAAACTCATCCTCACTAAACCAGCCATCTCCATTGTCGTCTTCAACGTAGACAAACCAGAGCGTATCGCAGGTCATGGTTTCTGGATTGTATTTGTAAAGGCGTGGACCCGTGTAGTAGCCGGCGACATCATCACCGTCCATTCGGGGAAACGCCGTGATTCCGCAATACATCGTATCGACTTCCGGACACTCTGCGTTCATCTCCGTGATGGTCGGCATGCGGAAGACGGTAATGGTATCGAAGGCAGACCCCCTATTTCCATCTTTGTCGTAGGCGGCATATTCGCGGTAGATGATCTTTGCCACATCCTGATCACAGGTATCATTGGGCTCGATCCAGTCAGCAACAAATTCTGCTGCCTCTGCCGGCCGACAGGGAACAATAGCCGTGGGAGTACCCACTAAAGCTTCCCAGGCTTCATGGCTGGTGACGGCAGGATCGGTGCACCAGAGCGTATCGGTACGCCCCATAACCACAGGACCACCATCCAACTTAACGGTGAGCTCAGAGTGACATGCGCCACCGCCTGTAACTCGCAGTTCGACCTTTAAGGTCTTGCCAATCAGGGGGCAAGCATACAATTCCAATGCATCGGTATCGGCTACGCCGTTGGCACTAAATACCGTACCGCCCCATTGATTCTTAACGACCACATCCGCTGTAAACGGAGTCACCCGATAAAATTCACCGTAGGTAACGGAAATCGAATCATTGGGGAGTACTGCGGCATTGATGTCTGCGCAGTTTTGTGCGTTTAGAGTTAGTGTTAAAAGACTGATCATTGTGGCGACCAGGAGCCAAGTGTAGATTCTATTTTGACACGTCATTTTGTCAAGACTTTGGTAATTCAAGCAAATATATATAAATGATTTTCATATATAAAAACTCATAAGTCCTTATTTAGAAGATTATAAGCTAGCTACACATATAATTATCTTATATGTATAAGACAATTAATGTATAAATGAAAAACATAGGAGGTGAAAATCAAAAAGAAATTGGTTGCGTTATTGGCCTGGTTATCTGCATGTTACGGGGGTCACCTAAAGTAAATGTATTGACAATGTGCTAGTTACACATCAAAAATATATGCATACTTTTATATATGATAATGTGTAATCTACATAGCGTAAAAAAATACAATGTAAATGCCCAATCCGTGCCTATGAGGCCCTATCTGGATGGACTCTGGCAACTTTAGTAGCTTGCAGCTTGATATACTTTTCTTATGCAATTGTCGAATATCTCTACCATGCTCTTGATCGCTGCTCTGTTCTCCAGCTCCTTAGAAGCTCGTTCAGAAGACCAGGATTCCCTAAAGCAACTGGCGGCCGAACTGGCACAGCGATTTATTATTACTGATGGACATGTTGATCTGCCGTATCGGTTGAATGTGCGCAACTTCACCTTCGAGAAAGAATTCTTGGGCATTCCAATATCTACGGAAGATGGTGATTTTGATTATGCACGGGCGAAAGCGGGGGGGCTTGATGCACCGTTCATGAGCATCTATATTCCCTCCTCTTATCAAGAGAAGGGTGGTGCCAAAGCGTTTGCCGACAGTCTTATTGACATGGTAAATGGCATAACAGAAGCCCATCCAAAATTTTATGCTTTGGCCGGTTCACCAGCGGAGGTAGAAGCCAACTTTAGAGCCGGGAAGATCTCCCTTCCAATGGGCATGGAGAATGGTGCCCCCATCGAAGGCGACCTTTCTAATGTAGCCTACTTCTACAAAAGAGGGATTCGGTACATTACCCTTACGCATGGCAAGGACAATCATATTTGTGACTCGTCTTATGACACTACCGGCACATGGCAAGGCCTGTCTGACTTCGGACGTCTCGTGGTCCCGGAAATGAATCGAGTGGGCATCATGGTCGACATATCCCATGTATCAGACAACACATTTTATCAAGTCATGGAACTGACCAAGGCACCCGTCATTGCCTCACACTCCTCTTGCAGGAATTTTACCCCCGATTTTGAGCGCAA
>JAHQVP010000328.1 GCA_019634275.1 Saprospiraceae bacterium
ATGGGCGTCCCGACAAGCCTCTTTTACTGCGGCAATCTCATCGAATACATAGTCGTACTCACCCCTCAAAAATCGTCCTCTTGAAATGACCATGTCAATCTCATCCGCACCCTCCTCCACGGCAAACGCCGTCTCATCCAGTTTGACCTGAAGCGTCGACTGGCCGCTTGGAAAAGCCGTTGCCACAGAAGCCACTGGAATCCCAGAACCTTCAAGTGCTCGCTTGGCAATGCCAATCATACTGGGATATACACAGACGGCAGCGACCTGTGGAATGCCCTCGTGCTCCACATGTATCTGCATGGCCTTGGCACACAACTGCCGGACTTTTCCCTCGGTATCTTGTCCGCTCAAGGTGGTCAGATCGATCATGCTCATCGCCAATTTCAATCCCGCCACTTTGGCTTCTTTCTTGATGCTGCGACTTCGTAGTCGTGCCACGCGTTCCGCCACACCTACTTCATCAATCAAGGGAGAATCCATTGCGTATTTCATCGACTGCAATATAAGAGAAATGACAGGTGACCCGGGCAAACTTTGCTTCTGAGTGGCCGGGCGATGACCGAATTCAGCAGTAGAGCGATGCGAGGCTAGCGAGGCAACCGATTTCGCAACTGCTTCTGATGTCGAGTAAGGTGCTCGTCAAAGAAAACGAGCATTTGTCCCAGTGTGAGTCTACCCGCAAAGGGATGCTTGTACACAAGCTTGTCCAACCACTTTTCCTCTACATTGGTCAGATAGTCACGGATGTCGGATCGCAGCTGGGTCCAGGTTTCCAATTCGGAGGCCGTAGTTGGGTTCTCGGGGAAAGCACTGGCCCCTACGGCGGTGGGGGAAGTGATTTTGATGGGCGCACGAAGCGTCTGCTTCAGCAGCCATGTTCTTATGCCCGCACTCATGCCGTTGGAAGGCAATTTGGGATCAAAACTCAGCTTCTTCTTGACATACGAAAAACTCAATCGTTCGGAGGCACATAGATGACAGACCAATTCTGTGGGAGACCAAACGTTCTCCTCCGGTTTAGTGGACAACTCTGCCTCTGAATAATTGCCCAGCTCTTCTTTGAATAGCGCCAGCCTGTCGTCCAGGGCATCTAATTGACTCATATACTGCATCCGTAGCATAAGGTGGAATTTACGAAAGTAAGTAAGGACGCCGGACTCAATTTCGTAGCTTTCCCATCAAATGCTATACCGATGAAGCTACGTCATACCCTGCTCGCACTCATTTTATGCCTGGTCCTTCCGCTTGCCAATGCCCAAGTGCAGAAAGCACCGGATCGCTTCCGTGGAGATGGCCCATGGTCCCAATTGATCATCAGAGGTATCACCCTGATCAATGGCAATGGTGCGCCCCCACGAGGTCCCGTAGACATCGTGGTAGAAAACAACATCATCAAGAAGATCCAGGTGGTGGGTTATCCCGGCGTAGAGATCAACGAGGAGCGCCGACCGAAACTGGCCGAAGGAGGGCACGAGTTGGACTGCACAGGCATGTATCTGATGCCTGGGCTGGTGGATATGCATGGCCATATTGGAGGCCGGGCGCAAGGAGCAGATGCTGAGTATGTTTTCAAATTATGGATGGCGCACGGCATCACCACGATTCGTGATCCGTCAGCTGGAAATGGACTCGATTGGGTTCTGGATCAGAAACAGCGTAGCGAAAACAACGAAATCACCGCACCACGCATCAAAGCCTATACGGTTTTTGGACAGGGCAACTATGATGGCATCAATACCCCTGAAGATGCGAGAAATTGGGTTCGAGAGAATGCAGCCAAAGGGGCTGATGGCATCAAATTTTTTGGCGCTAACCCCAACATCATGGCGGCCGCTCTTGACGAAAACAAAAAACTGGGGCTGCGTTCGGCGTGTCATCATGCCCAATTGGATGTGGCCCGTTGGAACGTAGTCAATTCCGCGGAAGCAGGCCTCACAACCATGGAGCATTGGTACGGACTTCCGGAAGCCCTCTTCGAAAATCGGACAGTACAGCATTATCCACTTGACTATAACTATCAAAACGAACAGGATCGATTCTCGGAAGCGGGACGTCTATGGCAGCAAGCCGCACAACCCTACAGCGATCACTGGAACAAGGTGATGGATCAACTTATCGATCTGGATTTTACCATAGATCCAACGTTCAATATCTACGAGGCCAGCAGAGATCTGCATCGGACCCGCCGCCTCGAGTGGCATGAGACCTACACCATGCCCTCGCTATGGCGCTTCTACCTTCCGAGCAAGATCAGCCATGGATCATACTGGCACTATTGGGGTACCGAAGAGGAAGTAGACTGGCGCAAAAACTATCAACTCTGGATGACCTTTATCAATGAGTACAAAAACCGTGGAGGAAGAGTGACGACCGGATCGGACAGTGGCTTTATCTTCCAACTCTATGGTTTTGCCTACATCCGAGAATTGGAACTGCTGCGAGAAGCTGGATTCCATCCGCTGGAGGTCATTCAAAGTGCTACCCTCAATGGAGCTCAGGCCCTGGGTATGGAAGACGAGATCGGGACCATTGAAGTGGGCAAGAAAGCAGACTTTGTGATCGTGGAAGAGAATCCCCTGCAGAACCTGAAGGTTCTGTATGGCACCGGTGCCATCAAGCTGACCGAAGACAATGAAATTGTCCGGGTGGGAGGCGTGAAGTATACGGTCAAAGATGGGATCGTATTCGATGCGAAGGAGCTGCTCGCGGATGTTAAAAAGCTGGTAGATAAAGCCAAATCGGAGGAGGAATATGAAATCGTACAGCCCGGGATGGGCAAGAAAGTGATCAAGCCATAGGCCAGCGAGTTCTGCTTGGTTCGAACACTGCAGCGTACGTTTTGAAGTTCGCATGAAGGGACAAACTCGCTAGGATCATCCAGGACGGGGACTGGTGGACACAATACCCGCCGTGCTTAATTCTGCGTCCGCAAAGACACTACCTGTATTGTAGTCACTGGGTTTGATGACGCTCCTTTGCCCGTTGTAGTCTCATTCCATTAGATCCAGCCGGCAAATGAGCAGCTATTAAAGCGGTCGATTCCTTAAACCAATTTTGTTTTCAATCGTTACACTTGTAATTCTATCACAAATAATAGTTTTACTATGATTACGATTGAAAACACAAGCCTTCTCTCCGAGAAGAAGCGTCTGTTTTGGCAGAAAAAAATTGAACGATTCGTATCGAAGTTTGATGACATCTCCTACTTCCATGCCTCAATCTCTAAGCCGAATCCACGGAACGGGATCAAGAAATTAGTGGTCACGGTGGGCATCCCCGGCAACGACGTCATCGTGAGCACACAGGGCCCTTCTTATGCCGGCATACTGACAGCGGGCTTACGCTCGGCAAGAGCCGTAATGCGGCGGCGCAAAGAACGTCGGGTGAGCCTGCGCAGAGCTCGGGCACGGCAGTCACGCGCTTATATTCTAAGGCATGAAAGCAGGGCTACCATTCAATAACCTATTCCCTTTTTAAAATTTCTAAATTGAACCCAAGATGATGAAACTGTATATCCCAATCGCGATGATCATCATAGGGGCATCGCTCCCTTCAAATCCAGTATTGGCCCAAAGTAAATTCGAAATCGAGCACCACATAAAAGCAGAGGATGCACCAAGAAAGGCCGTAGACATGGTCAACGCATTGCCGCTCCGAGGAAAGATCAAATGGTACTATGAGGAAAACCTCAAGGGCAACTCATACGAAGCAAAAAACAAATCGGATCATCACCGATATAGTATTGAGTTTGACACCCTTGGCAATTTTCAAGACATCGAAATCGACATTCGTTGGAACCGCATGGATACGGTCGTTCAATCCGCCATCTCCGCTGAGTTGGAGCAGCGATTTGACTTCTTTAAATTCAGAAAAATTCAAATCCAATACCAAGATCCTACCCATGTGAGGGACGTGATCGGAAAGGGACCGGTGCGACTCGCGTATCCCCATCGTTATGAAATCGTTCTGGAAGGCAAAAAGGACAACTTCTATCAGCTTTATGAAGTGACCTTTGATCAACACGGGGAGTGGCTAAAGAGCTATGACATCCTCCCTGGAAATTCGGATGTACTGGAATACTAATTAAGAATGAGCGTGCTTAAAAAGGGCATCATAGCTGCCTGCCTGGTATTCCTTGGGTGTCCCTCCTCGCTCTATGCACAGGACGGTGTGGACCATATCGTCATGCCGACCATCAATCTCAATACCGAATTGACAGCACAGTGGAGGGTCAACATGAAAGTACAGTCGCGGTTTCAGCAACGGACTGAAAACCAGGACCAGCTCGAACATGCACTCACCGATCTTGCCCTCATTGCCTCTCGCAAAATCAAGCTCAGCAATCGCTTGGGCATTGGCGCCATGCTCAGATTCAGGGAGGAGCAGCAGGTCAATCGATTGATACAGCAATACACGCTGATTCGCCAATACACGGCCTTTCGCCTTTCTCATCGAGTCGCGGCCGATCAAACCTGGTCGGAGAGATCGCCGCTTGAAGCCCGATTTCGCTATCGCATCTTAGCCCAAATACCGCTAAATGGGCACACGATCAACAGCCGAGAATGGTATGCGAAAATTGGCAACGAGTATTTGCAATCTTTTACGGAAGGCAGTTACGATCTGGAATTGCGTCTATCCCCGACGCTGGGGTTCGAAATAACGGATCAAAACAAGATAGAGCTTGGATTGGAATACCGATTGGATTCTTTTGTGGAAGGAGAAAGCAGAAATCGCATATTCTGGCAGCTTATCTGGTATGCGAGCCTCTGAGTGTGTGCATCTCCACCATTCGTTTTTACCAATCCGACTGACCATACGTCGCCACGGTCTTATGCTGCTGATAAGGTCTCCTGGATAACTGCAGGAAGTCCAAGAAATTGAATCCCTCATTTTCTACCTCCTCTTTGTCCTATTTTCACTTCTTCATTCGTCACTAGTGCAATATTTGTGATCTAAACAAAAGAAAGATGAAAGAATTCATGATGATCTTCCGCAGTGAAGAACAAGTAGAAAGACCCACTCCAGAAGAAATGCAAGCTCAAATCAAAGTCTGGCAGGAGTGGATTGCCGGCATTGTGGCGAAAGGGCAGTTTGTCGCCACCAATGCACTGGGCATGCAAGGAAAGGTGGTGCGAGGAGACAAAGAAACAGTGGTAACCGATGGTCCCTATGTGGAAGTCAAAGAGATGGTCGGTGGCTATATCATCGTCAAAGCCCATGACCTTGAAGGAGCCATCCACTTGTCGAAGGGCTGCCCTACCCTGTCGTATGGGGGTTCGGTTGAGGTGCGAGATGTCATGGTCTTCTGACCACCCGGCCCAATTGCTGTACCTTAATGGATCAGGGTAGGTACCATGGCAACAGATTTTGAGATACGATGTGATAACGGAGTAACGCTGGCTGCCACCAGCTTTCAACCGTCCAGTGGCAATAAGGCTTCGACGGCTGTATTTATAGGGCCCGCTACAGGCATTCGTAGGACCTTCTACAAAGCTTTTGCGGCCTACCTATGTCAGCATGACATCGGAGTCATTACCTACGACAATCATGGCATCGGAGGATCGATGAATGCCCGGGAAGGATTTCCCTTACCATCTTTAATCAGCTGGGGGCAAAATGACATGTCTGCCGTACTGCGGGTGCTGCAAGAGCAGTTTCCTGCCGCCACGTATCACCTCGTGGGGCATAGTGCTGGAGGACAGTTGCTCGGGCTCATGGAAAATGTCGCTGATTTGCGATCCATCTTTAACGTAGCGGCTTCTTCGGGCAGCATTCGCAATATGCAATACCCATTCAAAATCGCAGGGGCCTTTTTTCTAAACTGGTACATCCCGATCAACAACTTCTTATTTGGTCAAACCAATTCTCAATGGGTCGGGATGGGCGAACCCCTGCCAAAGCAAGTCGGGGCAGATTGGCGCCGGTGGTGTAATGGATCTGGCTATGTCGCAACCGATTTTGGCACCAAAATCTTAGAACACCACTATGATGCGATAAGGGCGCCATCGCTGTGGTTGCATGCCACAGACGACAACATTGCCAACCTTGCCAATGTCAAAGACATGATGCGCGTATTGCCTCATTCTCCCGCTCAAATACGATCCATCGATCCCCGTGAATGGGGATATCCGGACGTCGGTCACATGAAGTTTTTCAGCTCCAAGAGAGACAAACTCTGGTCTATTGCAGTGGAATGGCTCACAAGCCATTCCTGATCTTGTCATAAAACAGGCTATGTCCTCAGCATGGCTTGAGGAGAGCTCCAGATCAACCCAACTTCAGCGCTGCCAAGACACCGCCCATCAATGCCATAAAAGCAATGACGTATACGCCATCAATCAAGAAGAGCTTCAGTGACTTACGCTGGTACAAATAGTGGATGGCCACGGCCGGGACTGCATATAAAGCCGCAGCCATGGCACCATGAAGCATGCCGTGCGTAAAGGTCTGCTCTTCTACTGGGTGAAATCCAATGATGTAGTTCAGCGCATATGCCAGGATGACCATCATCAGAAAGGCCAAACCGTGTGTCCTTCCCATGTTGGATTGTGCTTGCTCACTTGTCAACCCCGTCTCTTCTTGCCACGCCTTTCCGAAGAGGGCCGTGTACCATCCGAAACCAAGGAGAAAAGCAGCTGCAGCTGCAATGATAAGTTCTAAGTATGCCATAGTAGTATAGTTTTTCGTTGCTTGAGTTTACGAAAAATTCGTTCAAAAGACCCTGTCGAAGATCAATATAGTGGCCAAGCTGACGACGCTCTGTCTCGAAAAAGATGAGCTAGGCATGAGGGCATTTGCCTCCTAAGTCGCGTACAAAGGGATCACTCGAGGTGAATTTGGAGGTACAAATGGAGCGCTCTTGATTGTCAGTAGAAATCGAGAACACTTTGATACCTTCGAGCAAAAGCAAAAATCCAATGAAAAGCCTTACTTCAACAACCGTATGTGTATTCGTGCTGCTGAGCTGTCTGCTAACCGCTCAAGAGCTGCCAGTTGAGCAGCTAAAACAACTGCAATTTAGACACATCGGCCCCGTAGGAAATCGCCTCGTATCAGTGGCAGGAATCCCCGGTGACGAAATGACCTACTACGTAGGTGCCGCTTCAGGGGGCATCTGGAAAACCGTCGATGGTGGACTCAACTGGAAGCCGGTTTTTGATAAGCAAGAAGTCCATGCGATCGGTGCTCTTGGCATCAGTCCCGCAGATCCTGAAGTTGTATATGCCGGTACTGGGGAGCCTTTCATTCGCTCCAATGTTTCTCTAGGAGACGGGGTGTACAAGTCCTCTGATGGGGGTGAATCATGGGCCCATGTCGGACTGCCTCACAGTGGTAGAATCAGTCGAATCGTGGTGCATCCGCAAAACGCGGACATTGTGTATGCCTCCGCACTGGGACATGCCTATACGCCTCAGGAAGAGCGTGGCATCTTCCGCAGCATGGATGGAGGCCAATCCTGGGAACATGTTCTTAAAGTGGACGAACATACAGGAGCCTCCGATTTGGTCATGGACCCAAAGAATCCGCGCATTTTATTTGCCGGGATGTGGCAACTGTCCATGCGTCCCTGGACACGTACCAGTGGAGGCCCCGGTAGTGGCATCTATAAATCATCCGATGGAGGAAGCACCTGGCAGAAACTGGAACACAACGGTCTGCCAGAAGGGGAAATCGGCAAGATTGCCTTGGCCATGACGCCTGCCCAACCAAATCGCGTGTATGCCCTCATCGAAACGGGCGACGGCATTCCCTTAAATGGAGAAGAAACCACTACTGGTGAGCTATGGCGATCTGACAATGGAGGCAAATCATTTGCATTGATCAGCTCTGATCGCAACCTTACCGGACGTGGTGCTTATTACACCCGATGTGCTGCATCTCCCGATAACCCTAACGAAATCTACTTTTTGGCGGCACCATACTCCAGCAGCATAGATGGTGGGAAAACCGCAGTGCCCGCTGGACCTGGCAAGGCTCCTAATTGGGACCATCATGAAATGTGGATCGACCCCACCGATGGCAATCGTCAAATTGTGGTCGGCGATGGCGGGCTCTCCATTTCTAAAAACCGGGGTTCATCTTGGCACCGAGTGCAATTGCCCATTGCCCAACTCTATCACGTCACCACGGACCGCGCGGTCCCTTACAATGTGCTGACCAATCGCCAGGACGGCCCGTCGATGAAGGGGCCCAGCCGCAGCCGGATGGCAGGCTTTTTTGGGGGCTTTATTGCCACTGGAAAATGGCACGACGTGGGGGGAGGCGAAAGTGGTTTTGCCACCGCTGATCCCACCGATCCAGATATCGTCTGGTCAAGTGCATCAGGCCGAGGTGCCTTGGGCGGAGTCGTCGTGCGCTTTAATGAAAAGACAGGTCAGTTTCGACAGGTAGAGGTGTGGCCAGAATACACTGGTGGGAGTCCAGCTGCGGATGTGAAATACCGTTTTCAGTGGACCTTCCCAGTCCTGATTTCTCCCCATGATCACAACATGGTATACGTGGCAAGCCAGCATGTACATCGCACCACCAATGGTGGGCAAAGTTGGGAACTGGCGAGTCCTGATCTGACGCTAAATGACAAGAGCAAACAGCAATTTTCCGGAGGCCTCACCGGAGACAATATCGGTGTGGAATACGCCAATGTGATTTATGCCTTGGACGAATCGCCGCTGACCGCCGGTGTTCTTTGGGCAGGGACAAACGATGGTCTTATCCATTTGAGTCGCAACCATGGGGAAAGTTGGACGGATCTGACCAAGAATGTTCCGGATATGCCTGAGTACGGTGCTGTCCGCAACGTAGAAGCCTCGGCGCATGATCCTGCCACGGCCTACATGACCGTTGATGCGCATGAAATGGGAGACTTCGCACCCTATGTATACCGAACCACAAACTACGGCCGCAGCTGGCAGAAGATCACCGCGGGAATTGACACCAGCATCCTTAGTTATTGTCGCATGATCAAGGAAGATCCAGTACGACCAGGACTGCTCTATTTGGGCACCGAAAACAAGCTATATTTTTCAATGGATGACGGGAATCACTGGCAGTCTCTCATGACCAACCTGCCCCCCACGCCCATGTACTGGATGGACATCCCGGAACATTTCAATGATCTGGTGCTCGGTACCTACGGACGAGGAGCATATATTCTGGATGACATCAGCCCTTTACAGCAATTTGATGATGCCGTGATGCAATCTGATGCTCATCTTTTTGCCCCGAAAGATGCCTATCGATTCCGTCCCATTTCTATGACCATGCAGTTCTTTCCCGAACCTTCGTTTGGTCAGGATCCACCAGAAGGAGCGTCCATCAACTACTGGCTCTCTCATCATCTGGATACGACGCTACAAGATTCCATCTCGCTTACCATCCTGAACATGCAGGGCGATACCGTCCGGACCATGAAGCACAAAGGGAAGGCGGGAATCAACCGGGTATGGTGGAACTTCAAGAGTGATCCAACGCGCAAGATTGTGTACCGGACGAAACCACAACACATGCCCGCCTATCCCCTCTCTCCAAAACGTACACGGTCATCACACATTCCAGCAACTTCCTTGATCGTTCCTCCGGGTCAATATCAGGTGGTCATGCAGGCTGGAGATCAGATGCAGACCCAGCGTCTTTCCGTACTAAAAGATCCAAACTCCGAGGGGACAGAAGCCGACATTGCTGCTCAGTATGCACTGCTTTCCTCGATCCGGGACGACATCGATGCCTTGTCCACTACCGTCAATGAAATGGAAGTGGTGCGCCGGCAATTGCAAGACCTATCGGCCATCTTGCCCGGCCATAAAGCGGGACTTAGAAAAGACCTCCACATGGCGGATAGTGCCATCGTAGATCTGGAGAGCGAGCTGGTACAACTGATGCAGACCGGCACCGGACAGGACATGATCCGCACCCCTGCTAAGCTGTACGGCAAACTGAGCTATTTGGTAGATGCAGTCGGCGTTGCCGACTTCAAACCGGCAGACCAACATCAGGAAGTCTTTGAGATGCATCATGCCAACTTGATGAATGTCCTGGGTCGATGGCAAGCGCACAAGGAAGAGGATTTGGCCAGCCTTTTGGAAAAATTGACGGATCAAAATATCGGACCCATCATTATTGATCGTTGAAAGGGGTAAATCATGATCCTTGGTAAGTAAGTCTGCTGGCTCGCTCTATGTATTGATTTTTTATGCTGTGGTGATCACCTTCATCTTGGGACTCCTTTCGGCCCATTACTGGGTTTTTGACCTGATCAGCCACTTTCGTCTCTATCATGCCCTGGGGCTGTTGGGATTGTGCATGGCTGGCGTCCTACTCAATAAGAAAAAGTACGCCATTGCTGCAGGGGCTCTTTCCATAGTTTGTGTGGCGCCAGTAGTCAAATACTACCTTCCCACTGGAGAAGAACCGGTGGAGGAACGGTTGAAGATTCTGTCTTGCAATGTCTTGGAATCCAATCTTCAACACGATGCCGTCCTCGCACTCATCCGACAAGAAGATCCCGACATCTTCGTTGCCAGCGACTTGAACCAAGCTTGGGAACACACATTCAAAGCACTTTCGAGCAGTCACCCCCACACCATCAAACGCGTCCGAGAAGACCTTTTCGGCATCGGGTTGTACAGCAAGCTTCCCTTTGATACTTCCGATATTGTGGCTGACAAAATACTTGGCGTCCCGGCCGTACATGCAGTAGTTTCCCAGAATCTTCCGGAACCTCTAGGGATCATAGGGATCCATCCAGTTCCTCCTTTTTGGCCCACTCGTTTCCGGCAGCGCAATGCTTTTCTTAAAGAACTCGTAAACCTGGAGTTGCCGACAGCGCAAGAAACGATTGTGATCGGTGACTTCAACAGTTCCAGTTTCGCTGCCGGTTATCGCCATGCCCTTAGAAACAGTTCTTTTCGCGACTCACGACTGGGTTTCGGGTGGCAAACTTCCTGGCAGAGTAGAGTACCGGGCATACGGTTGAGTATAGATCATGCCTGGATTACCGACGGACTTCAGGTTGTCCATCGTGAGATTGGACCGGACATCGGATCGGATCACTATCCACTGATCGTGTCCCTAGGGTGGGTTAAAACTCGCTAAATGCGTCTAGCTGCTTCTCCAAATACTCATGAAATTGTTTCATCGAATCAACAATGAGATCAGGCTCCCCTTTATCCAGGAGTTCGCGAGTTTGAGCACCTGTTGTGATGCCCACCACCAATCCACAACCTGCATTTTTCCCTTCTTCAATATCAATGCGAGAATCCCCTATCTTCGCCACGTAGGTTTTATCGTTAATCTCTGCATGAGTGCATGCCAAATTGATCATATCTGGAGCAGGTCTGCCATGGTCGACATGTGAGGAGGTTATTAAATCATCATAGTGGGTATTGAGCTTCCAACCTATTTTATTCAATAGCAATTTGGCGGTCGGATGATCATATCCGGTATTTAGTGCAATGCGAATATTGTGTTGTCTTAGAAATCGGATAAGTTCCGCCATTCCTGGCATTGGTACTACAGTGGCATGCTCATAAGCTGCGCCTAAGTCATCTCTAAAATTGCTATAGAGTGAATCTGTTATACTCTTGCTTCTATATCCACGAATGTATGCAACAATATCGTCAATGGCTTTCCATTTCTCCTTGCCAGCACCAATACGCAGGACCGCATCTAAATCAATGTCAAATCCCCCCTGATTGATGCATGCGTGCAGCGTCTTGTACACTATATTTCCTTCGCTAATGGCTGTTCCGGCCATATCAAATACTATCATTCTGAACATTATGCAAACAGTTTCGTGATAAAAGACTTCATGTATCCAGGACCAGCCGACATGCCCTTTCCACCTATTGCATTGACAAAGTAGACGCCTGTCTCATTCTGAAAGTCAAGAATGCCTTCAGGAAGAGCAGTCTGGCTATAAAAGCCAGTCCATGTATTTGCTATCCTCCAAGTATCCAGATAAATAATTTCCTTTGAAAGCCTGACAATAAGGTCATTAATCTGCTGATCAATCCTAAAATCAAAAGCTTCATCCCCATCATAATCGACATATTGATGTGCATCGCCAAGTATTACCTCACCGGTAGGCATTTGCTTCAACAATATGTGAATTCCCAATGCGGAAGCCTTGTCTGCTTCACAGGCCACAGTCGCGGATCTAAAAGATGGACATTCCTCAAAACATTCGTATCGTCGAATCGTGCGTCCAGTCAGAAGATTACCACGGATGCTGTATTTAGTCTGACGCGCAGTTTGCAACATTTGCAACTTGCAGACTTTAATCTCATTGCCATCATAGTGCTCAGGAAAAAGCAACTGATAATTAACACCGCAGCAAATCACTATCCTATCGGCCAACCACATCTGTCCTCTCGTGCTACTTGCTTTTAGTTTACGCAAAGGACCGGGTTGAATATCGTTGCAAAGGCATCCTGGAAAGAACTGCAGTCCCAATTGCTCCTGCATGTACGCGAGGAGCTCATTCATAAAAGCATATGGAGACACACTATACTCCCTTTCATACCGTAGGCCAGCCATGGTGTACTCACTTCTTAGACATGGATACAGATCCAATACTTGCCTCGCAGACAACATCTCAGAATTATAGCCATCATGATGATCCAGCTCATGACGTTCGTATAATAACTGCGTTTCTCCTTTCCTATTTGAGATATAGGTCGATCCATGTTTATATATTGAAAAGTGACCTGTCTTAGCCAGATCGTCGAAGATCTCCAACGTATTTATTCCATGTTTACGCCATTGCTGGCTCAGTCCAGAAGGCACAATCTGACCAAAATTCCGAACTGAGGCACCTTGCGGTTGCCTGTCCTTTTCCATCAGAGCCACTCTTAGTCCCCTGGCCAAGGCATGATAAGCAGCAAAAATGCCTAGCACTCCTGCACCAATTACGAGTACATCATAGTGATCTTTATCCATCATCTTATTCCCCTGGGAAATTTCCAAATTTTCGCGCTTTAGGCGGATCTCTCAGCAAAAACAAAACAACACCTTTTTGTCACCTCAATGTTAACTCTCGACTGATGCACAAGTCAAACGCCCACAGGCCATCTCATGACAATCGCTTTCTAAACTCCGAAATTACGTTCTGGAGCTTAACACATTGGTATCAATGATCATACATGTAGGAAAGAGCTGCCCAGTACCTTCCGTTGAAAGAAGTGCATAAATGCTCAAGCGAAATCTAAAAAATGCCTCCCCCTTCGTACTATTTGTCACAGCTGGCCTTGCATCCTTTCTTCTATATTTTGCTATGTATGGCCTGAGAAAGCCCTTTACAGTTGCTGCGTTTTCGGAAATGACCATTCTGGGACTAGAGTACAAGATCACACTGATTATTTCACAGGTATTCGGATATGCATTGGCCAAGTGGCTTGGAATCAAAGTGATTTCCGAACACCATGTATCATCCAGGACCAGCCTCATTATTGGCTTGACAACCTCAGCACAAGTGGCTCTGGTATGCTTCGCCATATTTCCTGCCGAGTTTGGCCCCATAGCATTATTTATAAATGGACTATCCCTAGGCATGATATGGGGTCTAGTATTTGCCTACCTGGAGGGAAGACAAGGCACGGAAATCATGGCTGCAATCTTATGTTTAAGCTTCATCCTGGCCGGTGGTGCTACCCGAAGCTTCGGGAAATTTCTACTGGTAAGATGCGGTGTGGCTGAAAACTGGATGCCCGCTACTGCGGGGTGTCTGTTCCTACCGCTTATTATTCTTATGGCGTACTTTCTTCAAAATATACCACCTCCCACCGATGCGGATGTAGCGCTTAGATCAAAAAGAAAGGCCATGAGTAAGAAGGAGAGGAGAATATTCTTAAAGAAGTATGCACCAGGAATTGCAATGCTCATCCTGACATATGGCCTCCTCACCATTATCCGTGACCTCCGAGACAATTTCTCAGCAGAAATATGGTCTGAACTACATATGGAAGAGCACATCTCCATCTATTTTCTGTCAGAAACCCCAATCGCCATTGGAGTCCTTCTGCTCATAGGATCCACCTACAGACTAGCTTCTAACATTAAGGCCCTCCGACTGTACTTTCTATTAATGGCAGCTGGTGCTTTAATGATGCTTGGCTCCACCACACTCTTTCAAGCAGGATACATGACAGGTACGTGGTGGATGATACTGCTGGGCTTGGGCCTATATCTAGGTTACGTACCCCTCAATGGTTTTTTCTATGAACGTTTGTTTGCACTCTTTAAAGAAACAGGAACTATTGGTTTTTTAATTTACTTGGCTGATGCCTTTGGCTATCTGGTGTCCTCAGTAATCCTCTTGTTAAAAAATTTATTTAGTCTTTCTATGGAATGGATTTTGTTCGTCGGCAATGTGGGTAAATACGGATCCTCCATTATCCTTACTCTTGTTCTGCTGACTGCCCTATATTTTGAAAAAATATTGAGCAAAAGTAAAAAAACAGTAAAGAACGAGCAGTGGCATTAAAAAATATTATAATCTAATTAATGTGATATTTCATCGATAGAGAAACATGTCTTAGAAATTTGCGGATGTATTCACTTCCATTTAAAATCACAAAGGAACAGCATGAAACAATCGATTCGATTCTCCACACATTTATTGAAAATATTTCTTCCTTGGCTTCTGATCACTAATGGTTTACACGCTCAAGTTATCAATGGAACCATCTTAGATGGGGACACCAACGAACCCTTGATTGGGGTCAATGTCAGCGTCAAGGATTCCAACATTGGTACTACGACAGATGTAGATGGGTCCTTTACCTTGCCTGACATTTCCTCGAAAGACATTCTATCGTTCACTTATCTAGGTTACAATACCGTAGAAATGCTGGCTTCCTCTGGAACAGATATGACTGTACTCATGTTTGCATCTGCATTTGAGCTATCTGAAGTGGCGGTCACAGCGCTAGGGATTGAGAGAGAGACCAAGGCGCTTGGCTATGGCATCCAGGAGATTTCCGGAAATCAACTGACGCAAGCTCGAGAACCCAACCTAATCAATAGCCTAAGTGGCCGCATGGCAGGAGTCAATATCATTCAAGGCGGATCCGGCGTAGGATCGAGTGCACGTATTGTCATCCGCGGAGAATCTTCGCTATCTGGCAACAACCAACCACTCTTTGTGGTTAATGGCACTCCTATTAGCAATGCAACCGGAAGCAACGGCAGACAGCAAGGCAATCTAGAGGCCGACTATGGGAATGGTGCAGCTGAGGTAAATCCAGATGACATCGAAACCATCACCGTCCTTAAAGGAGCCAATGCCACGGCATTGTACGGTTCCAGAGCGGCAAATGGCGTGATATTGATTACGACCAAGACTGGTCAAGATACGAAAGGTCTTGGGGTCTCCTTCAATTCCTCCACCACCTTAGAGACCCCTCTGCGAGTACCAAAATATCAAAACAAATATGGTCAGGGAGCTGGCTTCAACTTTGAATTTGTTGATGGTTTCGGATCAGGCACAAACGACAACATCGATGAGAGTTGGGGGCCTGCACTAGATGGAAGAATGATGGTGATGCATCATTCGACAGGGCCAGAAGGAATACGAGCAGGAGACTTTCTCCGCAGGCCATCTGACTATTCAGACCAAACACAATATGAAGAACTGCCATGGTCTCCACAACCTGAAAACATCAACGATTTCTTCGAAACGGGTTTAACGACAAGCAACAACATAGCAATCTATGGAGGAGATAAAAATCGAAATTTTAGATTGTCCTATACAAATCTAAATTCAGACGGAATACTTCCCAACACAAATTTAAAGCGTAATAATATTGGATTTGACGCGTCACAGAGATTTCTAAATGACCGCCTAACCATTAATGCCAATCTAAACTATATAAATTCTTCCAGTGACAACCGGGCAAATAATTCCTACGGGACTGAAAACATCATGTATTTATGGGTCTGGTTCGGGCGTCATATTCCGATGTCTTCGCTTGAGAGCTACTGGCAAAAAGGATTCGAAAATGTTCAGCAATTCAATTACAATTATAATTGGCACGATAATCCGTACTTCACCTTATACGAAAATACCAATGCTTTTAATAAAGACCGTATTTTTGGCAACATCAATGCGACTTATCAACTCACGGATGAACTTAGTCTTCTTCTGCGCACCGGCACCGACCTTTTCAATGACTTGCGCGTAGGTAAAAGAGCGTGGTCTTCACAACGTTTTCCTCAAGGTCAATACCGCGAAGACAAAGTATTTTTCCAGGAGAGGAATTCAGACTTCTTGCTTCAGTATAATAAACCCGACTTATCACGCGTCCTGTCCCTACAGGCAAGTATCGGCGGTAATCAAATGACCCAGACCAATCGGTACCATATGACCGCAGCGAATGAGTTGGCAATTCCAGGAATCTACAATTTTAATAATTCGGCGATTGCCTTGGCCAATGACCAGTTCAACAGTAAGGAAAGGATTAATTCCCTATATGGAGCGATTTCTCTAGGGTACAACAACAGCATCTATTTGGATCTCGCAGCACGAAACGATTGGGCGTCCACACTACCGGCAGAAAACAGATCCTACTTTTATCCTTCTGCATCTGTGTCAATAATTGCTAGCGAATTTCTTGATTTACCGTCCACTACCTTTCTAAAGTTTCGTGCGGGCTGGGGACAGGTCGGAAACGACACCGATCCATATAGTTTACAGAGCTACTTTGACTTCCTTACTACTCCATATGGAACCCAACTGTTGGGGACAGAAAGCAATACCCTGGCAAATGCGAATCTGCTTCCTGAACGAGCTTCCACGTTTGAACTTGGGGCTGATTTGCGATTTATCGACGGCAGGATTGGAGTAGATCTCTCCTACTACAATACCAACACGATAAATCAAATATTGCAGATTCCGATATCCCAGGCCTCGGGATTTGGATCTGTATTTATCAATGCAGGAAAAATCAACAGTCAGGGCATAGAGGCCCTCGTGCGACTAAATCCGATTCGAAAAACTAATTTTCGATGGGATGTTGACCTGAATTTCACCCGTGCACGTAGTCAAGTCAAAGAACTCGCAGAGGGTTTAGAGACCTATCAGATCGCGAGCAATTACCTACAAGTACTTGCTAAAGTTGGGGGGAGAATGGGAGATGTTTATGGGACAGGATTCGTGATGATTGACCCCGCAACAAACCAACAATTGGAGATTTCCGACATAGAGGAGATCAAAGATGATTATGCTGTACTCTATAATGCAGACAATGGGCAACCCGTGAGGGATCCCAATCTGCGCAAACTGGGGAACTACAATCCGGATTTTTCGCTAGGAATGTATAATTCAATCCGCTACAAGAATCTAAGCCTAGGATTTCTATTGGATTGGAGACAAGGTGGTGTGGTAAAGTCCAGGACACTGCTCATCGGAGGAACATCAGGAATGATGGAGGAAACCGCTCAGCTGGATCGTGAAACAACCACCTTTATCGGCGGCCAAACGCGCATCGAAGGAGTCAAGGAATTGGATCGTCCTGGGGTCAAAGCGGTCGTAACAGGAGACCAGACTACCTATGTGACCAATGATGTGCCAATGTCTGCAAGAGATTTCTTCTGGTCTCATTTTAATCGAGGCAACGAACAGGTCGGCATGTATGATGCTTCATTCCTTAAGCTACGCGAAGTAAAAATTGGATATAAATTACCATCAAACATTGCACAAAAAGTAAGAGCACAATCGCTATCGATCTCTCTCGTCGGCAGAAACTTACTGCTATGGACGGAAAACCCACATTTCGACCCTGAAGTATTCTCCTTCAATGGGAACAATCAAGTACCTGGAGTCGAGGATATGGCAACTCCATCCACCCGAAGCTTTGGCATCAATCTCAATGCTCAGTTCTAGAATCTCTTGTTTGACTTAACTAGTACACTATGAAAAATCTAATATCGTTCCTTTTCCTATTGGCCCTCATTTCGTGTGACCAAGACTTTGAAGCAATCAATGAAAACCCAAATGCACCAACAGCCGATCAGGCCAACCCTGCGCTTATCCTTCCCAAGATTCTATACGAAGTTGGAAACGAAGTCACATCCGACCTCTCTTGGGGACTGGGGAACATTGTGGTCCAATTGGTGGCAACCAATAATTTCACAGGAAATGACATCTATAATTGGGGAACATATGAAGGTACTTGGAATTTATTTTATCGTAATCTGAGAGACGCGCAAAATCTTCAGCGCATTGGGGAAATCAGATCAAATAGGAACATGCAGGGGACAGCACTGATTTTAAAGTCATGGATCTTCTCGATGCTAACCGACATGTATGGAGATATTCCGTATTCTGAAGCACTACAGGGTAAAGAACAGTTCATTGCCGAACCCAGTTATTCCATGCAAAAGGACATTTACCGACAGATTCTAGATGATCTTGAGACAGGAGCCACACTATTGAATGATCAAGACCTGCTTGATGGTGACATCATGTACGGAGGTGACGCAACCAAATGGAAAAAACTTGCTCATTCACTGCGCTTACGCTACATCATGCGCTTGGAAAAAAAGTGGGAGGAACTCGGCATTGATGGAGCCGGTCTGCTTCAACAGCTTGCGGACCAGGGGCAATTGCTAAGCAGCAATGCTGACAATGCCAAAATTGACTACTTATCAAGTGGTCCCAATCGCTGGCCCTTGCACACTGCAAGGGTAGGATCATTTGACGAAAAGAGAATGAGTGAAACTGCTGAAAAAGCACTAAAGTCAATTAATGACCCAAGGCTTGCTGTTCTCTATCGCCCAGTGGATAATCCAGATATGCCCGGAGAATTTATTGGTGTACCAAACGGGTTGTCTGAGGACAATGCCTCTAACTACAATGGTGGCGCAAAGAATCAATCTCGGTTGGGATTCCGGTTTCGTGAGGAACCTGACGGGGTAGACATGATGCTCATACATGCCGCTGAAGTACACTTCCTGCTCGCCGAAGCTATGGAAAAAGGGTATGTAGCTGGTGGAACACAAGGAGCTGAATCTCATTATCTCAAAGGAATAGAAACCGTCATGGAATATTATGGAACCATCGTGGATCAATCATACTATCAACAGCCGGGAGTCTCTTACAATGGTTCGGAGGAGGGCAAACTTGAACTCATTGCAAAGCAAAAATGGTTATCACTCTTTATGGTTGGACTAGAGGCATGGTTTGACTGGAGAAGAACAGGATTGCCTCAACTTACACCTGGACCGGATGCGATCCTACCAAACCTGCCGGTACGCATTCAATATCCCGATAACGAACAAGTGCTAAATGGCGCAAGTTTGGAAGCTGCCATTTCAAGACAGGGTCCGAATGAAATCACGACACGAATGTGGTTATTGGAGTAAATGCCTTTTTTAGTGTTCTATTTTTGAGAAAATTGCGAAATATGTCCACGAGCACATCGCAAAATAAATTGCAG